>NZ_JASOMS010000009.1:0-79868 GCF_030216865.1 Pauljensenia sp. UMB6358 | reverse complement strand
GAAAACTACCGCCTCCGCACACTCCTCGTCAGCGGAGGACTCAACCTATGACCCACGCCCAAGTACGAAGAGCCGCTTAAATTACGCCTGAAAACAGGCTCGAGGTGCGCGGCGCGGTTACGAATAAACGTCATGTCCGTCAACGCCGCAGACACCTGTTGTTGACGCGTTCGGGCATCTTTATGTCCGTGGGGAAAGGCGTACTGGGTCGCGGGAATCCACAGCGATGTTAGGTAACGCTTTGAAGTCAGAAATCGCCAAAAACCGAAAGACAACTCGGCAAGAACACGAGAATGCTCAACCGATTTCTTAACGCGACGTATGCGGTCCCTAGCGGTACGTACATCTGCTCGCGCCTTGATATCCAAGACGGGTAGGTCGAACCAGTCTTCGCCTGAACCTCGCGTTGACACCAGGTCCATGAGAGATCGATCAATAGCGTTGCGAACGACCACCTCAACCATCGCCGTCATGCCCTGAATGGAGGCGGCTATTTCGAGGTTGTGTTGGTAGAGGCTGAATGCCTCGTCTACCTGTCCTTCGCATGCGTCCAAATAGGTTGTCATGCGGTCTCGTGACAGGAGGTCCAGCATGACCTGAGGGTTCCACTCGAGGTGGGAGTCACTGGTCACTGAGTAACCTCCGCTGCTATCATCGTTAACGAAGACCCCGGAACGATCACCAGCCTCGGCTGCATCGCCGGGGTTACGTCTATTCCGACACTGCGTCTACGCGAAAGCCCGTGCATGAACACGGGCCTCGGAATGGGAGCGCTATCTGGCGTCCCATAACGAGGTTAGCCGAATCAGCTCCCTGCCACCGGCAACTATAGGCAGTGCCTTGGCGTCGACGCCGGTCGATGAGTAAAGATCGGGTTAATACCCAAAGATCCAGCCCGCTCCCAGAAGCAAGGCTCCGAGGCGGGCTGAACAATTATGCCCAGTTTAACCGATGCCAAGATGACGACTTTGCCCGGCCTTGCCCCGGCGAGAAACTCTGCCAGCGAGAACTCTAGATAGCACGCCGCCCAGGCTCCGCAATAGGCATGTCCCTCCCTTCGACCGATAAGCGAACTCAGATCTCGACGGGGATGATGTCGTCGATGCTGGGCTCAGCGCTGTTGCGGCCGGGTTGGGTGTGTTGCCAGTGGCATTCGACCAGGTCGAGCAGCACGCCCAGGGGCATGAGCGCGACCTCCCACCGGCCCAGGTGTAGGTAGCGGTGTGCGAGGTATGTCAGACGGGTGAGGTTTTCACCCCAATTCCCTGACGGGCTCGCGATGGGACCTGAGTTACACTAGTTTCCTAGGAATTGATGGGAACCAGTTGGATCTCGTCTCGAGCATGGAACGAACCCTGCCGTTCATCTCTGACATCAACCGTGATGTTCAGAAGGTTCAGCGTCTACCTCGAGACCATGTTCAGAAGGTTCAGAAAGTTCGGAATTTTCGGGAGTAGCCATGGACCAGCTTGAACAGCCGCATGTTCGGCTCACAGGCGGCACGTTGCTCGCCTTGCTTAAGGCTGCCTTCCGCACGCGTTCTAAGAAGCGAGACTCCTATGAAGGTAAGTCGGATTGTCTGACCGACGTGAGAATCCTGCGCTCAGGAATCCGCGTGGAGTACTGTGCGATCGATACCGTCCCTCAACAGGTGATCAACGATCTGCTCACAGAGTTGGACCTGTGGGGCAATAGCCGATTCAACGAGCTCAACCAGACACACTGGGCCCTGAAGAACGTGGACCTCCTTGGGGTTCTAGGAGCTGCAAGCGCCCCAATGCAGGGCATCGCCAACGCACTGTGGGGAGGCAGATCATGACGAACGACGTCAACGAACCCTGGGTGAATCTAGAACAAGTAGCCGATCACCTGACAGTCAGCAAAGACACCATCCGTAACTGGATCAAAGAGGGACTCTTGCCCGCCTACAGGGTCGGCAAACTGTACAAGTTCAAACTCTCTGAAGTAGACCAGTGGGTGCGCGAAGGACGACTGGACCTGGAAGCCAAACAATGAGCAGTCGCAGTGACAAGATGACCGTTAGACCGACCTTGCCGTTTCACCCCAATCCCAACAATCACCGGAGTACAGAAGAATGAACGAAGAAGACATCCAGCAGGTTCCGCCCACAACACCGAACCTTCACACCGACGTCGCACGCAAGCTCGCAGACCTCCTGCCCGAGGTCGTCGCTGACGGCAAGATAGATGTCGCCGCGCTCCAGGCTGTACTCGGCGATGACGCCGCAACCGGCACCGAGCGCTTCGGCCTGTTCTGGCCGGGCAAGACACAAGCCATCCGCGTCGCCCAAACCCCCACCACGGCCACGCTCGCACCCGACCGCGACAACTCTCTGAACTGGGACACCACAGGAAACGTCGTCATCGAAGGCGACAACCTGGAAGTGCTCAAAGTGCTGCAGAAGCACTACTACGGCAAGATCAAAATGATCTACATCGACCCGCCCTACAACACGGGCAGCGACTTCGTTTACCCGGATGACTACGCGGACCCGATCGGTACCTACCTCGAAAAAACAGGGCAAATAGGACGGGGGGGGGGGAGAGACTTTCCACTAACCCGGAAACAGGCGGACGATTCCACTCCAACTGGCTCAACATGATGTACCCGCGCCTCAAACTTGCAAGGAATCTTCTGACCGAAGATGGTTGTCTCGTCGTCTCGATCGGCGACGAGGAGATTGATCACGCAAGGGCGGTTCTGTCGGAAACGTTTGGCGAAGCTAACTACGTCGGCACCCTCGCCGTTATTAGGGCGGAGGGAGGCGGCCTGGCAAAACATTTAATCCGGGGACACGATTATGCACTCGTTTTTGCAAGAAATATTGGGACGTTTCAGCCCCTTCTGCGACCCAAGGATATCCGAGGCTCGCGGGTAGTGATCGATGGGGAGGAATACTGGATCGAAGAAGACTGGCTTCGTAAAGAATTCGGTAAGTACGGTACCTGTCTATATGAGGAGATAGAGAAGTACCATGGCGCGAAGAAATTGGCTGAAATAGACGAAGGACTTGCAGCCGGAAAATATGTGTTGAAGAAGAAGGCTGAAGGCCACATCGTCGGACGTTACCGAAAAGTCAGCGAAGATGGCTCCAAATTCTATTCCGTGATTAAGCATCTCAACAAAGATGGCGTCCATGATCTGGCTCAACTTGGCTCTGACCTGAGCGCTTCTTTTGATTTCCCCAAGCCCGTCTCCTTGGTGAAATCATTTATTCGAGGCGCGACAATGAAAAGCTCATCAAACGCCGACATCATTCTGGACTTTTTTGCTGGTTCGGGCACGACTGCTCATGCTGTGATGGCGTTGAATGCTGAGGATGGTGGGAACCGTCGGTGTATTTCGGTGCAGTTGCCCGAGCCGACCGATGAGAAGTCTGAGGCCCGCAAGGCCGGCTATGAGAATATCGCGGAGATTACGCGTGAGCGTATCCGTAGGGCTGGGGCGAAGATTCTGGAGGAAGAGTCTGCCAAGCTCGATGGGCGTGCTGAGGGCTTGGACGTGGGCTTCCGTGCTTACCGGTTGGTGGATACGAATTTTGCGAAGTGGCGTGCGGATTCCTCACTGTCCGAGGAGGAGCTGGCCGATTTGTTCGCTGGGATGGGTGAGTCCGCGGATGATGACGCCCGCCCTGAAGCGCTGTTGACTGAGGTTCTGCTCAAGCTTGGTTTCTCGCTGACCGAGCAGGTTGAGCGTGTGTATGTGGCCGGGCTGGAGGCGTTCAACGTGGCGGATGGCTTGCTGGTCGCTTACCTGAACGAGCACGTCAAGCCCACCCTGGAACAACTACGCGCCATGGTCACACTGGAGCCAGGCCGCCTGGTGGTGCTTGAAGATGCGTTCCAGGGTGATGACGTACTGAAGACGAACCTGGTTCAGGAATGCCGTTCCCGTGGCGTTGACTTGTGGACGGCCTAAGAGGGAGCGGGTGTGATGCGTTTTCAGTTTGATCCTCATCAGCCGTATCAGGCTTCCGCGATCGAAGCGGTCACGGACTTGTTCGATGGGCAGCCCGCGGACGCGGACCAGCTGGTGACCACCTTCCGGCTGTTGCCGTCCGAGCCTGCCTTGTTTGACCAAGGTGAAGTGTCTGGTCAGGTGAGTTTGGATATCGCTGCCGAGGTCGGCGCGGTGGGTAACAACTTGGTGCTGGACGAGGACACGATCCTGGCGAACGTGCAGCGGGTCCAGGACCGTAACGGTCTGGAGAGTGCTCAGGCGCTTGCTGATGGTTTGCAGTTTGATGTGGAGATGGAAACCGGTACGGGCAAAACCTACGTGTATTTGCGTACCGCGTTTGAGCTGGCCAAGCGTTACCGGTTTACCAAATTCATCATTCTGGTGCCGTCGGTGGCGATCCGTGAGGGTGTGAAGACCTCGATTGATTTGATGCGTGAGCATTTCCGCCATTTGTATCCGGAGATCAATATGGATGCTTCGGTGTATGCGGGTGAGCGTGCTGAGGAGGTGCGTGATTTCGCATCGGCGACGTGTTTGCAGTTCCTGGTGATGACGATTGATTCGCTGCGTGGGGATAAGAACACGCGCATCATGCACCAAACCAGGGACAAGCTTGCTGGGCTGCGGCCTCTGGATTATTTGCGAGCGACTCGTCCGATCGTGATCATGGATGAGCCGCAGAACATGGAGTCACAGTTGGCTCAGTCAGCGGTGGCTGATCTGGACCCGTTGTGCACGCTGCGCTATTCCGCAACCCACCGGGTGACCCGTAACGTGGTGTACCGGCTTGACCCGCTCGACGCCCACCAGCTCGGCCTGGTCAAGACGATCGTGGTCTCGGACGCTCAGGAGCTTGGCGGGAGCGCTAAACCGTATGTGAAGCTGCTTGGGGTGTCTCGCGACCCGTTCAAAGCCTCCCTGGAGTTGGTGTGCCGTAAGAAGGACGGCTCGTATGCCAAGCGCAAAGTGACCGCTACGCAGGGTGATGATCTGGAGCGTGTCTCTGGCGGTAACCCGGCTTATGAGGGTAACTGGCGGGTCAGCGAGATCAGTGTTGAGCCTGAACGCATCGAACTATCCAACTACGGGTACCTGCATGTTGGGGATGAGATCGGCTCGAACCAGGACGCGGTGTTCAGGGAGATGATCCGCGAGACCATCCGCGAACATATCCGTAAAGAACTCCAGGTTCATGCCCGGGGTATCAAGGTGCTGTCTTTGTTCTTTATCGACAAGGTCGCTTCCTATCTGGGCAACGGTGTCAACAACCTGGACGCGAACGGTGATTTTGCTACCTGGTTCGATGAGCTTTACACCGAGGAACTGGCTCGCCAGCCCGAGGCCAGGGACATCATGCCTGTTACGGCGTTGGAGGCGCGTAGTGGCTATTTCGCCCAGATGAAGTCCGGTAAGGGCAAAAACGCGGTGATGACGTTCAAGGACTCGTCTGGCAAGACCAAGGCTGATGATGACGCGTATGAGTTGATCATGCGTGACAAGGCCCGCCTGTTGAGTATGGATGAGCCGGTGCGGTTCATTTTCTCCCACTCTGCTTTGCGTGAGGGCTGGGATAACCCGAACGTGTTCCAGATCTGCACGCTGCGTGACATGGCCTCGGAAACCGAGCGCCGCCAGACGATCGGTCGTGGGCTGCGTCTACCAGTGAACCAGGCCGGGCAACGCATTAGCGATACTGGGCTGGCGCAGTTGACGGTGGTGGCCAGCGAGTCGTATCAGGCGTTCGCTTCAGCGCTTCAGAACGAGTACCAGAAGGCGGGCGTGGCGATCGGGTTTGTGCGTAAGCAGGAATTCTCGCGCCTGCCGATCACGGTTGATGGGAAAGAGGCCGTGCTGGGTGCGAAGCGGTCGGCCGAGATCTGGGATCACCTCCACCGGCGCGGTTTCATTAACGAGCAGGGTGAGGTCCAGGGCAGCTGGGTGCCCGAGCATCTTGGCTTCACGGTTGATCTGCCCGAGCCCTACGCGGAGTATGAGGATGATGTCATCAACATCGTCAACGCGTGCAAGATGGAAACCATCATCAAGCGCAAGCGCAAGCGTGTGGCCCGCAAACTGAACAAGGAACTCTACGCAGCCCCCGGGTTTGAGGAGTTCTGGGACAAGATCACCCAGCGCACCACCTACCGGGTCAACTTTGAACGCCAAGCCCTGGTGGACGCGTGCGTGAACCGAATCAAGACGGCTCCCAGGATCGAGCCGATCCGTATCCAGGTCACGCGCACGAAAATGACGATGACTCGTGGTGGCACCAAGGGCAGCGCGCTTGGGTCGCGTGGCGCGAACCTGACCGGCTCCTACCCTCTGCCCGATATCGTGGCCCAGCTACAGGAAGCGACCTCGCTGACCCGTCGGACGATCATCGATATCCTCACCGGCTCGGGGCGGCTTGGGGAGTTTTTGGGTAACCCGAACGACTTCATCAAGATGGCGTCGACCTATATTCAAGAAGAGCTCGCTCACGTGGTGGTTGAGGGTATCCAGTACGAGAAGATCGGCGGGAGTATTTACGAGCTGCGCGAGTTGCAAGAAGACGGCCTTGAGGAGAAAGACCGCTTCCTTGACCAGCTCTACAAGGTGACCAACACGGGAAAGACAGACTTTGACTACGTCGTCTTTGACTCCGCGGTCGAGCACCAGTTCGCCGAGTACCTGGACGGGCGAGAAGACATCCGCTTGTTCATGAAACTGCCCGACAAGTTCCGTATCCCCACCCCTGTTGGGGATTACAACCCGGACTGGGCGATTATCAAAACCGAGGAGGGACAGGACCGGCTGTATTTGATCCGGGAGACGAAGTCGAGCCTGGATCCGACGAAGCGTCGCCCGGGTGAGAACGCGAAGATTAACGCGGCGATCAAGCACTTCGAAGCCATCGGGGTGAACTACAAGGTCGCCGCCCCGGACAACTGGAGACTGTAACCGTGATGGAGGGTGGTCTGCTCAGCGATTAGCAGGCCAAGTTCTACGCCTACGAGCTGGATCGCTCCTATGCGGATCTGGCGCGCTCGATCACGGTTAACCAGAAAGCCGTCAAACTCGTTGACGCTCTCGAGCAAGGCTTTGATCGTCTGGGTGAGATCGGCGGTCGTGGGGGTGGTTTTTGTGCACCGACTGCACCTAGTGCGACGGTTTTGCGTGTTTGAGCCCGGATGTGTCGCGTGGGGCGTAGGTGGTGACGCTCACCAGCTGGTCGCTTCCTTATCGACGAGGCCGCCTCCACCGCAACCCGCTTAACCGCATCTGATGGCGGACCGGAACAGCTAATCATCCGGTAAAAACACACGGGGTGGGGGCGTCTCGGCAAGACGCCCCCACCCCGTATACAGCTTCAAAGCCGAAGAAGCGAGCCCTACAAGTTCGAATCTTTCACAGACTGCGTGAGCTTTTGATCGCCCTGGGCATACACAACGCACGCAATATGACGATCTCCGTCCTTCCAAGACTGTTCAGTCGGAACAAGCCACGATACATCCAACGATGACGTCACATAGTTTGACCCAACATAGTCGGTAAAAGAGGAAACGCACGCCTCTTCAGCCTGCGAGTTCAGTTTGGAAGCGCCAGGGAACGCATCATCAGCACCGTTTGGGTTTGTCTTAACAACGGCTGAAACCTCGCCCCGATGTTCCTCGGAACAGGACGTGCGATCGATCGTCACCGCCGTCTCTGTGTTCGGCAGCTGAATACAATCACCGACCTTCAAATCAAGGACAGACGAATTCGAACACCCTGCTATTAGCGCGACGGCTGAAACAGCGAACGCGCCCGCGCCGGTGGCGTGGGCCGTTCGGCCTCGTAAATTGGCGAACACTATCGTCACAGTCCAACTACCGCGTGAACGATGAAGTACACGATCGCCGCAACCGCCGCAGCAGCCGGAAGCGTCAAGAACCAACCGACCACGATGTTGCCAGCAACCCCCCAGCGGACAGCCGAGAAACGCTTCGTTGCACCCACACCAAGGATCGCCGACGTAATCGTGTGCGTCGTGGAGATCGGAGCATGAAGAACGAATGCGGACAGGTAGAGAACGATGGCGGAAACACCCTCGGCGACGAAGCCACGAGCCGGATCTAGATCGATGATCTTACGGCCGAGCGTACGCATGATGCGCCAGCCACCGGCATACGTGCCCAGCGAAATTGCACCTGCGGCAGCAAGTTTGACCCACAGCGGAATCATGATGTCACCCGTCACCGGGTCAATCACGTTGTGCGTCTCGCCGTAGCCACCGGCGATCAGCGCCATCACAATGACGCCCATCGTTTTCTGAGCGTCCTGCAGGCCGTGGCCAAGGGCCATTGCTGCAGCTGACAGAGTCTGAAGAATACGGAAGCGACGCATCGTGCGGTGATAGGGCAGATTTTGCAACAGTCTCATCAGGCCCTTCATGAGGAAGAAGCCCAGAAGGAAGCCGATCACCGGGGACGCGAACATCGGGATGACGACGTGCTGAAGAATTCCAATCCACTTCACCTGGGTTGCTGAAGCAAGGCCAGCGCCCACCAAACCACCAATCAAGGCGTGTGATGAGGACGATGGAAGCCCAAACCACCATGTGATCAGATTCCACACAACCGCACCGACCAGAGCGCCCAGCACAATCGCCAAGCCCTCTCTCTGTTGAAGAACGTCGGACGAATTCGTGTAGTGCGAGATATCGATGATGCCCTCACCGATAGTCTTTGCGACCTCCGTGCCCAAAAGTGCACCAATAATGTTCATGACAGCAGCCATGAGGAGAGCGGCTCGCGGGGTCAGTGCCCTGGTGGACACGGAAGTTGCGATTGCATTCGCCGCATCGTGGAAGCCGTTGGTGTAGTCAAAACCAAGAGCAATGATCACGACCAGCGAGACCAGGACCAGATTAAGATCCACGGGTCAGGACTCCTTCACCGCAATCGTTTCAACGCAGTTTGCGAGGTCTTCGAATGCGTCGGATGCCGATTCTAGGACCTCAACAAGGTCCTTCAGCTTGATGATCGTCACCGGATCAAGGCCGGAATCGAAGATCGAAGTGAGAGCGCGACGGTAGGTCGTGTCACCTTCGTTCTCAAGGCGGTTCAGCTCAACCCAGAAGTCGCGCATGTCCAGTGGGGACTTGAGGCCGGGGATCTGCTCTGCCGTCAGCGCTGCGCAACGAGTCAAGATATCGACCTGCTCGTGTAGAAGCGAGTGTACGTAGTCCGGTAGGTCGTTCAGACCGTACATGACGTAGAGGTCGCCGGCCTCGTCGATGAGGTCCATGCAGTCGTCGAGGCACGAGGCCAAGGCGCCAAGGTCTTCACGATCGAAGGGGGTGATGAAAGTCTGGTTGATGAGGTTCAAAATGTGGTGATTAATTTCATCACCGGAGTGTTCGACCTCGTGCAGTTGATCGCGCATTGCGACCTGTTCCTGCGGTGAGGAGTCAAGGATTGACGAAAGAATCGTCGTGCCGGAAACAAGGTTCGCGGCCTGCTGTGAATACAGGTCGAAGAAGGACGGGCCGTCAGCGGCCTTACGAAGTCCCACGATTTTTCCTCCTGAGGATTGGGGATGCGTTCCAAAACGCACTTACAGATTAAGGCACTCGAGGCGTTCAGATGAATGAAGGAAGACGAACGGATACCGACGCGCCACGTTTGTGAAGTGTTGCACACATGCTCACGGGACTTATCGCCCGCGCATTTTCCTCCACTATCTGGGATTATGGAACACGTAGAACAGGGGCGCACCCGTCGCCCTGGAATACCGAAAGCCTCAGGAGGCAAAATGTCCGTGACCGAACAGGATGTGCGAGCAGCAGCTCCGTCCAACGCTCCAGAAGACGTTCTCGCATGGGTTGCTAAGATCGCCGCGCTGACGACGCCTGACGCCATCGAGTTTGCCGATGGTTCGCAGGAAGAGTGGGATCGCCTGACCTCTCTCATGGTTGAGACTGGCATGTTCACCAAGCTCAACGAAGAGAAGCGTCCGAACTCCTTCCTTGCTCGCTCCAAGCCCTCTGACGTTGCACGTGTCGAGTCCCGCACGTTCATCTGCTCCGAAAAGGAAGAGGACGCCGGCCCGACCAACCACTGGGCAGACCCGACCGAAATGAAGGCCATCCTCAAGGAGAAGTTCACCGGCTCCATGAAGGGCCGCACGATGTACGTGATCCCCTTCTCCATGGGCCCGCTGGGCGGTCCGATCTCGCAGCTCGGCATCGAGATCACCGACTCCCCCTACGTTGTCTGCAACATGCGCATCATGACCCGCATGGGCACGGCTGCAATGGACCTCATCGCTGAAGGTGCAACCTGGGTTCCCGCCGTTCACTCCGTGGGCGTTCCGCTCGAAGAGGGCCAGGTTGATGACAACTGGCCGTGCAATGACGAAAAGTACATCACCCACTTCCCCGAGACCAACGAAATCTGGTCCTTCGGCTCCGGCTATGGTGGCAACGCCTTGCTCGGCAAGAAGTGCTTTGCTCTCCGTATCGCTTCGACCATGGCTCGCCGCGATGGCTGGATGGCAGAACACATGCTCATCCTGCGCCTGACCCGCACCGAGACCGGCCAGCAGTTCCACGTCACAGCTGCGTTCCCGTCAGCATGTGGCAAGACCAACCTCGCTATGCTCCAGCCGACCATCCCGGGTTACACCGTTGAGACCGTCGGTGACGACATCGCCTGGATGCGCCCGGGTCCGGATGGTCGCCTGTACGCAATCAACCCGGAAGCCGGCTTCTTCGGTGTTGCACCGGGCACCTCGTACGACACCAACCCGATGGCTATGGACACCATGCGCGCCAACTCCATCTTCACCAACGTCGCACTGACCGACGATGGCGATGTGTGGTGGGAAGGCATCGACGGCGAGGTCCCGGCACACCTGATCGACTGGCACGGCAACGACTGGACCCCCGAGTCCGGCGAGAAGGCTGCTCACCCGAACAGCCGCTTCACTGTCCCGGCATCGCAGTGCCCGATCATCTGCTCCGACTGGGAAGCACCTCAGGGTGTTGCCATTGACGCCATCCTCTTCGGTGGCCGTCGCGCCACCAACGTCCCGCTCGTTGCAGAACAGTACGAAGCAGCACACGGCGTCTTCATCGGCGCATCCGTTGCTTCCGAGGTCACCGCAGCAGCAACCGACGTCAAGGCCGGCTCGCTCCGTCACGACCCGTTCGCAATGCTCCCCTTCTGTGGCTACCACATGGCTGACTACTGGGGTCACTGGCTCGAGATGCAGGCAGAGCTTGGCGACAAGTTCCCGAAGGTCTACCAGGTGAACTGGTTCCGCAAGGACGAGAACGGCAAGTTCATGTGGCCGGGCTACGGTGACAATTCGCGCGTCCTCGACTGGATCGTCCGTCGTGCCGCTGGCGAGGTTGAGGCAATCGACGGTGTCACCGGTCGTTACCCGAAGTTCGAGGACTTCAACCTTGATGGTCTCGACATTGACGAGTCCGTGTGGGCCAAGCTCTTCGCGATCGATCTCGACGCATGGACCGCTGAGATGGACGACACCGAGGAATACTTCAAGAAGTTCGGTGACAAGCTCCCCAAGGAGATCACCGAGCAGCTCGCGAAGTTCCGTGAGCGCATCGCAGCAGCTCGCGCCTGATTTCAGGTAGCGCTCTAGCGCACGCGATCTATACCGGTGGTCGGACCCGATGGGTCCGACCACCGGGCTTTTATATGCAAACCGTGTTCTCGGTGGCCTGCGATAAAATTTGGGCATTAGCCCTAAGAAATACACACAATCGAGTGGGGAGGCCAACGGTGGCACCAACTATTTCCGCTGAAGAACTTGAAAAGGCTGGGGAGCTTTTAGGGCGAGTCTCCGACATTTTCTCTTCGAAAGTTGTCGGCCAGCACGACCTCAAGCGTGCACTGATGGTGGGTCTGCTGACTCGTGGTCACATCCTGATCGAGTCCGTCCCCGGCCTGGCGAAAACGACTGCCGCCCAAACGCTTGCCTCCGCTGTCTCCGGTTCGTTCCGTCGAATCCAGTGCACACCTGACCTGATGCCTAACGACATCGTCGGTATGCAGATCTGGAACCAGGCAACCGCAGAAATGACCACTCAGCTTGGTCCTGTCCACGCAAACTTCGTGTTGATGGACGAAATCAACCGTTCCAGCGCGAAAACCCAGTCCGCGATGCTTGAAGCAATGGCGGAATATCAGACAACGATTGGTGGCGTGAACTATCCGCTTCCCCAGCCGTTCATGGTGATGGCCACCCAGAACCCGATCGAGGAAGAAGGCACGTACGTTCTTCCCGAGGCTCAGATGGACCGCTTCCTTTTGAAGCAGGTCATTACATATCCCCAGCCACGCGAAGAACTTGAGATCCTGACCCGCATTGAGTCTGGCCAGATGGCGAAACCCTCAACGGGTGACCCGATTTCGATCGAGGAGCTGGTGGGATTGCAGGACACCGTTCAGAAGGTGTTCATTCATGACACGTTGAAGGGCTACATCGTAGACCTGATTAACACGACCCGCGGTTCCGGGCCCGTTCCGTTGCCAGCGTGGGCACATCATGTGCGCGTGGGTGCGTCTCCGCGTGGTGGTATTGCGCTGATGCGTGCCGCTCAGGCCATTGCGCTCCTTGAAGGTCGTCATTTTGTTGTTCCTGACGACGTGAAGGCCATGCGTTATTCGGTGCTCCGCCACCGCATCATCCGCACGTTCGATGCGTTGGCTGACAATGTGTCGGTTGAAGGCCTGATTGATGCTGTCTTCAACGTTGTCCCCGTTCCGTGAGCCCTGATTCACGTTATTTCGGTCGAATTCTAGGAAGCTGATACGCCGTCATGCCTGTTCGTAGTCGCGAGATCCACGCGTTGTCGTCGCGTGCGCGCTTGCCGATCATGCGCAAACTGCTGTCCGTCATGGATGGGCAGCATTCCGGCGTGCGTCCGGGCCATGGGTGGGATTTCCTTGATCTTGCCGAATATCATGCGGGCGATGATGTCCAGGATATTGATTGGGCTGCGACCGCTCGTACAGGGCAGGCGATTATTCGTCGCTATGAGTCGACGGCTAACCTGCAGGTTGTCATGCTGGTCGACACGGGGCGTTCGATGGGGGCGCTTGCTCCATCGGGTGAGCCGAAGATTGATGTTGCCACCAGGGCCTGTGAGGCGATCGCATGGTTGGCGGTAGCGCGTGGTGATCAGTTGGGTGCGATTTCAGGGGATAGTGAGAAGATCACTATTTCCCCGGCGCGTTCAGGTAATGCCTACGCGGAGATGCTTCTGCGACGGATCAGCCCGGCGATCACGCTTGAAACACCCGCGTCGAATGTGACGGCGCTTCTTGAGCGAGCGTGTGTTGCGATTCGTCGTAGGTCCCTGATTGTTCTGGCAACGGATTCGCTCCAGCCTGAGCCAGGTTCGCAAGCGGATGCAGTCTTAGCGAAGCTGACGCGCAAACATGCGGTGATCGTGGTGTCTGTGAATGATATGAATCCGGTGGACTTGCCGAAGGGAACTCGCATTGTCGATGTCGATCAGGGGCCGTTGCCTGATTTCCTGTTGGGTGACAAGCAGTTGGCTGACCAGGCGAAGTTGATCGTGTCGGCTAGGCGTCAAGAGGTCGCGTCCCTACTGGATCATCGCGGTGTGATCCGAGTGTCGGTTTCGGGCTCGAAGGACGTGCCACGTGCTCTGATGAGCGCCCTCGAAAGGGGGACTCGTGTCAGGTAACATTCTGGACGGTGTTCGCGAGCCGGTCGTGTATCCCGAGTGGATGTGGGTTGCCGGTCTCATTCTGTTCCTCATCATCGTCGCGTGGATTGTGGTGTGCCTGGTCCGCTGGTGGAAGTCGGATGCGAATCGTCCGCGGGGCCTGCGTGATCTGAGCGCCGAGCAACGTCGTGCATACCGTGACAATCTTGTGCAGATCGAAGCGAATTTCTTCGCCGGAGAATGGAACGAATCCGAGGTTCACTTGGCGGTTGCGGGTTTGATGCGCGCGCTGGGGACCGAGCGGACGGGGCGCAATCTTGAGTCCGCGACGGTCGCTGAGATTCGCGCGCTCGTGCCGATGTGGCCGGCGTACGTGCATCTGATGGAGCGCTGCGTCGAACCCTCGTTCTCCGGCCAACCGACGCGCAAGTGGGTGTCGACGCTTCTTGAGTCAGCGTTGAAGGTGATCGATCAGTGAAGTTCACCTTTTTCGTTGTTCTCGTTATCGGAGCCGCCCTGGTCGCGTTGGTCGTTGGGTGGAGGCGTGCGGCCTCGTCCTCTATCGCGAATGATTCACGAGGCTGGGTGGCGCATTCCGGCTATATCTCAACGTTGCCCGGCTTTAAACGCCTGGTCAGGCGTAGTCGCATCATGCTTGCGGGCGCGATTGTCTTTTTGAGCTTGGGCATTGTCGGCGTGGCATTCAGTGCCGGGGCACCCATTGATCGCGTGATCCAGGATGAGAAGACGGCGTCACGTGACATTGTTTTGTGCCTGGATACGTCGGGGTCGATGATCCCCTACGACGGGAATATCGGCGATGCTTTTTCGCGGATTGTTCAGCATTTTGCAGGCGAAAGAATCAGCTTGAACCTGTGGAATTCTCGCACGTTGGTGAAGTTCCCGCTGACGAACGACTACGACCTTGCGGTGTCTGAGCTCGACGAGATGAGCCGAATCATGAAGGAAGGCTACCTGGGTGAAAGCGCCGACGGCGTGTATGTCACGCAGGAGCTGATTGACTACACGGCGGCGACCCTTGACGACGAAGAAGAAGCCGCGTCGCTTGCAGGCGACGGCTTGGCGTCGTGTGTGCTGAGTTTTGACCACTCCGGCGAAGACCGTTCACGTCTGATTCTTTTTGCCACGGATAACGAGATCAACGGTCCGCAGATTTACACGCTTGCTCAGGCGTTTGATTTTGCTCATCAGCAGAACGTTCAGGTGACCACCCTGTATCCCGGGGATGGTGACCTGCTGACCACCGAGGGTGAAGAACTGAAAGAGCTGACCGAAGACAACGGCGGTGTCTTCTATGATGCCTCCGACGCTGCGAGCGTCCAAGGGATCATCCAAGAAATCGAATCTCTACAGCGCATCGAATTGTCCGAGCATGCGAAGGTTCTTGAGATCGATAAGCCGGCTGGCTTCCTCAGTCTTGCCGCTGTTGGCATTATCGGGTTCCTCGGTCTGCTTGCGATCGGGAGGCTCTGACATGTTCTTCCGTCCCGTGTTTTCTTTAACAGCTTTCATTCTTGTGGCGCTTGTTGGATTCGCGCTGGTCCTGCTTGGGCTGAAGCGAGGTACGCGCACATCGAAACGTGAAGCCGCCAGACGTGCCACGATCGTTGCTCTGTTGGTCTTTATGATGGCGGGCCCCTCCATTCCTGGCAAGGCAAGTGACGTTGGCTCGGCGGCCGAAGCGTGGATTGTCATCGACCGGACAGGATCGATGGCGGGTGAAGACTGGGATGGCGATCGGCCTCGAATCGAGGGCGTCAAACAGGACGTTCAGACCATCCTTGATGCAATGCCGGGTGCTCGCATCACGATCATGGTCTGGGATTCGAATGTCAGCACGGTTCTCCCTCTGACGACGGATCGGGATGCTGCCGACAGCTATCTGACGAACCTGCGTCAGGAGCTTTCTGACTCGTCCCACGGGTCGACACCGAATCGTCCGGCTTCAGCTCTTTTCAGTGCGCTGTCTGACGCTGAAGAACAAGATCCGGACGCAATCCGTGGGCTTTTCGTCTTCTCTGACGGGGAAAGCTCGAATGAAGACGTCTGGAGTCCCATCGACGACATGAGTACGTCTTCGTGGGGGTTGATGAGCCGATACGTCGACGGTGGTGCGATCATCGGGTACGGCACGAAAGAGGGTGGGCCGATGAAGGTGCGTCGCCTGACGGGTGACGCGCAGGAGCGCGGATACACCGAAGACTCTCAGTCGGGCGATCAAGCAGGTGAAGTGGTCGAAGACGAGTACATTCGCGATGGTTCCGAGCCGGATTCTCCGATCGCGATTACGCGCATTGACGAGGACGCCTTGAAAGACATTGCCGAGCAAACGGGGCTGACGTACATCCACTCGCCGGCAACTGCCGAGGTCAAACAGGCTGCGTCGACTCTGGATGAAAATTCGCAGGTAGTGGCCACTCAGCGAGCCCAAGTGAAGGCAGCACGCTACCTGATTTGGCCGTTTGCCCTGTTCTTGGGCGGAATGCTTCAGTGGGAAACCGCGATCGTTGCAGGTAAAGCCCGAAACATGAGGAGGGCTCGTGCCATCTAAGAAGAACACCCGTAAGGCGAATAAGTACGAGGTCGCGCTTCCCTTCGGTGGGCGTACTGCTGGTGATCCTGAACGCCAGCCTGTTCCGGCAAAGCGGGAGCGAACAAAGGAAGATCTGCGCAGACTCCTGAGGTCTACGCCCCTCATTGTCGTTGCTAGCCTGATTGCGTCGTTCCTTGTGGGGCTTCCCGTCTGGTCTCATCACACGCGAGACCAGTGGCGGGCGGGCGAGTACACCCAGGCAACGGGCGAGTATTCAACGCAACGTACGTTGACGACCTACGGGCCAGAGTCATGGGTGGCGCATTACAACGTGGGCACGTCTCTTTTGAAAGAGGGCAAAGCAGGTCAGGCACTCAGCGAATTGCAGATTGCTCTTGAAGGCGTCCCGAAGGCTACACAGGACGAAGAGGGGCACATTCAAGCCTTCTCTTACGAGTGTCAGGTGCGTATTAACACTGCTCTTGCGCTCGAGGTATTGGGCGACCAGGCGACAGAATCCGGCAAGGGTGATGAAGCGGATCAGAATTACCAGCAGGCGGATGAAATGCTTGTTGCGTGCACTCTTGATTCCCGGCCGCAAGACCCGTCGGATCCGCAGGATCAGTCCTCCGGTGGCCGAGGGGGCCAAGGTGGCGATCAAGGTCAGTCTGGCGATTCCGACCAATCGAGTTCGTCGCAGTCCGGTTCGTCTTCGGATAACGAGGCCGACCGGCAGGGCGGAGACTCTCAGCCTGACCAGGGGTCGGGTGACGGATCTGCTGATCAGGAAGAATCTTCCCAATCTGAGCAGGCAAGTAGGGCTCGCGAGCGCTTGAAGAATAAGCGTCAGCGCGCACAAGGTAAGCCGGATAAGTCGAATAATTCGCAGAGCAGCGACTCTTCGGGCCAGAGTTCTTCCGGTGGCGGTCAAGAACAGAGTCAGCAGGGTGATTCGTTGGACCAGGAGGGCGATGAAGAATCGAAGCCATTGACCCCAGAAGAGCAACGTCGTCAAGAAATTGAACGTCGATTGCGTCGTAGCACTGACGTTGATGAAGATTCGTCTGCGACCACTCGGACCGGCGATTCGAATGGCGCATGGTAGGTCGGATCCGGCCTCGTCAATCACGAAACTGGGCGGCGCGGAAGGTGGATTCGTGGCACGTCCCACGTCGGGAGGAATTGGACGAGTGTCGCGCCAGCTCGCAAACATCGATAGGCTGAAGCCATGAAGGTCCTCTTAGTGGGAAATGGGGGGCGCGAGGTCGCCCTCGCCCGAAACCTCGTACGTACTGCATCTTCATCTGATCCGGTTGAACTGATTGTTCAGGCGGGTAACCCGGGGCTTGAGCCACTGGGGCAATCACTTGTATTTAACCCGCTGAATCCGGATGATGTCGCTGTGCGCGCGAAGGGTCGCGGAGTGGACCTGGTTGTTGTTGGCCCTGAGGCTCCTCTTGTCGCCGGCGTCGCTGACGCTGTGCGCGCTGAAGGTATCCCGGTTTTTGGCCCGTCGAAGGTTGCTGCTCAACTTGAGGCGTCCAAGGCATTCGCTAAAGAGGTCATGGAAGCAGCTGGTGTTCCGACCGCTCGCGCTTTCACCTGCCGTACGACCGAAGAGGTCGAGGCTGCGTTCAACGCATTCGGCGCTCCCTACGTGGTGAAGGATGATGCGCTTGCCGCTGGCAAGGGTGTTGTGGTGACTGATGATCGCAATGTGGCGCTTGCTCACGCAACCACCTGCCTGAACCGTGAAGATGGCGTTGTCTTGGTTGAGGAATACTTGGATGGCCCCGAGGTCTCTCTGTTCTGCGTCAGCGATGGCACGACTGTTGTTCCGCTAGTTCCCGCTCAAGACTTCAAGCGTGTTGGCGACGGAAACTCCGGTCCGAATACGGGTGGCATGGGTGCGTACACGCCGCTTCCGTGGCTGGATGACTCGGTTGTCGACGAGGTCGTGAAGACCGTTGCTCAGCCGACCGTTGACGAGATGGCTCGTCGCGGAACCCCGTTCGTGGGGCTGCTTTACTGCGGTCTGGCAATGACGTCGAAAGGTATTCGCGTCGTCGAATTCAATGTTCGCTTCGGTGATCCTGAGACGCAGGTTGTTCTTGAACGCCTCGATTCGTCACTTGCTGACCTGCTCTACGCCGCGGCGACTGGAACGCTTGCTCATTTGCCTGCTCCCATCTGGTCCCCGGATGCGGTGGTCACGGTTGTGATGGCATCGGGTGGCTACCCGGACACACCCGATACCGGACATGAAATCACAGGCATTGAGGACGCGGAAGCTATCGACGGCGTGCATGTTATTCACGCGGGTACTCGTTTTGAGATCACATCTTCGGCGGAGGAGGTTGCACTGGGGTGTTGCGGGTTCGAACCCGACGAAATGCTGGTGAATTCCGGTGGGCGTGTGCTGGACGTCGTGGGACGCGGCGCAACCGTTGAAGAAGCCAGAGCCAAGGCCTACGAGGGCGTCGATTGGATCAGCTTCGCTGGTGAGCATCACCGTAAAGACATTGCAACCTGGCCGGCCGAGCTAGACGCTAAGAACTGAACTGAATAGAGACGGAGGACGCGTAATGGCTGCTATGGAACTTCCAGGATGGAAACATGTGTCCTCCGGCAAGGTGCGTGACATCTACGCGCCCGCCGATCAGGAAACACCTGACCGTCTTCTTCTGGTGACCTCGGACCGCATCAGCGCTTACGACTACATTCTGCCGTCGGAAATCCCCGGAAAGGGCAAGGTGCTGAACCAGCTTGCTCTCTGGTGGATGGAACAGCTACGCGACGTGATTGAAAACCATGTCATCACTGCTGAAACTGATGCCACAGATCCTTTGAGCGTTCCGGCTCCCCTCGTCGGTCGATCAGTGGTTGCCAAGGCTCTGAATATGATTCCGATCGAGTGCGTCGTTCGCGGATACCTGACGGGTTCCGGCTTGGTCGAATACAAAGAGTCGGGCACCGTTTGCGATATCGCTCTTCCCGAGGGTCTGGTTGAAGCCTCGCGCCTCGAAACCCCGATCTTTACTCCCGCTGCCAAGGCGGAACTGGGCGATCACGACGAGAACATTTCCTTCGGACGCGCAGCTGAAATGGTCGGCGAAGAACTTGCGTCTCGCCTGCGCGACGTTTCTATCGCCCTGTATGAAGGTGCTCGCGAAATCGCTGCCGAGCGCGGTGTCATCATCGCCGACACCAAGTTTGAATTCGGGCTGGATCCCGCAACAGGCAACCTGGTCCTGGGCGACGAAATCCTGACCCCTGATTCCTCGCGATTCTGGCCCGCCGACCAGTGGCAGCCCGGCCAGATCACCCCGAGCTTCGATAAACAGTACGTTCGCGACTGGCTGACCAGCGCCGAATCCGGATGGGACAAGAAGTCGGGAGAAAATCCGCCCGTCCTTCCAGAATCCGTTGTGACCGCAACTCGCGACCGTTACATCGAAGCGTTTGTTCGCCTGACCGGCGAAGAACCGACACTATAACCATCACCACCAATTAAGCGGGTCAAGCCCGTCACCCAACACGCGGAAATTCCGCACGCACAATAGGAGGACGCCGTGGGGCGAATCATCGTGGAAGTGATGCCGAAGCCGGAAATCCTGGATCCCCAGGGTAAGGCAGTGGGATCTGCACTTCCGAGGCTTGGAATCACAAGCTTTGCTTCTGTTCGCCAGGGCAAGTGCTTCCACCTGACGGTTGACGGCCCGGTCACCGAGGAACTTCTCGCGGATGCCCGCAAGGCAGCTGAAGAGGTTCTGTCGAACCCGATCATCGAAGATGTCGTCCGCGTCGAGGCGCTGGATGAAGGCGAGGCCACCAAGTGACCCGCATTGGTGTTGTTACCTTCCCGGGCACCTTGGATGACCGGGATGCTGCGCGCGCCGTCCGCCTTGCCGGTGGCGAGCCCGTCGCTCTCTGGCATAAGGATGCCGACCTGCACAGCGTTGACGCGGTCGTCATCCCCGGTGGTTTCTCCTACGGCGACTACCTGCGGTGTGGCGCAATTGCTGCGACTGCTCCCGTGATGGGTGAAATTGTCGAGGCAGCCGGTAAGGGTATGCCCGTTCTTGGCATCTGCAATGGCTTCCAGGTTCTCTGCGAAGCGCACCTGCTTCCCGGCGCTCTGATCCGTAACGATCATCAGAAGTTCTTCTGCCGCGACCAGGAACTGCGCGTCGAAAACGCCGATACCGCGTGGACACGTGCGTTTAGCGCTGGCGAGCACTTCACGGTTCCGCTGAAGAACGGTGAAGGCAACTTCCAAGCCTCCCCGGCTGAGCTGGAGCGTCTCGAAGGTGAAGGCCACATCGTCTTCCGCTACATCGGCCTGAACCCGAATGGTTCCGCGGACGATATTGCTGGCGTGACAAATGCTGCGGGCAATGTCGTTGGTCTGATGCCACACCCCGAACACGCGACCGAAGCGGGCTTTGGTCCGCTGGCCACGAAGGATGGCGTGCACTCCGGACACGGTGGTACCGAAGGCCTGAAGATCTTCCAGTCCGCCCTGATGGGATTAGTGGGGTAATCCGACGTGTGGCCTCGTGAATAGATACGAGGCCGCGCCCGCTGAATTTTTCACGAAACGTTCATAGACGCGAACCGAAACGTGCGTAACGAATGGAGCAGGTATGACCGCGAAGGTCAAAGCAGAGAATCCTCGGGAATTGCCGGATACGACAGAAGATGCGGCCGCAACCCCCACGAAAGATATGCCCTGGAAAGAACTGGGCCTGAAGGAAGACGAATACGCCAAGATCTGCGAGATATTAGGTCGTCGCCCCACGAACGCTGAGCTGGCGATGTACTCCGTCATGTGGTCAGAGCACTGCAGCTACAAGTCATCGAAGAAGCACCTCGCTGAGCAGTTCGGCGAGCGCACCACCGAAGAAATGAAGCGCCACCTGTTGGTCGGCATGGGGCAGAACGCTGGCGTCGTCGACATCGGTAACGGGTGGGCGGTTACCTTTAAGGTTGAGTCGCACAACCATCCGTCGTTCGTTGAGCCCTACCAGGGTGCTGCAACCGGCGTCGGCGGTATTGTCCGCGACATTATCTCCATGGGCGCGCGCCCGGTCGCCGTCATGGATCAGCTACGTTTCGGCGCGGTTGACCACCCGGATACCCCGCGCGTCGTTCACGGTGTGGTTTCCGGCGTGGGTGGCTACGGCAACTGCCTCGGCCTGCCGAATATCGGTGGTGAAACTGAATTTGACCCGTCCTACCAGGGCAACCCGCTGGTCAATGCACTCTGCGTCGGTACCCTGCGTCACGACGACATTCACCTGGCAAACGCAACCGGTGAAGGCAACCTGGTTGTCCTCTTCGGCGCGCGCACCGGCGGTGACGGCATCGGTGGCGCATCGATTCTGGCGTCCGAAACCTTCGAAGACGGCATGCCCGCCAAGCGTCCCTCCGTGCAGGTCGGTGACCCCTTCATGGAGAAGGTCCTCATCGAATGTTGCCTCGACCTGTTCAAAGCGGACGTCGTTCAGGGTATCCAGGACCTCGGCGCCGCAGGTATTTCCTGCGCCACCTCCGAGCTGGCCTCTAACGGCGATTCTGGTATGCACGTCGACCTTGAGAACGTGCTGTTGCGTGACCCGACCCTGACCGCAGGCGAAATCCTGATGTCCGAGTCGCAGGAACGCATGATGGCGATCGTGACCCCCGAAGATAAGGAACGTTTCTTCGAGATCATCAACAAGTGGGACGTCGAGGCGTCGATCATTGGCACGCTGACCGGTGACGGTCGCCTGACCATCGACCACTTCGGACACCGCATCGTCGACGTTGACCCGAAGACCGTTGCCCATGACGGCCCGGTCTACGACCGTCCCTACGCCCGCCCAGCATGGCAGGACGAACTGCAGGCGAACACGTCCGCATCCCTGAAGCGTCCCGAAACTGGTGGAGAACTGCTCGCGGATATCAACGCGGTGATCTCCAACGTTAACCAAGCCTCTAAGGCTTGGGTCACCGACCAGTATGACCGCTACGTGCAGGGCAACACCGCTCTTGCTCAGCCCGATGATGCCGGCGTTATCCGCGTCGACGAAGAAACCGGTCTCGGCGTTGCCCTGGCCACCGACGCAAACGGCTGGTATACGAAGCTCGATCCTCGTGAAGGTGCGCTACAAGCACTCGCGGAATCCTACCGAAACGTCGCCATCGTTGGTGCCGAACCGGTCGCGATTACCGACTGCCTCAATTTCGGTAACCCCGAAGACACCGACGCCATGTGGCAGCTGGTTACTGCAATGACGGGTCTGGCCGACGGCTGCATCGAATTGGGCGTGCCCGTCACCGGCGGTAACGTGTCACTCTACAACTCATCCGGTACCGAGAAGAACCTTCCGACCTCGTCGATTAACCCGACGCCGGTTGTGGGTATGCTCGGCATCATGAAGGACGTGACGCGCGCGAACCCGTCCGGCTTCACCGAGGAAGGCCTGGCAGTCATTCTGCTCGGCCAGACTCAAGAGGAACTCGACGGTTCCGCGTGGGCACGTATCTGCCACGATCACCTGGGCGGTCGCCCGCCGAAGGTGGATCTGAAGGCTGAAGTTGCCCTCGGCAACGTGGTCCGTGCCCTGTCCGAGGCCGATGGTCCGGATGGTCGCCCGCTGATCCGCTCGGCACACGACCTGTCGAACGGTGGCTTGGCACAGGCTCTCGTTGATTCGGTGCTCCGCTTCGGAATTGGCGGTGCCTTCGACCTGACCGGTGCACAGGGTCAGAACGGTCTGAGCGACTTCGACATGCTCTTCTCCGAGTCGCAGGCACGAGCGATCATCGCCGTTCCTGAAGGTGCACTTGACGCGGTCTACGCTGCCTGCCAGGCAGAAGGCATTGACTTTGCTCGCATCGGTACGACCGGTGGTGACATGCTGGTTCTTCACGGCTCTGATCTGCTCGCTGACTCGGGAGAGTCTGTTGGTTGGATCGCCGACCTGGACGACCTTCGCGCTCAGTCAGAAGCTGCCCTGCGAGACCGATTCTGAAATACGACTGAACTCATACGGCCCGGGGTGGGTGCACAAACCGCACCCACCCCGGGTCTGTGTTGTATTGGTATACCGTTAATGCGATGGTGCCCGGACTAACACCGACAGTGAGCATCGCGAGGAATGAATGAGAAAAGAGACGAGAGTCTCGCCTTGCTTATGATTCGTTTTGGGGGTAGCCCTGATTCTTCCCTGAACACCGGCGTGATCGCTACACTTTGTCGACGTGAAGGGTGAAACTGGTTCCAGTTCATCCCAAAAACGACTGACTGGAGCATGACGTGACCACTGGTATGACGAATACGGCGGAGAATTCCGATCACAATGATTCTTCATTACCTGCCCCAACTCCCACAACAGGCGAATGTGGACCCGCTGGTATTAAACGAGTTATCGCAGCTTGGGCAGTTCATGGTCTGACCATGTCGGGCCTTGTCTTTGCCTGCCTCGCGGCCGTCGCGCTTGTTGAAGGTCAGATCAAACTGATGTGGCTATGGCTGGGCATCTCCATGATCGTCGACGGCGTGGATGGCACGTGTGCACGTAAAGCCTGCGTACGCCAAGTGATCCCGTGGTTCGACGGGTCGGTTCTGGATAACATCATCGACTACATCACGTGGACGTTCCTGCCGGCAGTATTCATGTACCTTTACCTGCCGTTTGGTCCGAAGTGGGTTGCGATGCTGATGGCGATCGTCGCAACCGTGTCCTCGGTGTTCTGCTACGCCAACGATGGGGAAAAGTCGAGCGACAACTACTTCGTCGGCTTCCCCGCAGCCTGGAACATCGTTGCCGTGACGATGTACATTACCCAGTCGCCGGCGTGGATGAACGTCGTGACAACGCTGATGCTGGCGGTATTGACCTTGGTTCCCCTCTATTTCACGCATCCGATGCGAGTAGAGAAGAACCGCACCTCGAACATCATCGTCACAGTCATCTGGATTGCCGTCACCTGTTTCATGGTCGCAGTCTTCCCCACTATCCCGATGTGGGCGAACATCATCTTCTGGATTTCATCCGCGTGGTTCCTCTTCACCGGGTTCGTGCGCACCTATCAGGGGCCCGCCGTTTCTGCGAAGTGACTTCAGGGCAGTGAGATCAGCCGAGTGACGCTTTAACTCACCGAATTCACAAGCGTGCGTTTCACGACGCGGTCGCGCCACCAGCGGAATCCTTCTAACGCGATGGCGCCAATAATCATCGCGGCGACGAACACGATCACCATTGGTGGATAGTGACGCCCGTGCATCCAGAAATACACGTAGGGGGACACGAAGGTCACGATAGTGACAATCAACCCCATGACGCGTTTAAAGAACGTGCGACCAGCAACCATCGCCAGAACGCCCCATGTGTAGGGAATAGCGGTGATCATGTCGATCGACCAGAGAACCCAGACTTTCCCGTGGAACCCCGGAACAAAAGCAACCGGTAGTGCCCGCAGTGACGAGTAGACGAACACAACCAGGTACGCCAAGAACGTCGGATTGACCATCATTCGAATAGCGAATGAGCGGTCACGGAAAGCCACGCCAGCCTCCCGCAAGGCATGGATGGCGGTTCTCGTCGCGCGGAGAGAATCCGCGCCCGTAAGAACACGCTGCAGATACCGGCGAGTGACCTCAGACGTCTTCCACTGATTGATCAGAGCAATCGGGTTGATAGCAACCGGCAAAGATCCGTCGTCCAACGGAACGCCCGCAACTCGAACAAGCGCGGGGTCGCCAGCAAAAGTACGGAGCTTCTCTAACAGGTGCGCGGGCAAGATTCCCAGCCACAACGTCTGACGCCGTTCGACAGCTTCACGCAGTCGGTGACCGAACGCATGTCCCCAGGAGTCAAGGGAAAAGAACGAGTCTGTTACCTCATCGGCTAAATCGCCAAGGTCATCGAAGAACTGCGTACGACGTGCGCTGATTTCACCAATACGATCAGCGCCTGACAGTTCCAGCAGAACGTCGGCATCCCAGCAGTAGCGCGAGGCCTCGGGAATATCGGCGACACTTGCGGGGATGAAGAGTCTATCGACAGCTGAAGGAGTGTACGAGGCGCATGGAGGCATAGTGCCTGCTGGCTTTTCAGCGTCGCTTGGGCGCTCAACAGAGCCTGCCTGGTTCATGCATCTCCTTAATAAATGAGGAGCGAAGCTTTAGCCCCGCATCATCGATGGGCACTCTATGAGCGACTTTACGTGTCTAGCCTGTCTGAGAGTAGCGAATAAAGATATAGGGGTCTACCCGCATTCAGCCCCGAAAATGCCGGGCGACTACGATTGCACTATGGCTAACCGGAAGATTCCAACCGATCAGGGCATGAATGCTCTGCGCACGTGGATGCGTGAGCGGGATGAAACGAAACGTGCCATTCTTTTAACAGCGGTGCGTTTCACTCTTGAGGAACTCGCAGTTTTACACCCCGGCCGTTCGGTCGAGGTGCGTGTCCCACCTGCGGGCGCGGTTCAGATTATTACGGGTACAACGCATCGTCGTGGGACGCCACCCGCAGTCGTCGAAACGACTATGCAGGTGTGGTTACAACTGGCCACAGGCATCATTACCTGGGACGAAGCAACAGGGGATGGGCGCGTTCAGGCGACCGGTGAGCGCACTGACCTGACCACGTTCTTCCCCGTTATTCCGGGGTTGAAAGCTGATCGCGACTCCGCGCTGTAGCAATCACGGCTGAGTCAAAGGGGACATCAAGTCCAGAGCCACGCCCGAGTGATCACGCCGAAGCGCTCAGATTCAGCGTCTGAAAAAGAGCTGTCAGTCCTCAATCTGAGGAGCGCGCGGACCGTACCACTTCTTGGCGCCTCGCAGAGCATAACGCTGAGCAACCGCTACGATCGCCGCCGACGTAGCGGCGAAGAGAACCAGCGACACCATCGCGGCCTCGTCATCGTCTTCACGCGGAATATCGTGTCCCGTCACCAGCTTCCAGCCGAGCTCAGTGACCTTTCCTGCGGCAAGAGCAGAAAGAGCCATCGCTCCAGCGCTTGCAATCTTCCAGCCGAAATCCTCCATGGGACACTCCAATTCTGTCGACAACACACCACGTGCGGTAAATTCCTGCTTCAATCATGCCCCACGACACGTGAAGAGTGCACCCGAGTGCCACGATTCCACACGCGAGCCGTAGACTTGGGGTGTTGGGATCCAGATCCGAGGAGCTTAAAGTGAACCTGCGTCGCGTAATGCCCACATCCGTCGCAATTGTCGTGATGTGCATGGCGCTGAGCGCATGCTCTTCGTCCATCGGCTCAGGAACCGACCCGTTCTCGCGACCGATCGGCTCATCTCCACACTCGTCCGACTCCACATCCGGCCAGCAGTCCGAGAACGCCTCCACCCTTGGCGCCCCCGAACCGTCCAAAGGAACAGGCACTATCACCATCGGTGTCACTCAGGCAGAAAAACTTCCCGACTCAGTTATTGAGGCGTTCCACCAAGCAACCGGCTACGACGTCGCGCAACAGGTGATTGATTCCGCCTTCGCTCTCGATGGCCAGCACATCGATGCAGTGCTCGGAATCGACAGGCCGAGCCTCGTGAATTCTTCAGCACAACTGGCGACGGACGCACTCTTCTCTCTGACGCCAACCCCGGGCACCGAAGTAGCCGCAACCGCCTCGGCGTTGGCGTACGGGCGCAACGACGTGTGCGTCCTCATCGACAAAGCCTGGATGAGCGTCAACGGATATGCCCTCCCAAGTGGACTCGAAACGCTACGCAATCCCGGTGATGCGGCCTCGCTGATTGTCCCCGACCCCGTGTCATCCGACATCGGGCGAGCGTTCATCGACGGCGTCGCCACCTCCTACGGCGAAGGATTCGGCCAGTGGGTGGGCGCGCTCAAAGCCGCTTCGGTGATGATCGAAAACGACGAGGCCGCCTTAGCCACATGGACAGGAACCTCGCTCACGGGCGGAGTTGAAGCACAAAAAGACGCCACAGAACTCAGTGGAGCCCAAACGGTCGTCGCACCCGCGAAACGACTGCCCTACATGGTCGGCCCCATGCGCGAACTTGCTCGCACAACGTCGAACACCGGCATCGAATCCCAAGGCGTCGCAATGGGAAGCAGCTGTGTCACCCGATACCTGTACATTGCGCCCAGCGCGCAGACCACCCAGCTTGACGGTGTCCGCTCCCTAGCCGCGTGGCTCTTGAGCTTCGACGGGCAACACGCGCTAGCGCAGGACGGAGTCGTCTACCCGCTGGAAGAAAGCGCCGGCGAAAACACTCCGGCCAGCTGGTTTATGACCCCTCAAGACGATGCCATCACCGTCAACGAGCCGGCCTCCAACGCCACGACGTGGGCGCTCGACCAGTGGAGGAGCGCGCTCGCGGGCTGAACGTCAGTCAGCCAGCATCTGTGGGATCACGCGACATTCCGCGCCGATCTTCATCGGAGCGATCGTGCCTGCTGCACGCATTTCCTCCAGGCGCGGAACCAAGCGTTCGACCACGTGCCACGGGTCAAGTGTATTGAGGTAAATGCGTGTGCCGCCCTCGAAACCTGCCAGCGTCGAAATGCGCCACTTGAGCAAGATCCTCCACCGCATCGGCGTGCGAACCGTGGGCGGACGATGGTACCACTCTTCGTTGCAGGGAACATCGGCGCCGGTCGCAGCGTGAACCGCGTGCAACAGGTCGGACACGGCGCGAAGCTGCTCTTCGGAAGCTTCCCACGGGTTGCGCGGAGAATGCAGGGGCCAAATAGCGACGCCCGGGAAACGATGTCCGAAGCCCGCCATCGCGATCGCATGGTCGTTCTGCGCAATCAGCAGTTTGCGCGTGGCGGCGACGGTCAGAATGTCGTCGTAAATATCCGGCTGGGAGCGCAGGCGGTTCAGTTCGGCTTCCGTCTGCACCGAGAAGTCGTCGATTGCCACCAACTGCTTGTGCAGGTGGTCGAACGAGGCTCCCGCGGGCTTCAACCAATTCTGAAATGCAGCGACGTAGCGAACATTCGGGTCAAGGGTGTACAGGTCCGCCATCGTGCGCGTTGTGAACGCCGTGTACTGGAAGTGCTCTTCGGGAGTCATTGTGCCTGAAGCAGCAAGCTGCGTTGTGTCTTTCGCGCCATCGATGTAGTGGCGTCGGGCAACGATCAGGTCGTGACCGCCGGAGAAGAAGCCATTCGCCTGTTGTAGCTTGTCAGAATCTGACATTGCGTCGATTTCGCCATCGCTGACACCTGAAGCCGACAGGCGGGCGTGCACCACGCGCATCACATGGTCGTAGCCTTCGGAGGATGCTAGGTATTCCGCCATACGACGGTGTTCAGCTTCGCTGGGAACGTGGCCGTGGTTCAGATGCCAGTAGTTGTAGGACACGATCTCGAACAGGTTCGGGATGCGACGGAACTCCGCTGTCGTCGTGGAAAGCTGGTCAGCGGGAAGTCCGGTCAGTTCACTCCAGTTTCCGGCCTGGTCACGCACCAAACGGGACTTTTCCGGCGGAGTCTCAAGATAACGCCGATCGCAGAAGGCGCAGTGGCATCCATCCTGATCGTGATCGATGGGCATTGGATGAGCTGGGGGAACCGATAGCGGGCGGTGACCGCGTCCAGGCACGGTCCACACCTCGGTTCCTGTGAGAAGGTTCTGCTGCTTTACCGTGCCATCGGCTAAACGCACGATGGCACGGTCGGTTCGAGAAAGCTCCTTTGCCATGGGGTTAATTCTACCTGCCAAATGCACGTTCTCCCAGAGTCGGTGAACGATTCTTTGCATTCGATACGGGCAGGGGTGCGATCATGCCCAACACGCGCAATGGGGTCTGACCAGCGCAAGTACTGGTGTCGGGCCAGTGGACGGACGGGTCAGGTGGTGAACAAGCGCGGTTGTTTGGGCTCGGCTGGTAAAACGCAATCGGCGAGAACCTCGAAAGGTTCTCGCCGACATTAAATGGCGCACATGCTACGTGAACGTCAGGCGTTCGGTAGCCATCCGCGAGCGTTCTTACCCAGATCAGCGATCAGAGCGGCAGCTTCCTGCGCACGATCTGCCTGGACGAAGAAGTGGTCGTGACGAGCGCAGGCGATCGGGTTCGCTGCAATCGAACGAGCCGACAGGATCTGTGCGATTGTCGCGGTAATACCGATCGAATCAAGGTCAGCCTGCAGGCCGAGGAAGATGTGAGCGTAGCGCTTTTCGGTCGGAAGACCGGCCGCTTCGGCTTCGTCAACGGGAAGAACAGCGGTCAGCTTGTCCTCATCACGAATGACGGCGAAGGGGTGGGTGCCTGCTGGGACCTCGTCAACGATGGCGAAAACGTATTCGCCGGCGTTTGTCGGATCCAGCGTGGCAAGAATTTGGTCGAGAGCATGGGTTTCAGTCATGACGTAGATGCTATCGCTCAGCACGTGTGAGTAAAAGGCGTCATCTTATGCTGGACATCCTTGAGCGTTTCATGGGCCGTTTCGCGCTCGCTTCCCTCTTCTATGTGCACGCGATCGCCCGTGCTGACGGTGAACAAGCGCGGTGGGGGCTGAAGAAGAGGAGCCGGTAAAAGTGCTAGTCAGAGCCTATTCATTGTATTCGGGTTCGAACCGGTGCGCCCTGCCTCGCCCTCGTCTAGGGCGTCGATGGCTGTCATGTCCTCGTCCGACAACGTGAAGGAAAAGACATCGAGGTTCTGCGCCTGACGCGATGGTGTCACCGACTTCGGGAAGATCACGTCTCCGCGTTGCAACGCCCACCGCAGTGCTACCTGAGCGGCGCTGACCCCGATCCGCGCACCAATCATGGCCAAGGTTTCGTCAAAGGGGGCGCGGCCTCGTGCCAACGGAGACCAGGCTTCCACCACCATGGAGTGATCGCGCGCGAACTGGCGCAACTCGTTGTTGGGGAGGAAGGGGTGAGCCTCCACCTGCAGAACATGCGGAGCCACCGTCGCCACGTCGAGAACCGCCTGGATATGCGCGATTTCGTAGTTCGACAGGCCGATCGCGCGCGCACGACCATCAGCGTAGAACTCTTCCAGCGCACTCCACGGCAGGGCAACATTTCCGTCGTACAGCGTGGGTAAAGGCCAGTGGATGAGGAACAAATCCACGTAGTCAGTACGCAGATCTTCCAAAGTCTGAGCGAAAGTTGCGCGCGCAACGTCAGGCTCATGGTTCGTGTTGTTCAACTTCGACGTGATGAACAGTTCCTCGCGCGGGATCTTAGAATCTGCGATCGCACGCCCAACCTCTGGCTCATTGCCGTACATCTGAGCCGTATCAATGTGCCGATACCCCAGCTCCAGCGCGTTTGACACCGCTTCATAGACGCCCTCAGTCACTTTGTACGTGCCAAAACCGAACTGCGGAATAGGCGCTCCGGTTGGCAGTGTGAGCGTTGGGATGGTTGGGGTGGGCATGGTTCCTCGCTTCGTCGGGTACTTTCATCTTCCCACGTTCTGCCACGTAGATGTCGCCACGCGAGTGCGAAGAGTATGCGTCACTACTTCCAATAGAATTTCAGGTGCCTGAAAAGCCTGTATTTTACGTGTCGTAGGCGCTCTATCTCAATGGGGCAGTGGGTGGCAGTTCACAGTGGCGTGCGTCCTGTTTAAAGTGAGGGGTATGGCTGAAGAAACCCCGAAAGTACACAAACGTACCGCCGCGTTTACTGAAGAGCAGATTGAAGCTGGTCTTTGGCTTCTGCTGGCATTGAACTCGCGGTCCAGCCTCGGTGATGAGATCCCGGGGAAAGATTCGGCTCTTCGTGATCTTTTGGCTCCCGTCGCGCGCAAGGTCCCGCTCAGCGATGAGCAAGTGGATGAAGCGGTCTTGCTGATCGAGGCTGCCAAATGGGCGATGGAGCGCCATGAACTGCGTCCACTGTCCGTGTCGCAGTGCAATCGTGAACGCGATGCGCTGCTGAAGCGCTGGAATTTAGCGTCCACGAAAGGCGCGTTGCTCTGGCCGCCGTCGTCGCAGACAATTTCAGCTCGCCTTGGGGGAGGATCGTGGAGTCGGGCTACCGCTCGTCTTGGGTTCCGCGCGAATTCGCGAGGCCGGGCCCGCGGATCTGGCAGGTTTACTTCCGAATCAATGGCCGTTGTTCTGCGCGAATTCATTGCCGAATGTGAGCGTAATCAGATCGAACCGACACTTCAGGGGTACAGGAAATGGTCGAAGCGGCAACGTGCGACGGGCAGGGACGATGTTGCTTCTGTTGCCACTTTGCGACAGAGGTATGGGACTTGGAGTGTGATCCTCGCTTCTGTTGAACCATGAACCTATGAATAATTGCATTTCGTAAAAGCAATGAAGTGTTGATTAAACTAGACTCCTCAGTTATAAACTGAGTCCTTTGTAAGAGTGGATAGACGTAGGTAGTCGGAAAGTCTGGAGTCGTCAATGTCAGTACGCAAAGCGCTCCTCGCGCTCGTCTCTCAGCGGCCTGCTGGTGTGTACCGCCTCAAGCAGATGTTTGAGGATCAGACTTGCGAAGCTTGGCCGTTGAATATCGGTCAGGCTTATCAGACGATGCAACGCCTTGAACGCGATGGTTCTGTCTCTTCGCGCCAGGAAACAAACGCTGGGCGGGACTCTGAAGTCTTCGAGGTCACCGAAAAGGGTCGCGAGATCCTCAACGACTGGTGGAAGACCCCGGTTTCGCGTCAGAGCCCGGAACGCGATGAGCTCGTCATGAAGCTTGCCGTCGCAGCAACTGACCCCAGTGTTGATGTCACGGCACTCATTCAGACCCAGCGTCGTTCCTCGCTGAGGGCACTGCGTGATGTTACGCGTCTGAAGTCGCTTGCCTCGGATGAAGAACTCGCATGGAAGCTGATTCTTGAGCGTCATATCTTCGACCTCGAAGCGGAACTGAACTGGCTGGATCACATTGAGTCCGGTGCCGTTTCCGAGGTCGCTCGTCGCGCAGCATTCGCTCGCTTCAAACGTCAGGAACGTCAGAAGTCTTCGAAGAACGTTGCTACCGGCGTGCGATGAGTTTGAACTCCCATCCGGTTGCTCTTGTCGATATCTTTCACGAATACGGTACCGGCAATACGAAGGTTCAGGTGCTCGCTGGGATCAACCTACAGGTTGAGCCTGGCGAGCTTCTTGCCATCATGGGACCTTCGGGCTCTGGTAAATCCACACTGCTTGCCATCGCTGGAGGACTAGAGCGCCCAACGTCGGGCAAGGTTTACATTCACGGCGAGTCCTTTGCAGATATGTCGTCTGTGGAATGTGCGATGGTTCGCCGTAAGTCGATCGGATACGTGTTCCGCGATTCAAATCTACTTCCCACCCTGACTGCGGTGGAAAACGTTGAAATGCCACTTGAACTGGATGGTTTTTCTTCCTCGAAAGCACGCGATGCTGCACTTTTTGCCCTCGAGGAAGTGGGAGCTCTTGACCTTGCTGAAAAGTTCCCGGATGGCCTGAATGGTCGTGAGCAACAACAGGTTGCAATTGCCCGCGCTCTGGTTGGTCGTCGCTCGATTATCATGGCTGACGAGCCCACCGGTTCCCTCGATTCTCACTCGGGTGAACAGATTATGCTTGCTTTGCGTCAACAGATTGATGCGGGCGCTGCAGGAATCCTGGCGACTCACGAGGCCCGTTTTGCCGCGTGGGCTGACCGTACAGTTTTCCTTCGTGATGGGAAGATGACTGATACCTCTTCGTCAGATCGGATTGAGGATCTTCTATGAGCGAAGGCGGATCCGGATTGAGCCACGGAATTCGCGCACGTGCTAATACTTGGAAGATTGTATTGCGGATATCGAGGCGCGCAACGATCCGTGATCGATGGCGTACCCTGACGTCGTTACTGATCGTTTCGCTACCGATCGTGCTGGTTATTTCGTCGATCACTCTCTGGTCGATGATGTCATCATCACGCTATTTGGCGATACAGAACTTAGGGCCGAATGATTCGACTCAAGCGCGAATTACACGCGTCAGCTTTAATCCGATCGAACAGGATTATTTGGGTGAACCAGCGGGTGATGTGACTTCTGCGTCCGTGGATTCATCGTCTGTCGATGAGTTTCAACTGAATCGGTGGCTCCCCAGCGATGCTGTGATGGTCACAACGCTATCTTTCCCGTCGGTCAATGTGTCAACTGAAGACGGTTTACGCTCTGCATTAGTTACGACAGCCACAGAGACTTCGTCGTTGGATATTTTTGCTGAGAAGGATGAACAGACTCCGAGGCTTGAAAATGGGCATGCTGTTCTTGCTTTAGACGTTGCTACAGAACTGAACGTGGGCGTGGGGGACACGATTCATGTTTCAGTATCAAGCACGAGCATGAAGCCATCAATTACTGCGACGGTCATGATTGACCAAGTGGCGGATCAGGAACGAAGCATTGTTGTAGGTCTTGGAACTTTTGCATCGAGATCGCCGAGTGAACTTCAAGGAACCTCTGCTCACTACTACATCTTGAGTGAATCCCCTGTGACGTGGGACGACGTGCAGCTGCTCAATCATTCAGGCTTCGCTGTTATCTCTCGTGCTGTTCTGGCACATCCCCCTCAGAACGCTCCGCCTCCGCAATCCACGGAATTTTCATCGGCTCAGGCATGGCTTCCATTCATCATTGTTATCGGTGTTCTTCTGGTTTTCATCGAGCTGATCCTGTTCGTCTCACCGCTATTCGCGGTCGCTCAAACGAACGGTATCCCCAGCGCGATTACGATGCTTGCCGTTGGCGCGACACGTTTTCACCTGATTCGTCTGATGATGTCGCTGGGACTGGTACTGGGTGTCCTGTCGGCATTCCTGTCCCTTGCAGGGGTGGGGATCGTCCTTGGTACCTTCGTCCAGACTCAAGGTTTAAGTCTGTCGATGATTCCTTGGGAAGCTCTAGTCTTCTCCTTCATTTCACCGATTGTGGTGTGTCTGATCGCCTGTTACGCGCCGTCTCGTGACCTTGCGGACACGGATGCGACCACGCTGTTCTCTGGGCATACTCGTGCGCCGTCGCGTCTTGTTCGGAAGATCCCGTTCTACCCGCTTCTTCTTGTCCTTGCTATCCCGCTTTTGATGTGGGCAGCGATGGCGGGGGCTCTGGGGATTCTTGCTTTCGGCCTAGCCCTGCTGATCAGTGGAATTATCGGAACCGCTCCTTACTTTGTTGCATATGACTGGCGCGGCCGACGCCCTCCTTCGCTGGGTTTGCGTCTTGCGGTTCGTGACGCGGTCAGGAACGGCCAGCGGACGCTTCCAGCAATGGCCTCGTTGATGACCACCGCGCTACTGGCCACAGCGCTTCTGATCACTCTGACAAGCGCGAACGAAGCCGCGTGGAATGCGCACGCGCACCTGGGGCCGAAAGGAAGCGTCTTCGTGTCGGACGCCGATGTCACGGATATGGTTTCTCAGGCGCGAGTGATTCACGATTCTGCCGCTGCAGCTGTGACGGATCGTCGCTCGGTATCGAGCGCCACCACGTTGTCAGGGCTGAAATGGGAATCCACTGATTGTGGCCCCTCCATCGTGATCGAAACGATCTCCCCTGACGAGTCATCCACAGAGTCAATGAACGACCATGTTCCCTCGCTCGCGGAATTGGATTTGGCGTACATCGTGGACGATGGCACTTTCCTCTCCGCCTCCAACCTGATTTCCGGTGACGAGATGGTGAAGGCCGTAACGACCCTGAACTCCGGTGGCGCGATTATGCCGAAGGGCTCGTACATTTCTGAATCGGGCCAAGCGACACTTCGTGCTCTAGATATGAGCGACACGGTTGAGGCAGCTACGCAAGGCTCGAACACGGTTCCTGACCCCACCACGGTGTCCGAAGCCCAGATTCAAGCAATCACCTGGTCGAAGCTGAACGTGATCGTCTTGTCTCCCAAAGCTGCTGAAGTGTTGAAGGTTCCCGTCCTTCCACTGGGACAGCTTTTGATTGTTGATAAGCCCGTGTCTGTTTGGGCGATGTCGGGATTTATTTCAGCAATTGAGTCGAGCGCCCCCGGTTCATCGGTGACGGTCATTCAACCTCCGTTGTCGACCATCATCATGCCCTACATCGCTACGCTGATCGCATTGCTTTCCGCCACCGGAACGATCGCTTTGATTGTCGTTCTTTCGGCTAACGCTATGCGTCCCGACTTCGAGACGCTGGAAGCGATTGGTGCGTCTAGGACTCTCCGTTCGCGCGTTACCGCCTACCAGGGCATGGGACTCGCATTGCTCTGCTTGCCTATTTCCATACTGTCCGGCTTGATTGCAGGGGTGCTGACGGTCATGACGATCGCTCGTTCAGGTGTATTCCCTGAGCTTGCAAACCTTCATCCTGTGATCCCGTGGTTTCAGGTGATCGTGATGTTCTTCGGTTCTCCGATTTTGGCGACTGTCGTTGCGGGCGTTGTTGCTTCGCGCCAGCAGAAGCCGGGCTCCCTGATTTCGGTGAGCTAGGCCGCCTACTGACTGCGGTGCTCGAACTGAGCCGGACAGTCAGCGTCCCGGCGTAATCCCCCCCAGTGACGCCTCGTCAATCCCAATCGAAATCGGAAAGATGATGGTCGAGACGCGCATGTTCATGAGAGTCACGCCCGCGTAGGCGATCCAACTCTCGGCGCTCTTTCTTCGACGGGCGACCAGTTCCACGTTCACGCTGAGCAACCGGGATGAACAATCTGGGACGAGGGGGAGTGAGGTCCTCGTAGCAGACGCGCGCTTGAGGGGCACCAACGCGTTTGACCAGCAGTTTCGTTACCGTCAGTATCTGGTCGAAACCGTCGACTCGTAGGCGGACCTCGTCGCCCACCTTCACTTTTTGAGCGGCTTTTGCGCTGTCGCCGTTGACTTTCACGTGTCCGGCGCGAGCCGCAGAGGTTGCTTGCGACCGCGACTTGACCTTGCGGATAGCCCAGAGCCACGTATCGACGCGAACCGAGTCTCCGGGTGCCAAAGCGCCTCGGGGAATCTCGACGGCCTTCTGCTCGCTGGTAGAGGTCGACGGGGATTCGCCCGAGGTGCCCGGTGTACTAGTCATACGGCAATCGTAGACGGTTGCCGAGGGAGCTAGGCGAGGCGTGCTCGCAGTTCGCTCACGGAGGTTTGGCGACGCTTCGCAACAGCACCGATCGAAACGATGAAAGCAAGAAGTGACCATGCGATCAACAGACCTACGGTGTGCCCAAGGTTCGTCGCACCGACTCCCAAAACAAGCGCTCGTAGCGTTCCTTCAACCGCAGGAAGGATCATCGCGCCTCGCAAGCCACCAATGAATCCGCTGGTCGGCTGGCCGGCGAAAATGCCGACGAGCAACACTGCTTGGAAGGCGAATAAAACAACGGAGATTGCCAGTCCCACGCGCTGACCAAACGCTGCGATCAGTGCTTGCTGAACGATTGCGAGCGTCAGCGCACTTACCACAAGAATGACGAATGTTGCGACGGGGCGAGTTGTCATGGCTCCGGCAATACGCAGTGCGCCACCAAGGATAGCTGCGGAAACACCGGACACGATCAGGTTCGGCCAAAGGGCATTGAACGCGAGTGCAGCGGGGGTGGCCGCCGAATCAACGCGCTTGGAATTGAGCGCGCCGAACGCGAGTGCCCCCACCATTGTCGCCAGCCACAGGGCAAGAACCGCTGCGGTGGGAGACCACGATGTCGTCGTATCCTGCTTACCAGAAGTGGAGGTGACGTCGATCGGAGTGGCCAGTGCCTTCGCGGACGAGGCCGCTTCTGTCTTCGAGTGTGTGGGGATCTGATCGGTGGCTGACTGGAGTCCGTCGGCGAGCGTGGTGGAACCGTCGCTCAGCTGATTCAGGCCGTCAACCAACTGGTTGGCACCGGAGTTCAGCGTTTGGGTTCCGCTGACCAATTCGCCGGTCTTCGACGCCAGAGTGGAGGCTCCGGAGGATAGTTGGGAGGCGCCACTATTCGCCTCTAATGCACCGTCGGCGAGCGTTGAAGCTCCGGAAGATAGAGCAGATGATCCGCTATGAGCCTGGGCAAGGGAACTCGACAGTGTTGATGATCCGCTAGCTACCTGATGGGCTCCCGTGCTCAGCTGGGTGACACCGTGGTCGAGCTTCGTCGCCCCGGCTGCCACCTGCGAAGCAGCGGAGTTCAGGTCGGAAGAGTTTTTCCCAGCCAGCTGGCCCATGTTTGCCACGACGGTGTCAATACCGCCGGAGACCCTGGTGGCGCCTGCGCTCAGCGTGCTCACTCCGGCTTTCAATGCCTGGAGCTGTGTGCCCGTGGAGTCCACCGAGTTTTGCGCCACGGTTGCTCCTTGGCTGAGTTGAGTTGCCAGCTGTTCGGCACCGGAAGAAATGCCTTGCGCGTATTGGGTTGCCCCCGCGCATGCTACAGCGCTTCCTGCCTGGCAGGCGCTAATGAGTGCGGGTAGCGCGTCTGCGTTGGTCTTGATGGTGCTTGCTCCGTTGCTTGCTGCGGTCAGCTGACCGGGCAGAGCGTTGAGAGCAGTAGTGTCGAGGGTGCCCAACTGCTGATCCAGCTGGGTAAGGCCGGCTGCGACCTGTTGTGCGCCCGTCTGCAATGATGGCGAGGTCCCATCAAGAGACTGAGTCATGCCGGCGTAGAGTTGGGTGGCCCCGCCTGTGTACTTCGCGACTGCTCCTGCCAAAGAGGAGGCGCCGTCGCTCAGGGAAGTTGAGCCGCTCTTAAGAGAATCGATGCCCATGGCCAAGGAGGAGGCTCCGGAAGCGAGCGTGGTTGAGCCGTCGTTGAGAGAGCTCAACCCGTTGTCCAACGTGCGCGCTCCGTCTGCCAGGGATGAGCTCCCCGAGGTGAGCTGAGCAACTCCGGAACTGAGCGTAGAAGCCCCATTTGCTAGAGAGCGTGTCCCGTCGGCAAGCTGGCCACTTCCACTTGCCAGTGTCGATGTGCCGTCAGCCAGCTGACGCGCTCCGTTAGTCGCGCTGACTTGTCCGTCAGCAACTTGGCGCGCTCCGTCGGCGGCCTGGCCGATCTTATCGGCAATTGTCCCCGTGGCTTCAAGGGATTGCGTCAGGTATTTGACAGTGAGCGTCGTACCGAATTCCGATGCGGCACTGTGAGCAAGCGCGTTCGACAAGGTGCCAAAAGCATCGCTTGAACCGTCCGCAACTTCGAGGTTCAGTTGTGGAACATCGCCAGAATTGTTCACCAAAATGTCGACCAGAGACTGTGAGAAGTCCTTGGGGATCGTGACGACAGCATCGTAGGTGCCGTCATGAAGACCAGAGGCTGCGGTCTCTTCGGTAACAACCGACCAGTTCAGTGATTGCTCACCGTTGACGTCATCCTTGGTCAGGGCCGCAATGATTTGTCGGCCACCGGGCACCTGTGTCCCATCATCCAGCGTCGCAATTTCGTCGTTGTTCACGATGGCAGCACTGATCTGGCTGGCGTTTGCCGTGCCCGCATTGACGCCGAGCAGGGCGGTCAGTCCCAGCAGAGTGGGGAGCAGAAGGATCAGAGTCAGAAGCATCCAGTGGCGTTTCATCGAACATTCTCCTTTGAGGTGGTGGTGCTCGTACCCAGTTCAACGTCGGCTGCTGGGGTGAGATTTTCAGGGACGACGAGGCCGCGCTTGCCGGTGACAACCACGGTCTTACCTGCGGCGATCAATTCGTCGATACGTTTCCACCGCCTGGTTCCCGGATCGTCAACGATCACGATCCTGGTGTGTGTAGGAACAGCGTCATCGTGGTTATGCAGTGAAAGGGTTTGACGTTGGACGAATGCGGTTCCGTCTGGGAGGACGCGATCGCCGACGACGATGATTCCCCGTGTTGGACGAAGACGTGCGCTGATGATGGTTGCGAGCGCGTGACGCGCTAGGGTGTCGTCGCTTCTGACGATGCCGAGTTCTCCGGGTTTCAAAACAAGGGTGAATCCGCTGAATACGACGTCGCTTCCTTCTTGGACGCGAACTCCTTCCATCCTGAGGGAGGATTCGCCGTGTGCTTTTACCCAGTCGGCGTGTTCGAGCGAGCGGGCAAGCCCCTCGCCTTCGACGTCGACAACGGGGAGCATGCGGTCAAGCCATGCGGGCATCCACCATGCGCGCTTGCCGAGGAGCGCCATGAGTGCGGGGATCAGGGTCATGCGTACAACGAAAGCGTCTGTTGCGATGCCTGCGGTCAGGGCGACAGCGATGGGCTTGATGTAGACGTTCCCGTGTGGGATGAACGCCGCGAAGACGCCGGTCATGATGACGGCCGCTGCTGTGACGACCGTGGATGATCCGATGAAGCCGCGTCGAACAGCTCGCTTGGCGTCGCGGGAGTGGATCCATTCTTCACGCATACGCGAGACAAGGAAAACCTCGTAGTCCATTGCTAAGCCGAAGAGGACACCCATGACGATCACGGGGAGGAACGAGATGACGACGCCCACTTTGGTCACGTGGATGAAGTCAGCGAAGTAGCCCCATCCGAAGACAAGGCCGACTGCGCCGAATGCTGTGCCGAGGCTCAGCAGATAGCCGAGAGTTGCTGTCAGTGGGACAGCGATTGAGCGAAAGACAATCATCAGCAGAATGATCGAGAGCCCGACAACAACAATGCCGAAGGGAACAAGCGCGGCATTGAGTTGGCTGGCAATGTCGATGGCGACTGCGGTTTGGCCCGTCACCATGATGTCACGGATCCCAAGGTCGGTTTCAATCTGGGATGCGTCATCGCGAATGGTTCGAACAAGCGCGTGAGTTTTCGGATCGGTCTGGCCCTTTTCCGGAAGGATCTGGACGAATGCGATCGTTGCATCCTGGTTCGGTGTTGCCAGTGCGATTCGGTCGACGCCGTCTAGGGACGAGAGGCGATCGGCGAGAGCGTCCGTCACTTCGAGTGGCTGAGCCGTTTGGGAAATATCCGCGATGACAACAATGGGGGAGTTGTATCCGTCACCGTAGGCTTGTGTGATCGCATCGTAGGTCTGACGCAACTGCGTATCTTTGGCTTCGTATCCGTTGTCAGTGAGCCCTAAGCGCATACCGGTTGCTGGAATCGTTGCGATACCAAGAATCGTAATGACGACAAGGACCGTCAAAGCGGGAATCTTCGTGATTGTGTCGATCCAACGTGCAGCAAAGGAACGGTGCTTCTTTGCGGGCTTACTATTGTTCGCTACGGCCTTACGGGTGCGCTTCTTTGGAGTTGCGCGCTGGCCAAGAAGAGCAAGCAGAGCCGGAACAGCGGTCAAAGCAACCAGAACCGCAATGCCAACAACAATCGCTGAGGAGACGCCCATCACCGTCAAGAACGGGATACCAGCAACACCCAAGCCAGTAAGTGCAACGATCACCGTGCCACCAGCGAACACCACTGCCGACCCCGCGGTCGCGTTTGCGCGAGCCGCGGCCTCGTGAGCCTCGATCCCTTTGGCGAGATACTCGCGAGCGCGCGAAATGATGAATAGCGCGTAGTCAATGCCCACAGCCAAACCGATCATGACCGCGAGGACCGGGGTCACCGAATTGATCTGAATAAACGTTGCGCCAACAAGAAGCGAGGCCATGCCGACACCCACACCGATGAACGCTGAAAGGATCGGTGCGCCCGCGGTCAGTAGTGACCCGAAGGTGACGAGCAGGACGATCGCTGCGATCAAAACGCCGACCAGTTCGGTCGCGGATAAGGCAATATCGACCGTCTTGCCGATATTGCCTCCCAGCTGGACCGTAAGCGCGGAATCGGAATCGTGGACGGATGATGCTAATTCATCAAGGGCGGCTGAAACGTCGTGAGCCTTCGCATTTTCACCGCCCGCGAGCGACCCCACCGACGTGTCTGCTTGAATCTGAACAAGCGCGTTCTTCCCGTTGTCGGTGATCGTGGAACGCTCAGAATCAAACGGGTCGGAGACCAGCGCGACACCGTCGATATCGCCGGCCTTGTCGACGAACTCATCGATTGCTTTCTTGTGAGCGGTGATATTCGAGTCCGACGCGGTGAAAAGTACCTGTTCGGATGTGCCCGCAGCCTGGGGGAGTCGCTCGGCCAGGATCTCCAAGCCGGTCATCGACTCAGCTTCGGCGATCTTGAAAGCGCCCGACAGATTAATGCCGAGTAATCCAACGGCAATAGCGAGCACAGTAAGAAGAGCTGCCCAGATGGCAAGCGTCCGCTTCGCATGGTCTGCGCACCAGCGGCCTACGCGGTGAAGAAGGGAGGACACGTTTGGTCCTTTCGATGAATCGCATCAATGTTTCGATACAAAAGCGTATCCGATTCACAAATGTATTGAAACTTCGATTAGGGTGATCCTATAGATATTTTCAGTCCTCGAAGGAGGGGCAGTGAGCAGCAAAACCCGCGACGTACGCAATCGCGTCAACACCCGCGCCCGCCTTCTCGACGCTGCCGCAGACGTCTTCGTAGAAAAAGGATTCTCCGGCGTAAAAATTGATGACGTCGTCAAAGCAGCGGGTTTTACCCGAGGCGCCTTCTATTCCAACTACTCGTCAATGGATGAAGTATTGAAGGATGTCCTCGTCCAACGCGCCCACACAATCGTCGATGAAATCGAAGCGGCGCTCGCGGGTATCGAAGGCGAACCCGACGTTGGCACCATCATGGCAGTCCTTGACAGTTTTTCGGCGCAGGGGCGAACAATGTACGTTCTGACCTGCGAATACAACCTCTACATGATGCGTCATCCCGAACTTATCGCTAGCGATGATGCATTCCCCGTCACTGAACGTGAACAGCTCGAAGCAGCAGTCGGAAGAATCGTCCGCGGCGTGCTCGCCCGAATGGGACGCCAATCGATTTTCGAGCCAGGAGTGATCTCGCGAATCCTGACCACCTTCTATCTGGAGTCGTTTGCGCCCTCAATGGGCGGTGGTACGAATAAGCGGATGCTCGCCCAAATGATCGAGGGGCTTATTTTCGCCTCGTCGCGACTGATTTCCTCCCAGGGTGATAATTGGGACGCAACTAACGCCGGGCTCACCCCAACGTGGGCAGTTCCACGCACAGAAGATGGAACTGAAAATGGAGCCTGACTAGGGTTGAAGCATGGCCTCCCTGCTGATTGCGAACCACCTTCTTACCCTCTTCCTGGTTGTTGGAGTGGGTGCTGCGCTCGGCGCAATCCGCTTCGGTCCACTTCGTTTCGGCGCAGCCGGGGCACTCTTCGTCGGCCTCGCAGCCTCCGCGTGGAACCCCGAAGTCGGCGAAGGCATGGAAATCGTCCAACAGATCGGCCTAGCATTCTTCGTCTATACGGTCGGCATCTCGTCGGGCGCAGTGTTCTTTAAAGACATTCGAAAACAGACGGCGCTTCTTGGAAGCTGTGCCGTAGTCTGCGTCATCGGCGCAATTACCGCGTTCATCGGCGGCGGTCTGCTTCAGCTTCCCAAGGGGCTGACACTCGGCCTATTCACCGGTGCTCTGACCGCTGCTCCTGCCCTAGACGCGGCCACTCGCGTCACCGGCGACCCGCAAGCCGCAGTCGGTTACGCCTTCGGATACCCGATCGGCGTCATCATCGGGATCATCGTTGTTACCATGACCGTCACCCGCAAATGGGTGGGCGAAAAAGACACCCCCTCACTGGCCGGTCAGTCCTTGGAAACGATGACTGTTCGCGTTGCCAAACGCATCAACACCCGTCACGTAACCTTGTGGCGTGACCAGCAGGTTCGCATGTCCTACCTTCGTCGCAAAGGCGAAACCCGCGTTGTCGTTCCCGGTGAGGACCTGTACGAAGGGGATCTCGTGCTGGTTGTGGGCGACCCGGCAAAGATTGAAGAAGCCGCGTATCAAATCGGCGAACCCGTCGAGCACCACCTTGAAGATGACCGCTCGGACGTCGCATTTGAGCGCATCCTTGTCTCGAACCCCGAAGTTGCCGGCCAGCCGATTTCTGCGCTCAATGTAGCCACACGTTTCGGCGCTGTTGTCACGCGCGTCCGCCGAGGCGACCTTGACTTGCTTGCCCGAGACGACCTAGATCTGCAACTCGGCGATCACGTCGCCGTCGTTGTCCCGACAGATGAGCTTGATGAAATCCAGTCCTTCTTCGGAGACTCCGAAAAGCGCGTTGCGGAAGTCGACGCAATGGCGTTCGGTATCGGTTTGGTGCTGGGCATGTTGCTCGGCGCGATTCCGTTCCCGATGCCATCGGGGGCCTCGTTCACTCTTGGCTCTGCTGCCGGCCCGCTGATCGTTGGCATGTTGCTGGGTGCCCTGCGTCGCACCGGGCCGCTGGTATGGACACTTCCCACCTCGGCGAATATTACGATCCGTCAGATCGGCTTGCTTCTTTTCCTTGCTGGTCTCGGCTTGAATGCAGGGCCAGAACTCGCTTCGCTTCTGACCAGCCCCGATGGTCCGAAGGCGGCGCTGCTCGCTGTGATATTGGTAGTGGTCTGCTGCGTGGGTCAGGCTCTTGCCGGTCGATTTGCCGGTCTGTCCGCGCCTCGTAGCGCCGGTGGAGTCGCAGGTTTCCTGGGGCAACCGGCAGTCTTGCAGGCCGCGGACGCCCGCGTTCCCGATGAACGCATCGAGGCCGCCTACGCGAGCCTGTTTGCTTTCTCCATCGTCGTGAAGATCCTGTTGGTTCCGTTCATCTGGTCGATCTAACACCGACGTGCTCCACCGCCAGCGCCATTGGTGTCCATTGCATGAGCTGAACGGATGTTGGGTGTGCGGTATGAGTACCCCACACGGTGCGAAATTCGGCTTGCGAGACTTCAATTCCCGTCGTCAGATGGGACCTATGAACACGCCACACGCAATTGCATACACCGTTTCTTCTTCCAACACCGGTGGCCTTGGTGGTCAGGCCGTTCCGCTGTTGTTTCCTTCGAGGACTGAGCTCACCAGCTTCTGATCGTGAAAACCTTTGCCTAGGGGGGATTATGCAGAACTACGCATTGGTGCCCAGCGGATCGTCCGCGGGGCACCAATGCGTCTGAGTACGTCAGGCGCCCAGCCAGTAGGCCTCGAGTGTCTTCGACATACCAATCAGGTCGTTGACGTGGCTCATTTCGCGAGCCGAGTGCATCGACAGGAGGCCGACGCCCACATCCACCGTCAGAATGCCCAGGCGAGTCGCCGTGATCGGGCCAATCGTGGATCCGCACGGCATCGCGTTATTCGACACGAAGTCCTGAGATGGCACGCCCGCAGCAGCGCACGCGCGGTGCCACAGGGCAATACCTTCTCCGTCGGTCGCATAGCGCTGGTTGGCGTTGATCTTCAAGACCGGGCCTCGTCCCATCACCGGATGAGTTGCCGGGTCGTGATACTCCGCGTAGTTGGGGTGTACTGAGTGGGCGGCGTCCGCGCTGATGCACGACGAAGCGGCAAACATGCGCGCAACCCCGTCGGCGTCGCGATTCAGAGCGTAGGCGGTACGCTCCAGAACGGTCTGCAAAATCGGGCCGGCAGCACCTTCGCGGGTTGCGGAACCAATTTCCTCGTGGTTGAAGCACATAAAAATTCGAACGTCACCATCGGTGGGAGTCCCAGCCTTCGTCAGGCGCTCAAATGCAGTCAGAGCGGCGTGAACGGAGGAAAGATTGTCCTGCTGACCCGCAGCGAAGAACTGGCCGGACTCGCCAAAAGTGGCAGGGCCTTGCTGAGGAATCAGGATCAAATCATGTGACACGATGTCCTTGACATTCACGCCGGCGTACTTCGCGACCTCAGCCATGAAGTTCGCTTCCGGGTTATCGACGGTCCACACTGGGTGCAGGTGCTTCTGCGGATCGAGCTTCAGCCCTTCCGGGTTCACGCCACGATCCAAGTGAATTGCCAGCTGTGGGATACGTGCCAGTGCGCCGGTGCGCACCAGAACTTGGCGACCGTCCTTCATCATCAATCGGCCGGCAACAGCAAGCTCGCGGTCAAGCCACGAATTCCACATCATGCCACCGTAGACCTCGACGTCAATCTGACCCCAACCATCTGCGGTCGACGATGTCAGCGACGGCTTCACGTGGAAAACAGGGGAATCGGTGTGCGCACCAACAATACGGAAGCCGGTCTGCTCAGTGACAGAAGTCGGAACGACCCACGCTGCGACGGCGCCACCGCGAACCATGACGTGTCCGCCGGGACTCGCGTTCCACGGCTCAGTTTCGTCCTGGCGAGTGAAACCTGCATCCACCAGGCGTTGCGCCACCAAGTCGGCGGCGTGATATGGGGAAGGGGAGTCAAGCAGGAAGTGCTGATAGTCGATCGTGTGTACGTCAGTCTCAGAGTAATCGAAGTAGCCCATGGGTTAATCGTAAGCCCGACTATGCTGAGGGTATGTCTGCAATGAAGCATTTAGACACCTACGCCCTGAACGACGGCACCACAATTCCCCTGATCGGCTTGGGCACGTACAATTTGCGTGGTCACGCCGGCGTCGAATCAATGGTGAACGCGATTCATGCCGGATACCGTCTGCTGGACTCTGCGTTCAACTACGAAAACGAGGGGGCTCTGGGCCAAGCGGTCCGCACTTGTGGCGTTCCACGCGAGGACCTGCGCCTAGTCTCAAAGCTTCCTGGTCGCCATCACCGCTACGAACAAGCCGTTGACACGGTTGAAGAATCCCTGTTCAGTGCCGGTTTGGACTACTGGGATCTCTACCTGATTCACTGGCCGAACCCGCGTCAGGGGCTCTACGTTGAAGCCTTCCAAGCGCTTGTTGACCTGCAGAAGAAGGGCTTGATTCGATCGGTTGGCGTTTCGAACTTTCTGCCCGAACACATTGAGCGCCTGCGCGACGAAGTCGGGGTTGTTCCCGCTGTCAATCAGATCGAGCTTCATCCGTACTTCCCGCAGGCCGAAAGCCTTGAAGCCCACCGCAATCTTGGTGTTCAGACAATGTCGTGGAGTCCGCTGGCTCGAAAACTGCACGTTGTCGATGAGCCTGTTCTCACTCAGATCGGTCACGAGACCGGTAAGTCTCCCGCGCAGGTTGTCATTCGCTGGCACCTCCAGCGTGGTACTCTTCCGATTCCGAAGTCAGCAAGTAAAGAACGTCAGGCGGAAAATCTCGACGTATTCGACTTCGAGCTTAGCGAAGACCAGATGGCGCGTATTGCCACTCTTGCACGCCCCGATGGTCGCAGTGCGAACCAAGACCCCGCTTTCTACGAAGAGTTCTAAGCCGACGCTTACAAGCGCATATGAAAAGGATGAACTATGGCACGCAACCCCGATGATCTTCGTCGGAGCTCGAACGTTAACTTTTTTGTCGCAGCTTTTTCCGCGTACTTGGTCTATGCCGTGGATTTCTGGCCTCGCTGGATTTTCCTTGCCGCTGCCATTGGTTTCGTTCTCTATGGCTTGAAACTGCGTAAGGATGCCGATCGAATGGGAGACGGGCGGTGCGCCAAAGGTCGTTGACTCCACGGTTTCGGACTTGGTCGATAACAGCTAGTTTTCACTCGCTCGCCGTGTGATTGATTCACGAGGTCGCCCACCGCTTCTCGCCCCTCTCTTGCATCAAGGGCGGAGTGAATACGCGGTGTGTCTAGCGGATCCTCGCTCGCAATTCGGGCAACAAAAAGGACGAGGCTAGGTCAGCAGACCCAGCCTCGTACCCAAGAAAAAGGCGCCAACTGGCGACGTAGCGCTTACTTGTCCAGTGGAACGCGGTACACGTTCGTCTCACGCAACTCGAAACCGGCGCGCTGGTAGAGGCGGTTCGCTGCCTCGCGTGACGGACGGCTGGTCAGATCGACCGTGCGTGCGCCAACTTCCTGAGCATGGCGAATCGCGGCCTCAACGAGCGCCTGACCGGCACCCTGGCCACGAGCAGCTGAATCAACAACGACATCCTCGACCCAGGCGCGCACGCCGGTCGGGATCTCGAAGGTTGCCAGCGAGAGCATGCCGAGGATCGGGAAAGCGCCGGACTCGTCAGCCTTGTCGGAGCGGAAAACGAACAGGTGAACGCCGGGCTGAGAAATGAAACGCTCGCACCCAGCCGCGTCCAGTGGGGCAGCTGAACGGGACAGCTGAGGAATCAGGCGCTCCATCGCCTCGACGATTTCGGGGGACGATTCGGTGATGATCTCGATGGTCATAAGGGTCCTTTCACTTCGCGTCTTCACGCAATCCTGTCGCAATCTTGTCGCAATTCTACGGGCGAAGGCCACCCAAGGAAACGACCGTGATCGCCCTTCGAATGTCACGTCGCCTTATGCGTCCCAAACCGCGAGGTCAGACGAATAAACAGTTCGTGCTCTTTCGGCTGATCCGCATGGACCTAGCCGGCTTGCCCCGCGGTCGCGAGCAGTGAAATTGGAGCGGAAGGCCAGGGAGCGAAACCTGTCCGGCCTCGTACATGGGCGTTTCATATTTGGCGAAAACCCAACGTTTCTGCACGCGCTAGGACACACAGTAGAGCGAAATGTCGACGATCAACTTCGCAATCCAGAGCGGGATTCCGACGTGAGTCAGAAGTCAAAGGCCCACGTACGACGTGCCAACGAGCGTGACAGCGAGGGAAGCGTACCGGAGACCAGTTGAGACAAGAGTGCCAGGGCGAGCATGGAAAACCTTCCTATTAAGAGCAAAATTGCCGTTCGCGGAAACAATGCGAGCAATGATGACGGGTAGGGCCAGGCTGCCGATCACTGTGCGCAAGCCGAGGACTGTGACACGGTCGATGACCGCGCCGTTTTCCCCTGCTGAAACGTTTTCCATCTGCACCTCCCAAGAAAACTGTCGAACTTCCAATAGTTATCTTGGTCGGCACCTTAGTTGGTATCTTGGTCGGTTGGTCGGTTGGTCGGTTGTGCTAGCCAGGTCAGATTTGCTGGACGTGTTGTCGTAACGTAGCCATCGACACATACGACGGTTCGTGCGTCATACCGGACAGAACACATTCTGATGACACCTGTCAGAAAAGCGCTGTGAACCACCCGTTAAACTCGGACTATGCGCCACAGTGATGCTCCGGCCCTCGTACTTGCCAACCTTGGAACTCCGAAAACTCCGACGACTGCGGATGTTCGCACGTATTTGCGTGAGTTCCTCAGTGATTCGCGAGTCATTGAAATGCCGAAAGCTGTCTGGCGCCCGATCCTTGAGGGAGTGATCCTGCGCGTTCGACCGGCCCAATCCGCCGCGAAATATCGGACCGTGTGGCTGGATGAAGGATCCCCGCTACTGCACTACACGACACGTCAGGCGGAACTTCTGAGCGAACAGCTTGGAATGAAAGTCGTGCCCGCAATGCGCTACGGCCAGCCAAGCCTCGGAAGTGTCCTTGATGATCTGATGACGCAGGGCTATCGAAAGATCGCGATCCTGTCGGCCTACCCGCAGTATTCGGCGACCACGATTGCGTCCGTGAATGACGCGGCCGCCAAGTGGCTACTGTCGAGGCGCGAGCACCCTGAAATCCGGCTATCCCGTTCGTTTCCGACTGCGTCCACCTATATTGACGCGCTTGAAACTCCAATCCGTGAGTCGTGGGAGCTCAACGGCACTCCGGACTTTGCCGGTGGTGACCGTCTGATCCTCTCGTTCCACTCAATTCCGGTTGCCATGTCGAAGAAGGGTGATCCCTACATTGACGAATGCAAGGAAACGGCTGCGCTTCTGCGTGAGCGACTGGGACTGAATGAAGAGTCCTGCATCGCTACTTTCCAGTCTGTTTTCGGTCCTGCCGAGTGGAATGGTCCGGCGACGATCGACACGGTTGGTGAACTCGGCAAGCAGGGGACGAGGCGCGTCGATATCATCTGCCCCGGCTTCGTTGCCGACTGTCTGGAGACCCTTGAAGAGATTGACCAGCTGAACCGTACAGCATTCACTGATGCGGGCGGATCAGAGTTCCACTACATTCCATGGGCCAATGAAGCGCAGCCTGCAATTGACGCATTGGCTGAGCAGGCGCGAAACCTGCTTGCCGGCTGGGGTGATTGAGGCCAAGCTGCGGCGTGCCGCAATTCCTGTTAGCCGTGGGGCGTACCACGTGGAAATGGGGCATATTCATGGCCGAGAACTGGACGTTAGTCATTCTTGGCGGGAGTCGGAGGGATCGACTCGGATTCGAAGAAACCGGCACAGTAAAGATGATTTACGCCAGTGAGTTCGATCCATATGCCGTTGAAACGTACGAACAGAACTTTGACCTCACAGTAGATGGGCGCGATATTCACGAGGTTCTGCCTGAAGAAGTACCCGATGCCGATATCTTTGTCGGAGGTTTCCCCTGTCAGGCTTTTTCAGTGGCGGGATATCGTCAAATATGGGCGAAGGAGGACACAACGTTCAAACTGGGGGCATGCGCCCAATTTCTGAGCTTGTCTCAGTGCTCAGCCAAGCCTGAGGCGATTGTAGTCAGCAACGCTCCAAGGCAATTGCAACCTCGGCGTGGCTTGATTGCTCCAGATGGATGTCAAATGGTCATTTTTGCCGATTTTTTCGGTACCGTTCGTTCTCGGAAATAAATCCACAACTTTTACACCCTCAAAATCGCCATTTTATCGACTTCGGACGTTCTCGGAAACAGGTCGATGTGGTTGTTCCTACTATATATAAGCGGACGCGCAGATTTTCCAATCGTCTCTACTCATCGCTCTGAGGGAATATGTCCGAAATCCCATCGTCTCGATTCTAATCATCATCGTGTTTACCGCCGCGTTGATACGGTTCTTTTTCTTTCCAGATCAGACCATCCTTTGTGCGATAATGCTGTCCGTGTGCGGGCACTGTATGCTCAGCCGGCGATGATCGCTCGTCTGGATAATCTCTACTGGAAGATGGGCTATCCAACTCATCCGAACTCGAATAATCGCTGTAGTCGTCATCAGAAGAACCACTGATATCTTCTTCTGACGAAGAGGAACTTGATCCACCGCCCGACTCGCTGGCGAGATATATTGCACCTACTCCAGCAATTATATACCCCGCAGCCTTTAATGCACCCGTAAGAACAGGATGCTTTTTACCAAATTCGTTTGCAACGTCAAAAATATGGGAAATCTTATTCTTATCACCAATGCCCTCATGTGTCTCAGGTGGAGCTACTGTAGGATTCTTTTGTGATATGTTTTCAGAGTGGTGCGACACATCCTCTTGTCGTGAAGGTTTTGTGTGCTCTGTAGAAGTTGTATCATGCTTGACCGTTTGTAGTTTTTCGCTATTATTCTGGCTCTCAATAACAGGACTGCATACCGGCTCACTAAGATTAATCGGAGCACAAGGAGTAGGTTTATTATCTCCGAAATCTACGAACTCTTTCGTTTCCGGATTATAGTACCAGTTAGTCGGATTCTGCCAACTTCCTTTATGTGCCTCCAGATGTTCATCTCTTGAAAGAAACTGAATATTATCCGGATCGCCCTGATACTCAGAATATTCAGCAGCGCTCTTCATGTGCTGGCCTTCAAAAGCACGTCCATTTTCGTCGTAGGCTTTTCCTTTTTCAGGATCAAGAATGTCCTTTTGCTGATCCTGCGACCAGTCCCGTGTTCCTTTGCCTTCAGCGACTAATTTTTGCTCTCTTTCCCAAGCAAGTCTTATCGCCTTATTTCTTTCCTTTATACTTGTTTTTGGCATAGGCTCACTCTCCTATACCAAGCAAGTCATAAAGGTCGTTCAAAAAAGTGTAAAAATCATCATAGGTCAGCTCGTCATCAACACTTCCTGCCTCGTGATTGTATATCGAAATTTTCTCTCCCGACTTCTCACATAATACCGGATCGCCTGAAGCTAATGCGCCGATGACAATGTAGTTTTCATCAGGCCTGTCATTTTCATTTACATCAATAACTGGCTTATGGGCCACACCGTAAAACTGGACTCCGGCTGGCAGAAATAATTCACCACCATCAGAGTGCAAAAGCCACTCTTTATACTTTTCAGGAAGTGTAATTTCATGTTCTTTCTCGAACCGAGTAATCTGTTCTTCTGTTGCTCCTTCGAGAAAAATCATCTTCCCTTGTTTGTTAAGCCTGTCAACGATGACTTTTAATTCTTCTATAATCATAAATTACGCTCCTTTGCATTACAGATCACTCGCAGTCCCTTTTTGCCACAGAGCGTTTTATCTGCTCAATGATAAATCAGCCCGATTGCCAGAAAAGTGGAGTATCACCGTATTTTATAGCTTATTACGCTCCGACCCTTGACATCAATACTGACGTCTCCACATGATCCGTGTGCGGGAACATGTCGAATACGCGCGCTTCGAGGCCCCGATAGTTCGGCATTTCTGTCAAGTCGCGTGCGAGCGATTTCGGGTTGCACGACGAGTAGATGACTCGCGGGATTCCAGATTCGCTAATCCACGAGGCCAATTCTGAGCCGATCCCTCGACGTGGCGGGTTAATAACCAGCACGTCCGGTCGGCTTTCTTCGGGCTGGCGAGCAGCCCAAGCCGTCGCGTCCTTAGCGATGAACTGCGCGTCCGCGCGCCCCAGCTTCAACTGGCGAGCACCTTGAATTGCCGAAGCTATCGCCTGATCCGATACTTCCACGCCCGTTACGGGAGTAATGCCGGCCGCTGCCAAGTGAAGAGCGAAACCTCCGACCCCGCAGTAAAGATCCCAGGCTGAGCGAGGGTGGTCGGCCTCGTTATCCGAAACTGCCCATTCGGTGACCTGGCGGTACAACTTTCCGGCCACCTCCGTATTCGTCTGCGTGAATGAACGAGGCCCGAGCGCCAGCTGAACATCACCGACCGCCATCTTCAGTGTGCGACGCGTGGTCAGAATGATCTCGTCGGGACCTTCGACGATCGCTTCGTGTGTGGGGTGAATGTTTGCGGTGACGACCTCAATATGTGGTACCAAGTCAAACAAGTAGGGGAGTGCCTTGCGAATATCTGAGACGCGGTCGCGTGTGCGAAGCACGAAGCGACACATCAGAGCATTATCCACGCCGACGGTGAGTAGCACATACTTCAACTCGCCGCTCTTTGTGGGCACGTCATACGGCGTCAGGTTCAGCTGGCGAATAAAGCGCTTTAACCCCGGCGTCGCACGGTTAATTGCAGAATGCTGAATCGGGCAATCCGGCAGGTCAACACCCCTGCGATCGCGTCCCAAAATGCCAAGAGTCGGCCGGCGCCTCGTGCCACCGACGACCAACTTTGCGTTCGTGCGAAAGCCGGTCGGCGACGAGGTAACAGGGGGAAGCCATGCGATATCGGTGGCTCCAGCAACGTCGGCTAACTGGTCGCGAACACGCGTTGTCTTCGTGGCAAGCTGGTCGCCGTAAGGAACCTCAATATTCGTGCACGAGTGGCAACGACCTGCATTCCAGTGCTGACAGAGAATGTCGCTTGTGGAACGCGGGGAAAGCCTGAGCTGGATCGAAGACACAAGGTCCGCCTATTCGCTGTAAGAGGGAGGGTCGGATACGTCTCAGTATTCTCTCACTCCTTGGCAGGTAAGACGGAAGTGAGTGTTCACTGCCTTAAAGACAGCGTCGCAGACTGTCATCTGATCGGTGATCGCGTTGGGGAAGTCGCCCGGAGTGGCTTGCTTTCGTGGTGATGTAACGCCAGTTGAGACCAAGAGCCTCGTAGTCAGCCTCTTCCATGACTCCAGTTGGGTTATCGTCGACGGGATCGCTGAAAACACCGGTAAGTGCTCGGTAATGTGTGAAGTCAAATACGCTCTTGACCTGCATAAACGTGTGAACATTGAGTTTTGGTGACTCAACTTTTCGTTTTCCTCTTGCGCAGTGAACTTCGGGTGTATAAAGTTGAGCCTGTCGGACTCAAGTAGGCGCCTCGCGCATACGGCAGTCCAAGAAAACTTCACATGCAGTCACCAGCGAAGCTGGGTGGCTGAACGAAAGGAACACATACATGGCACGTGCAGTAGGCATTGACCTCGGTACCACCAACTCCGCAATCGCTGTCCTCGAAGGCGGCGAACCCACAATCATCGCGAACGCAGAAGGCATGCGCACCACGCCTTCCGTTGTCGCATTCTCCAAGTCTGGCGAGGTCCTCGTCGGCGAAATCGCAAAGCGTCAGGCTGTGACCAACGTTGACCGTACGATCTCCTCGGTCAAGCGTCACATGGGCACCGACTGGAGCGTCGAAATTGACGATAAGAAGTACACCGCTCAGGAAATCTCCGCGCGCATCCTCTCCAAGCTGAAGGCTGACGCGGAAGCATTCCTCGGCGAGCCCGTCACCGATGCCGTCATCACTGTCCCCGCCTACTTCAACGACGCTGAGCGTCAGGCAACGAAGGACGCGGGCCAGATCGCAGGCCTCAACGTCCAGCGCATCGTTAACGAGCCCACCGCAGCAGCACTTGCATACGGCCTCGAAAAGGGCAAGGAAGATGAACTCATCCTGGTTTTCGACCTCGGTGGTGGAACCTTTGACGTCTCCCTGCTCGAAATCGGCAAGGATGACGACGGTTTCTCGACCATTCAGGTTCGCGCAACCTCCGGCGACAACCGCCTCGGTGGCGACGACTGGGATCAGCGCATCGTCAACTGGCTGATTGATCAGGTCAAGGCGAAGACTGGCGCGGACCTGTCCAAGGACACCGTCGCTCTGCAGCGCCTGAAGGAAGCCGCTGAGCAGGCCAAGAAGGAACTCTCCAGCGCAACCTCGACTAACATCTCCCTGCAGTACCTGTCGATGACCGCAGACGGCCCGATCCACCTGGACGAGTCCCTGACCCGCGCAAAGTTCGAGGAAATGACCTCGGACCTGCTGGATCGTACCAAGAAGCCGTTCCACGACGTCATTGCCGAAGCCGGAATCTCCGTCAAAGACATTGACCACGTGGTTCTGGTCGGTGGCTCCACCCGTATGCCTGCCGTTTCCGACGTGGTCAAGCAGCTGACCGGCGGCCGTGAACCGAACAAGGGCGTGAACCCCGATGAGGTTGTCGCCGTTGGTGCGGCCCTCCAGGCCGGCGTCATCCAGGGTGACCGCAAGGACGTCCTGTTGATCGACGTGACCCCGCTGAGCCTCGGTATCGAGACCAAGGGTGGCATCATGACCAAGTTGATCGATCGCAACACCGCGATCCCGACCAAGGCGTCCGAGGTCTTCTCGACCGCCGAAGATGGTCAGCCGTCCGTGCTCATTCAGGTCTACCAGGGTGAGCGTGAGTTCGCCCGGGACAACAAGCTGCTCGGCACCTTCGAGCTGTCCGGTATTGCGCCGGCTCCACGTGGCATCCCGCAGATTGAGGTCACCTTCGACATCGACGCCAACGGTATCGTCCACGTTTCCGCGAAGGACCGTGGCACCGGCAAGGAACAGTCCGTCACCATCACCGGTGGCTCCGCTCTTCCAAAGGAAGACATCGACCGCATGGTGAAGGAAGCTGAAGAGCACGCAGCCGAGGACAAGAAGCGCCGTGAAGACGCCGACACTCGTAACCAGGCTGAGCAGGTCGTTTACTCGATTGAGAAGCTCCTCAAGGACAACGACGAAACTGTCACCGAGGCGACCCGCACCGCGGTTCAGGCTGACGTTGACGCCGTCAAGGAAGCGCTCAAGGGTGAGGACACCGGGGCCGTGAAGTCAGCTCTCGAGAAGCTCAACGCTTCCGCGATGAAGATCGGCGAAGAGGTCTATGCCTCCCAGCAGGCGGCTGAAGCAGCAGGCACCGAGACTCCGGCTGGCGATGCCCCCGCAGCTGATGAAGACGTCATCGATGCTGAAATCGTGGATGAGGACGACACCAAGTGAGCGAAACTGAGAACCAGGGCTTCCAGTCCGGTCCCCAGGATCACAGCGATGCCAAGGTCAACGACCAGGCATCGCAGGCGCAGGTCGCACCGAGCTCGGACGAACAGTTCGCAGCCGGCGCGGCCGCGTCCGCATCAACCGGGGAAACTGCAGGCGAAGCCACCGCGCAGTTAGCTGACGAGGCACTGACTGACATGAGCGCCTTCGAGGAACAAGTTGAAGACTCGGACCTTGCAAACGCACTCGAGAAAATCGCTAACTTCGAAGACCAGCTGGCACGTGCGCACGCTGACCTGTACAACCTGAATCAGGAGTACTCGAACTACGTGCGCAGGGCGAAGGAAGCTGCTTCAGGCCACCGTGAATCCGGCCAGAGCGAAGTCATTGAAGCGCTCATCAGCGTTCTCGATGACATCGATGCGGCCCGCGCTCACGGGGAGCTCGAAGATGGCCCCTTTGCTGCGATTGCAACGAAGCTGGAAAGCGTTCTGGCCTCGCGCTTCAACCTGGAACGCTACGGCGCTGTAGGTGAAGAATTCGATCCCACTCAGCATGAGGCCCTGCTTGCCAACGTGAACCCAGAGGTTCAGGTAGCAACCATCGCCCAGATCCTCCAGCCCGGCTATCGTCGCGATGAAAAGATTCTACGTGCTGCGAAGGTCATGGTGGACAACCCTGAATAAACCACATACCCGTATCCGCCCAAACTCAAAGAATGATGGAGGTGAGTGAAAGTGAGCGGACAAGATTGGCTTGAAAAAGACTTCTATAAGACGCTGGGCGTAGCAAAAGATGCCGACCAAACAGCGATTAAGAAGGCCTACCGCAAGCTTGCTCGCCAGTATCACCCCGACCAGAATCCGGGTGATGAAAAGGCGGAAACCAAGTTCAAGGAAATCGGCGAAGCCTACGCGGTGCTGTCTGACGAGGAACAGCGTAAGCAATACGACGCGATCCGTGCCATGGGTGGAGGAGCTCGCTTCTCCGCCGGTGGCCCGGGTAGTGCCGGCTTCACAGATGCGTTCTCGTCGATGTTCGGTGGTCAAGGCACTAGCTTCAACTTCTCAACTTCCGGTTCGGGAGTCAATATCGAGGATCTCTTCGGAATGTTCGGTGGAGCGGCCGGTGGCTTCAACGCCGGCGGCCCTCAGCCGAACTACGGGGCTGGTACCCGCTTTGGTCACACCCCGCCACGTCCCAGGAAAGGCGCCGACCGAATCGCGTCGACGTCGATCACTTTCCGTGAGTCGCTCAAGGGAGCAACGCTCACCATGAAAGTCGACGGGAAGAAGAACACCGTTCGTATCCCCGCAGGCATTAAAGAAGGTCAGAAGGTTCGTCTTCGTGGCAAAGGAATGCCCGGGGAAAACGGTGGCCAGTCCGGCGACCTTCAGGTGACGATCCACGTTGAGCCCCATCCGGTATTCACCCGGGATGGCGACAATCTGCGCGTGAGAGTTCCCGTGACGTTCGCCGAAGCGGCCTTGGGTACGAAGATCGACGTTCCACTGATCGATGGGAATACCGTGACTGTGAAGGTGCCTGCTGGAACTCAATCAGGCGCGGTTCTACGCGTGCGCAAACGCGGTGTTGAAACCGCGAAGCACACGGGTGACCTGCTGATCGAGATCATGGTTGCCGTTCCAGACCACCTGACCAAGGAACAGAAAGATGCCGTGAAGGCACTTGCTGACTCTTTTGATCACCAGGACGTGCGAGCCACCCTGATGGAGAAGGCGAAGGAGTGACCGATGGTCAGGCGGCGTTCTTCCGATTCTGATGACGCACTGACGTTCGTTATTTCAGTGGCGGCTGAGCTTGCAGGCATGCACCCGCAGACTCTTCGTCAATACGATCGCCTCGGTTTGGTGACGCCCGCGCGCACAAAGGGCAGAGGACGTCGCTACTCGCAACGCGACGTTCAACGTCTGCGCGAGGTACAGAGGATGAGCCAGGATGAAGGCATCAATCTTGCTGGAATCCAGCGGATCCTTGAACTTGAACGCCGAGTGGAAAGCCTCGAAGCTGAGCGCGTCGCGCTGTGCCAGCGGATCGAAGAACTTGAAGCTCGTCAAGATCGAGTCTTCGCCGCGTCCGCAAACGGCGTGGTGTCGCCGATGCGTCGCGGTGAGCGCCCGTGGGTTAATCCTTCTGCCCGCGATGGGCAAGGGAGGGAAATCTCTATCTGGCGTCCAATCCGTACTGCAAGCCCGTACCCGGAACGCACAATCCGGGCTGTTATCGAAGCAGGACCTTCGGGTGTCAGGGTGATCGACGGGACGATTTCCGTCGTCGACTAATCGCCATAACCTCTGCATCTTCGGGGCGAGCGTTGACAATAGTCACGCTCGCCCCGAAGTGTATTTGCGCAGATAGTTCTACACTCGCGTTAGGGTTACCCCATGAGTTCTCACGATTCGTCGGCGCACCGACTGCCGATGCGCGCCCAACTTGCACTCGGTGCGGGCACACTTGCCCGCACGGCCTCGCGAATTCTGGGACGAGGATCAGGCGGAATGATCGGCGGTGAAGTCGCCAGCCGTATCTACCCGAATATTCTGTCGGAACTTGCAGTCCCGATGGACTCCGTGATCGTGTCAGGGACGAACGGCAAGTCAACGACCAACCGATTCGTTCGCGCGGCCCTTGAAACAGCAGGTCAGGTTGCCTCGAACGTGAATGGCGACAACATGGGCTCGGGTATTATCACCGCGCTGATGAGCACGCCGACCGCGCCACACGCGGCCCTCGAAGTTGATGAGATGCACGTGCCCGCCGTTGCAGCGCACGTTTCGCCCAAAGTTTTTGTCTTCCTCAATCTGTCTCGCGATCAGCTGGATCGCGTCGGTGAAATTGGTTCGGTTGAACGCCGTCTGCGTCAGGCAGTTGAAGAAAACCCTGATTCCCTTGTTGTTGCGAACTGTGATGATCCGCTGATCGTGTCGGCAGCCTGCGAAGCGCGAAACGTTGTCTGGGTTGCCGCGGGCGCCGGATGGGGAGACGACTCCGTGGCCTATCCGCGCGGTGGCAGGGTTGTTCGTGACTCCGATTCGTGGCATCTCATTGAAGCTTTCCTCGGCGAAGAACTCCCCGAACTTCGCCAGCGTCCCACGCCAGACTGGACAATCGGCAACATCGATTTGATGCCGGAAGGAGCAAGCGGGCCCTCGGCAATTCTGTACGGACCAAACGACGTTCGCGTTCCTTTGCACCTGCAGCTCCCGGGGCGCGCAAACCTTGGCAACGCTGCCCAGGCGGTAGCGGCCGCGGTCGCGTTGGGGATTGATCCGCAGGTGGCCGCCAACGCGATCGGTCAAGTGCGTCAGGTTGCCGGACGGTATTCCATTCATGACGTTGATGGGCGTCGCGCTCGCATCATGTTGGCGAAGAATCCGGCAGGCTGGCAAGAAGCGATGACGATGGTTGACCCGCGTGTCAAACAGGTCGTGATTGCAGTCAACGGCCAGGTTCCGGACGGGCAGGATCTCTCGTGGCTCTGGGATGTCGACTTCTCCGTGTTGTCCGCGTCCGACGATCGTCGCATTGTCGCGTGCGGTGAACGAGGCGCCGACTTGGCCGTCCGCCTTGAATACGCGGGAATTCACTGCGATCTTGCGCCACTACCCATGGACGCCTTGAAGCTCCTTGAGCCCGGCAAGGTTGAAATGTTGCTGAACTACACGGCTCTTCGAGACTTTAAAGTAATCCTTGATGCTCGCCAGAAATCAGCAACTGGACGATAGGAGGGTGGACGATGAGTGAATCAACCCTGCGAATCGGGGTCTTGTTTCCCGACGTGCTGGGCACCTACGGAGATACGGGCAATGCTCTGATTCTGGCAGAGCGCGCCCGCCGTCGAGGTATCGATGCGGAACTAGTGACAGTGTCTTTGAACGAAGACATCCCAGCAGAACTGGATCTTTACACTCTCGGCGGTGGCGAAGACACTGCGCAGTCACTGGCGGCTCAGAAATTCCGCGACGACTCGGGCTTGCTTCACGCCTTGGACGCCGGCAAGCCACTTCTTGCCATCTGCGCCTCATTGCAGGTTTTGGGGCACTGGTATCGCGATGCGCGCGACGAGCGAGTCGAAGGCCTCGGCGTTCTTGATGTCACCACGGATCCGCAGGGGCATCGTGCAATTGGCGAGCTTGTCTGTGAACCCCTTCTTGAAGGACTGACCCAGCCAATGAGCGGTTTTGAAAACCACGGTGGTGGGACGGTTCTTGGGCCCAACGCGCGTCCGCTTGGTCGCGTCATTGCGGGCGTTGGCAACGGAACTCCCGAAGGGATGACACCGGAGCCTATTGCCTACGATGGTGTCGTTCAAGGATCCGTTATTGCTACCTATATGCATGGACCCGTTTTAGCTCGAAATCCTGAGCTTGCCGACTTGCTTCTTACTCGCGCTACAGGGCTTGAACTGGCGCCACTTGATGTTCCAGGCGTCGAAGCTCTGCGCGCTGAACGTTTGGATTTTGCGTGCCGCTGATCAGCGTGCTTTGCGCTGTTGTCTACGGAAAATCAGGGTTTGATCGGGGTTGCTCCCCAAAGACAGGGCGCTTCTTCACCGATACGATGGATAAGAATTGACTATCGATCTGGAGGATTGATGACCCCTGAAATGAACACCGATCCGACTGGTAGCCAGCCGAATGGTGGTTTCGCGACCGGTTTCAACGGACAAGCCCCTCAGGCTTCATCCCAAACACCGTGGCCTCAGTACGGCGAGGTCTCCGGTTCATCGAATCCAACCTACGGTTCTTACGCGGGTGGGACGTTCAATGATGGTGGCGCGGGCTACCCGCAGGGTGCGCAAGCGCAGTGGAATTCTGATGCACCTCAGTACCCGGGTCAGCCGATGAATCAGCCGATGGGACAGCCCTATGGCGGCCAACAGGCTGGTGGCCCCAACGTTGCTGGAATGCCGATGCCGGGTGTGCCTCAGAAGCTTCCTAGCCGTGCCGGTTCGATCATCATGATGGTCGTTGGCTTGCTGATGATGTTTATCGTTGCCCCGATTTCCCTGTTGGTGGGCGCTCTGGCTGGTCTCGATCTTGACGGTGTTATTGCTGGAACGAATGAGATCCGCTCTGGCGACACAATCACCATCGGTGACGGCGGATCGCTGATGGTGACGGCCTCACGTTCGGATCCTTCGGCTTACGCGGGCACCCTCTACTCGTGTAAGGTCACCTCGGTTGAAACGGACACCGAATATAAGATGACGACGAGTGCGACGGACACTTTCTACATTGATGGTCTGGCGCCCGGAAATTACGTCGTTGAATGTGAGGGTGAAACCACTAGATTGATGGCAATTTCTGGTGTTACCGCCGACGATTTGGTGGGGGCTGGAATGTCGGGAGTTGCTTGGGCGACGGGAATCGGAATTCTTGGTCTGATCCTACTGATTGCCGGCATCATCTGGCTGGTGGTGACGAATCGTAAGCGTTCGCAAATCCGCGCCACTCAGATAGGTTCGCCGTATCAGTGGCAGTGATGTCCTGACAGTTTCTTTCGCGTGAGGGCGAGGCTGGTAGTGATACCGCCTCGCCCTCACGTCCACCCTGGGTGTTTTCCTCGGCGTCGACGAGGTTCTTCTTGGTTCGCTTCTTCCAGAGTGACAGGGAAGATCCTCTTCACTGAAAAACTGCGAGGGCGTTCGTGTTTCTTTTCCGGGACTGTCAGTCGCCGAGCGTTTGGAAGAGGGATGCCCACGAGGGTGCATGGCGCTGTTTGGGCTTTAAATGAAGAAGACGCCAGCATTCATATCAAGATTCTGACATGGACCATGTACACACCAGATTGACGCTAAATGCAAAATGATTTCTACATGGTCTCTTCTAGACTGGGAACAATGGTGGGTCGGCAACGATGCCATGGCACGTGATTGCCTGGGATGACTGCTCATCCCTGAATGGAGAACGGTTCAGCGCAGGTATCGACATCGTGAAACAATGCGTTTCTTAGCGTTATTGGTAGAGATAAACGGTAATTTCGTTAAAAAGGGGAAGGAAAGCATGGGTTACATCGAGTCAAACAGCGCAGATCGATTGAAGATTCCTACCCCGGTAACTCAAGACCGCCTGAAGGATCTTTTCAATCAACGTAGCTGGACGTGGTTCGTTGATAATGAAGGCGATTTGGGTGGTCGCTGGAATGGCTACACCTTTTATTTTTTGTTGACTGGAACGAAGCAAGAGATTCTCCATATCCTGGGTGGCTGGGGTAACCCCATCAATCCGGACCGTCTACCAGAGGCACGTGCTTTTATTGCTGACTGGCATAGGAAGCACCTCTGGCCGAAAGTCTGCTCGACCCTTAACGATCAGGGAGTCGTCAATATTCGAGTAGAGAACACTGTTGACTGGGAGTCTGGAGCAACGGACGAACAGCTCTACCAGCAGATCGATTGTGCGCTTGGCACGGGGATGCAATTCTTTGAAGCACTGAACGAGGAGCTGTCGTTATGAGCGGAATCTTTGATCGAATTAGGAAGATCTTGAATGCCCAAGTAGCAGATGAAGTGCAAAAGGATGCTTCTGCCAAAGACGGCCTCGTCCTAGATGTAGACGCAGACCTGCAAGAACTCCAGTCCCTTCAGGTTCCCAGTGAAGATGACAACGGGGAAGACCAAGGTAGGGGAGCTTCTTCGGCAGATGATGTGCAGGATCGTTCGGACCAGCCCGATCAGCTGGATCTGACTCGTCCAGTCACCCTTGAACGTGTCGGGTTCTTTTTTGACTCACAGGGTTGGAATTGGGAGATCGACGACGAGGGTGACTTTGTGACAGGTTTCGATTCGAATCAGTACGTGTTCCGGATCACCGGCAAGAAGAATGAAATCTTCACAATTATTGCCTTTCGAAGCACCCCCGTTGATGCTCAGCTGAGGTCAGAAGTCGAGCTACTGATTGAAGATTGGCATGCGACTCACCTGTGGCCGATGGCTTCGTTTACTGAAAAGAACGGAGAGATTCGAATTCTGGCAGAAGTGAACTTGGACTGTGAGTGGGGGCTTTCTGACGCGCAGCTTGTTACTCAGTGCAAATGCGGAATCGGCACAATTTCCGCCTTCTTTGAGGAAGTAGATCAGAAATTTGGCCCAGCTCCATCGGAATCTGACATGAACGGCGACTACAGCGAATAGTGCGCTGTTCGCGACACTAGCGTAGGAACTCTGCCGATCATGTGGCAGACACAGTCATTTATTAAAGGGGGGATGTGATGGACACTCCGCTCACATCGCGGGCTACAGCTTATCCCCTGCTGAATGAGCGCGGTGAAACGACGCGTTCTCACATCCTCGACGCTGTCCGAGCTGAGATTGTTGAGCGTGGGGCTACAGCGATGACGGTTTCTTCAATCTCGAAGCGAGCGAACCTCACGCGCTCCCTGTTCTACCACTACTTTGCGACCAAAGATGAAGCCGCCTCGGCGGTCCTCGACAGTGTGATTGATGACTTTCTCGCTCAGGTTCGTCAGTGGAACGAGGGGCGAGAACTCGGAAACGTTGATAAAGCTCTTGATGACGCAGTGCATCTTATGTGTTCGATCATCGATCAAGACAGTCCATTCAGCATGAGCTTGGCGGGGACTGGGAACGGGCAACTGTATCTGCAGTTCATTGACCGCGCGGCCGACCGTATCGCGCACTTCATTGTGGATAACACCGTAGAAGATTTCCGCCGACACCATGAGATCAAAATTGGTGACCTTTACGAGACCTTCTACATGCTTATCGTCGGTCTGATCTCCCTGATGAGAACGCGCCCGGATATCAGCGAAGCGGCGGTTAAACGAATCGTCGCCCACACCCTCCAGATTGACGATCTCGTTCAACTCGATTGATGAAGGATTTCTTCATTGAGGGAATGCGCGGAGCTCAAACAGTGATTGACAGGGTGTAAATGTTGGCCCTAGACTGTGTGAGTCAGTTCATATCTGTAGTGGCGCGCGCTTTGAATCTGGATCTTGACCCCGAAGGGTGGACCTTCATTTCTTGAGTCCGTGTCACGACTCAGCGTCCTGTGAGTGCAAGGAAGGCAAGAACAATGTTGTTCGAGGTCTACGGCGAACATGCCGCATATCAGTGGATTGGATGGGTGCTAGTTTTCGCTGCGCTCATCGGAGCGAATGAGATCGCGCGTCGTACAAAGGCGGGAGGCATCTTCTGTTTCCTTGTACTGCCGGCTATTTTGACGGTCTATTTCATTGCGATCTACGTAGGTGCTGGACAGGGTGCCGAGTGGGCGCTCAATAACCCGACCTACGTGCACATGAATAGCTGGTTCCATTATGCGAAGCTCTATGCGGCAACTGCTGGCTGTATTGGCTTCATGATGCTGAAGTATGGCTGGGGAAAAATCGGTCGTTCACATGCATTCAAGTGCTTCCCGTTCGTTATTGTTGCGATCAACATTCTGATTGCCGTTGTCTCTGATTTTGAGTCGGCGTTCCGCGCATTCGGCACGACCTGGGTTTCCTCCGAAGGTGTCACGCTGATGGGCGGTTGGCACAATGTCTTCAATGGCATCGCGGGTCTGATCAATATCTTCCTGATGACCGGCTGGTTTGGTATCTACGCTTCTCGAAAGAAGCAGGACATGCTCTGGCCAGACATGACGTGGGTGTTCATTGTCGCCTACGACCTCTGGAACTTCTGCTACACCTACAACTGTTTGCCGACTCACGCCTGGTACTGCGGTGTTGCCCTGCTTCTTGCACCGACGGTTGCCAACGCCTTCTGGAATAAGGGTGGTTGGATCCAGAATCGTGCAAATACGTTGGCTCTCTGGTGTATGTTCGCGCAGGTTGTTCCCGCGTTCCAGGACTACTCGAATTTCTCGGTTCAGTCCGTGAATAATCCGAATGTAAACCTGTTTGTTTCGATTCTCGCTCTGGCTGCCAACATTCTGGCTCTCGGCTACGTGATCTACCGTTCGCGCAAGCTTGGCCGTAACCCGTACACGAATGAAATCTTCGTGGGGACGAAGGATTTCGAGGCTGCAATGGCGCGCCGTGAGGATGTGGCTACCGCCTGATCCAGTTTGTATGGACGAGGCCCCGCCCGGCATGTGTCGGGCGGGGTTTTCGCTTGTCAGATCACCTTTGTCAGCTAAGGGTGAGTAGCTGGCCTCGTGAATGGGGAAGCGGAAGGGGCGGAAGTTGAGTTTTCGGCGAGAAAAATAAAGTTGAGTGGAATAGACTCAACTTTGGAGCGTTGATATATGCAGACGCACGTGGGATCGCCACGTGCCCATATCTCGACGCAATGCGTCACTGGAGGAAATATGACCAACGAATTCACGACGAAAGCGCAGGAAGCTATTGGCTCTGCGCTCGAGTCAGCCAGGGCAGCTGGCAACCCGGGAGTTACGCCCCTGCATCTTTTGAATGCTCTGCTGACTCAGAACGAAGGAATTGCGACGGCGCTTCTCGATGCTGTCGGTGCCGACCGTAAGACGATCGGCGCGAGAGCGCGTAACGCTCTGCTCGCATTGCCAAGTATTCAAGGCTCGACCGCCCAAAACGCTCAGGCAGACCAGGCTCTGATGGGAGTCATCAACGACGCTCAGAAGCGTGCAGAAAAGGCTGGCGACGCTTATGTGTCGACTGAACACCTGATGATTGCGCTTGCCGCGTCAAAGAGCGAGGCCGGCACCATTCTTTCTCACAACGCGGCATCGCCCACCGCTTTAGAGGAAGCTCTGAAGACGCTCCGTCCGAATCCGATTACATCACCTGACCCGGAGGGGAGCTTCGAAGCTCTCAAGAAGTACGGGCGAGACCTGACCGAGGTTGCTCGCGAAGGCAAGCTCGACCCGGTGATCGGTCGTGACGCGGAGATTCGTCGCGTTGTGCAGGTACTGTCGCGTCGTACGAAGAACAACCCTGTCCTCATCGGTGAGCCCGGTGTGGGTAAGACTGCGGTTGTCGAAGGGTTGGCTCAGCGTATTGTCGCGGGCGATGTTCCGGCATCCCTGAAGGATAAGACGCTTATTGCTCTCGACCTGGCATTGATGGTGGCAGGCGCGAAATACCGCGGTGAATTTGAGGAGCGTCTGAAGGCTGTCCTCGAAGAAATCCAGCGCTCTGACGGGCAGGTCATCACCTTTATCGACGAGCTTCACACGGTCGTCGGTGCCGGTGGTGGGTCTGAAGGTGCGATGGATGCTGGCAATATGCTCAAGCCGATGCTTGCGCGTGGCGAACTGCGCATGGTTGGCGCGACCACGCTGGACGAGTATCGCGAGAACATTGAAAAGGACCCGGCTCTGGAACGTCGTTTCCAGCAGGTTTTCGTCGGCGAACCGTCCGTTGAGGATACGGTTGCGATCTTGCGCGGTATTGCGCCGAAGTACGAGGCTCACCATAAGGTGACAATCTCCGATGGTGCGCTCGTTGCGGCGGCAACCTTGTCGGATCGCTACATCACGGGGCGTCAACTGCCGGATAAGGCGATCGACTTGATTGATGAGGCTGCGTCTCGTCTGCGGATGGAACTTGATTCTTCCCCGATCGAGATCGATGAGTTGCGTCGCCAGGTGGATCGTCTGCGAATGGAAGAATCCTATCTGACCGAATCTGATTCGGATAAGACGGATGAAGCGACCCAGATTCGCCTAGAGAAGCTTCGTGCGGACCTCGCTGATAAGCAGGAAGAGCTGACTGCATTAACTGGACGCTGGGAGGCAGAGAAGGCCGGGCATAACAAGGTCGGTGATCTGCGCGTTCAGCTGGATGAACTGCGTACTCAGTTGGAACTTGCTATCCGTGAGAATCGTTGGGAAGAAGCCGGAAGGCTTCAGAACGGTGAAATCCCCGCGGTCGAACGCCAGATTGGCGAAGCCGAGGCGAACGCTGAAGCGGAAGATGAAGCAGCCGGCGAGCCGATGATCGCAGAGAAGGTTGGGCCGGCTGAGATTGCGGAAGTCGTGGAGTCCTGGACGGGTATCCCGACCGGTAAGCTCCTACAGACGGAAACCGAGAAGCTTCTGACCATGGAAGATGCGATCGGGCATCGACTGATTGGTCAGAAGATGGCCGTCGCGGCGGTGTCCGATGCGGTTCGGCGTTCCCGTGCGGGGATTGCGGATCCGAATCGTCCGACCGGTTCGTTCCTGTTCCTCGGTCCGACGGGTGTCGGTAAGACGGAGCTGGCGAAGTCGCTGGCGGAGTTCCTCTTCGATGATGAGCGAGCGATGATTCGCATCGACATGTCGGAGTACTCCGAGAAGCATTCGGTCGCGCGCCTCGTCGGCGCCCCTCCGGGATACGTTGGATACGAGCAGGGTGGTCAGCTGACCGAAGCTGTTCGCCGTCGTCCGTATTCGGTGATCCTTTTGGATGAGGTCGAAAAGGCTGATCCGGAGATCTTCGACATTCTGCTTCAGGTTCTCGACGATGGTCGCTTGACTGACGGTCAGGGGCGCACGGTTGATTTCAGGAATACGATCTTGATTTTGACATCGAACCTTGGCTCGCAGTTCCTATCCGATCAGTCTTTGACGCAAGAGATGAAGACTGATGCGGTGATGGAGACGGTGCGTCATGCATTCAAGCCGGAGTTCTTAAACCGTCTGGATGAGACGGTCATGTTCGACCCGCTGTCGGCGGATGACTTGGCTGGCATTGTTGACCTGATGGTCGGCCAGCTCGCGAAGCGTCTTGAGGGCCGTCGCATCACGCTCGACGTGTCCGAGCCTGCCCGCGGTCTGCTGACCCGGATTGGCTACGACCCGGCTTACGGTGCTCGTCCGCTACGTCGCCTGATCCAGAAGGAAATCGGTGACAAGCTGGCGAAGATGCTTCTAGCCGGCGAGGTTGGCGATGGTTCGACCGTTCGCGTCGATGTTTCCGAAGACTTGGAGACTCTGTCGATGCAGGTAGTCGCAGAAGGTGAAGAGCCGGACATCTTCTCCTGCTGATTGATTCACGAGGCCGTGTGGGGCGCGGGTTTTCAACGCGCGCCCCACACGTGCGCTTGTCACCAGAACTCGTGGCCGATAAGGGCGCGTTTAGAATAGGGGGGCACACCGATAACAGCACGGCCCGAACAATCGAGCGAGCGTCACAACGCAGAAGGGGACACGCATGGCAGTGATCACGAGCGAACTGATGGATATTCCTTTTGCTCATGCGTATGCGTTGAATGCTGGGGGACAGACCCTGGTCAAGGTTGGTGACACGTCGACCGTCTATCCGCTGGCGTCTGTCACGAAGCTTCTGATGGCATGGTCAACGTTGGTTGCAGTCCAGCGAGGCTTTATCAGTTTGGGCGATCCGGCTGGTCCCGAAGGGTCCACGATTCGCCACCTTCTGGCTCACGCCTCGGGCTTGCCCGCAGAATCTCGCGATGCACAGTTCGGCGTCGAAAAACGACGTGTTTACTCCAACGCCGGTTTCGAGATCCTTGGTGATGCGGTTGCCGAAGCAACGGGAACAGACATCGGTCGATGGATTGAAGAATCCGTGATCGAGCCTCTGGGCATGACAACGGCGGACGTTCCCGGTTCAGTCGCACGCTCTGGGCGAGCAAGTATTGATGACCTGCTGATCCTCGGCCAGGAGCTCCTGCATCCAACTTTGATCAGCGATGCGCTATCGACTGAAGCGGTAACCCCGCAGTTCCCCAACCTCGCGGGCGTTGTCCCCGGATACGGTCGGCATAACCCGTGCCCGTGGGGACTCGGCCTTGAAATCCGGGGAACGAAGAACCCGCACTGGACCGCCCCAGATGCCCCGGCCACAACATTCGGCCACTTCGGAGTCTCAGGCTCGTTCCTCTGGGTTGACCGTGAACACGACGCGACCGCAGCGTTCCTTGGTTCACAAGAATTCGGCCCCTGGCATAAGGAACAATGGTCGCAGCTCAACGCCCAATTGCAGGGCCTCGTGAATGCCTAACTGTCAGGCGCGAAGGCGGTTCTGATCCCAAGTGGTCAGTCGGCAATGTCGATGATGACTGGCACATGATCCGACGCGCCCTTGCCCTTACGCTCATCCCGATCGATCTGAGCCTCAACCACACGCGACGCCAACGCGGGGGAGGCGTACACAAAGTCAATGCGCATGCCCTCATTCTTCGGGAAGCGTAGCTTCTGGTAATCCCAGTAGGTGTAGTTGGTGACGCGGTCGCGGGTGATTTCGTCCCACCCGTCATCGGCGAAAGCAAAGAATGCGTCGCGCTCGGGCTGTGAGACGTGGGTGGCGTCGGCAAATGCGGTCATGTCCCACACGTCCTCATCAAAGGGGGCGACATTCCAGTCACCGACCATGGCGATCTGCGCCTTCGGGTCCTCAGACAGCCACTTCACACCGTTTTCCTTCAAGACGCGTAGCCACTCGAGCTTGTAGACGTAATGAGGGTCGGTCAGCTCACGACCGTTCGGGATATACAGGCTCCAGATCGTGAATGGTGAGCTATCGGGCGATTCGACAGTAACGCCGAGTGCGCGAGCCTCCACAACCGGAGGATTCCCAAATGCGGGTTGGCCCGCGAAATGATCCTCGACCTTAAGAATCGGTAGGCGCGAGGCTACCGCAACACCATTCCACTGATTCAGGCCGTGAATCCGAACCTCGTACCCCGCTTCGGTGAACTGGTCGACGGGGAACTGGTCGGGTTTGCACTTAATTTCCTGCATCGCCAGTACGTCTGTGCTCGAGCGTTCAAGGAAAGCGATGACGCGATCGACGCGGGTGCGGATGGAGTTGACGTTCCAGGTAGCAAATCTCATGGGATAAACCCTAGCCGGCAGGCTCCGACCTTGCTTGTTCGGGGTTTGAGTCCGCGCTTGTTCAGGGATTGACCGCGCTTGTTCACCAAAGACCTGTTTGTCAGTCTTTTTCGCTCCTGCGGTAGTTGCGGGTGAAGGTCCCTGACGATGGCGTGCTTTGCCTCGTAGGCTTATCTCATGGGAACTGCACTTGTTACCGGCGCGACGTCGGGCATTGGCGAAGAGTTTTGTTGGCAACTGGCTGCAGGTGGCCATGATCTGGTCCTGGTGGCACGGAGTGAAGCGACATTGCACCAGCTTGCGGAGCGACTTCACGCCTACGCGGGGATTAACGCAGAGGTGATTGTCGCTGACTTGGCGAATCCTGACCAGCTGGCTCGCGTCGCTGAGCGTCTGGATGTGGGTGGTGCTGAAGTGGGCGCTTCGGCTCTGAAGCCCATCGATCTGCTGGTGAATAATGCCGGATTCGGGCTAGGTACGTCCTTCCCTGACAACGACCTTGATGCTGAGCTCTATGGCTTGGATGTCATGGTTCGTGCGGTGATGGTGTTGTCGCATCATGCAGCTCGGTCGATGCGCGTGCGTCACCGAGGTGCCATCATCAACACGGCGTCGGTAGCGTCGCGAACAGGGGCGGGCACCTACTCCGCGCATAAAGCGTGGGTCGTTGCGTTCACCGAGGGCCTGTCGGAGGAATTACGAGGCTCGGGAGTGACTGCTACCGCTGTTATGCCGGGGCCGGTTCGTACTGAATTCTTTACAAAGGCTGGTGTCGATATGGAAGAGATGCCGGGTGCGTTCTTGGCGACCCCTGAGGAAGTTGTGACTGCTGGCCTTGACGCGGTGCGTCGCGGGAAAGTGTTGGTCACGCCGACTGTTCCTGCGAAGGTCGGGATGGCGTTGATGAAGTTTGCTCCGCGTTCTTTGACGCGTCGTGTGATGCGGGCTGTTCCGCATATGTGAGTGCATACCAGCACTTAATGGGGCTACTGTTACTAATGTGATTGGTGATAATAATGTGGTTTAGCTCTTGCTCCCTCATTTTGTTCACCGATACTCTGTAATGACATGTCTGCTCGACGTGTGTCTGTTGACTCCCATCAACGATCAGTCGATTGAAGGAAGAACTCGCCAATGAAACTGCGTATGACGAAGCGAACGGCTCTGCTTGGCCTCGTAGCTGCCGCGCTCATCATTCCCGGAGTAAAAGCGACAAGCGCCGACTCCGCGCAGAGTGCAACAGGGGTAAGTATTCCGCAAGCAGCTCAGATGGACCTGCAGTCGGGCGTAAATCCTTTCTCCCCTTCAACGGTGACAACCTCCACCACTCCCTACGCCCCGTCCGGAGGAAACTGGCAGAACATTGGTGGCGATTGGCGTTGGGCTGCCAATGGCACGGGTCTCCAGATTGCGTCAACCTGGGCAAAAATCAATGGGCACATCTATCACTTTGAATCAACAGGCTGGATGAATACCGGTTGGTACAAAGAGGATGGCACTTGGTACTATTTCCAGCCTTCAGGAGGCTATGCGGGAGCCCTACACACCGCCGGCTGGCTCAAGCTCGGCGAAACCTGGTACTACCTTGATCCGACGACCGGCAAGATGATCGCAGACACGGAGAAGATCATCAACGGAAAGCTATACCTCTTCGACATTGACGGCAAGATGAAGACCGGCTGGGTCTCCATGTCGCAAGGTTGGCGCTACATCGACGCATTAGGTGACCGCGTCTTCGGCTGGCTCAAGCTGAACGGCACCTGGTACTACCTTGATCCGTCCACGGGAATCATGCAGACCGGCCGACGCGCGATCAATGGAACCACCTACGTGTTCAACTCTTCGGGTGCAATGTCTACCGGCTGGACCAAGTTGAAGGAAGGCTGGCGCTATTCCGATTCCAACGGCGTCGAGTACCTCGGCTGGCTGGGTCTGAATGGGGCGTGGTATTACCTCGATCCATCAAATGGCGTCATGGTCGAAAATGCTTCCAAGACAATTGGTGGCAGGACCTACACTTTCGACGCCAATGGCAAGATGAAGACCGGCTGGGTATCAAACTCTGACGGTTGGCGTTACCTCAACGCATCCGGGTACGAAACCTACGGCTGGTTGAATGATCGAGGAACGTGGTACTACCTTGATCCGTCCACGGGAATCATGAAGACCGGACGCCACACGATCAATGAAACCACCTACGTGTTCAACGCTTCGGGTGCAATGTCTACCGGCTGGGCACGTCTGAGCGATGGTTGGCACTACTCCTCAACCAGTGGTGCCGAGGCTGTTGGCTGGGCAATCGTGAACGGCTACTGGTACTACATGGATCCCTCAACGGGCATCATGGTCGCAAACACCTCGAAGAATATTGGTGGAAAAACCTACTCCTTCGACGCTTCTGGAGTATGGCGTTCCTGAACGTCTGGTCGTCCTCGTAAAATCCGCGCAACCCCGAACGTGAAATTGTTCGATGTGCTGGATAGTCCGGAAGTCGACGTGCTCATTTCGTCGTGATTCGCTGCTGTACAGTAACGTGCGCCATTCGATAAGGTGATTCCTGAGTAGTATTTACTAGTAATCCAATGTGGCTGATCTTGGTGCCATCTACGGAATTGCAATACAAGGGGAACAATGAGAGTTTCACACCAAGTCCCGTGGCGTACATTGGCAAGCGCGTGTGTTATCTCTGGGCTTGTCCTGTCGACGAACGTCGCCACGTTTGCTGACGAAAACGGTGAAAGCGCACCTTTGACCGTCGCAACCCAGAGCGATCCCCAAGAAAACCCGCAGAATCAGGAGGGTACTTCACCTCTAGGAGCTGAAACCGTAGCTCCTGTCGCTACCCCGAAAAAGACGACTGCCCACGAACCTTTGCAATCCCCTGAAGGTTCATGGATCTACTCCGGCGTCTGGCAGTGGAAGCAACCCGATGGGACGCTCCTGAAAGACTCGTGGGCGCGTATTAACGGCTCCACCTACTACTTCGATGCGAACGGGACCATGGCAAGTAACTGGTTCCGCAACTCTGATTCGTGGTTCTACGCATCCGCGTCTGGTGCTCTTACCACAGGTTGGTTGAATGATCGAGGTACGTGGTACTACCTCGATTCTGAAACGGGACAGATGGTCACCGGCCAGAAGCAAGTGGGAAACGAAACCTACTTCTTCAATGCCTCCGGCGCGATGTTGACCGGTTGGGTTGAGATGCCCGATGGGTGGCATTACGCGACTACGTTCGGCGTTGAAGTTCATGGTTGGTTGAATGATCGAGGTACGTGGTACTACCTTGATCCGTCCACGGGAATCATGCAGACCGGCCGACGCGCGATCAATGGAACCACCTACGTGTTCAACTCTTCGGGTGCAATGTCTACCGGCTGGACCAAGTTGAAGGAAGGCTGGCGCTATTCTGATTCCAATGGCGTCGAGTACCTCGGCTGGCTGGGTCTGAATGGGGTGTGGTATTACCTCGATCCATCAAATGGCGTCATGGTTGAAAATGCTTCCAAGTCAATTGGTGGCAGGACCTACACTTTCGATGCCAATGGCAAGATGAAGACCGGCTGGGTTGAGATGTCCGATGGGTGGCATTACGCGACTACGCTCGGCGATGAAGTTCATGGTTGGTTGAATGATCGAGGTACGTGGTACTACCTTGATCCCGTTACGGGCATCATGGCGACAGGCGAGCGAACTATCGGCGGGAACTCCTATGAGTTCGCATCTAACGGCGCGATGTTGACCGGATGGTACAAGCGCGCAGATGGCTGGCATTACCGCAAGCCTTCAGGTGAAGTCGGTCTTGGATGGCAACGGGTTGGTTTAGATTGGTACTACCTTGATCCCGTTATGGGCATCATGGCGACAGGCGAGCGAACTATCGGCGGGAACTCCTATGAGTTCGCATCTAACGGCGCGATGTTGACCGGATGGTACAAGCGCGCAGATGGCTGGCATTACCGCAAGCCTTCAGGTGAAGTCGGTCTTGGATGGCAACGGGTTGGTTTAGATTGGTACTACCTGGAACCGTCTACAGGCATCATGGCGAATGCTGGTCGCACGATCGACGGGAAATGGTACAACTTCCTCTCGTCGGGTCAATGGGTCAACTACCAAGCTCCTGCCGGCTATCTACAACCGACAATGTCAATTCAGTCCCTTGGATGGGCTACCAATACTCTGACCTACGGCATGAACGGCGTGAAAGTCAGAATCGTTCAACAGCGCCTAGGTATCTGGCACACGATGAAGCTGGCGTCCGTTGACAGTAGTTTTATGTCGGCAGTGCGTAACTTCCAGCGTCGAGCGGGCCTGCCACAAACGGGCGTCGTCGATGAGCGCACATGGAACGCGATGGGAACCGGGTATTCCTGGTATGTCGACCAGTATCAAGTTGCGCCGACCGTTTCGGTTAGCGCAAGTCGCTCCGAACACATTGAAGCAATGATTTCCTACGCCTTAGCGCAGGTGGGATCGCCCTACACTTGGGGTGGAGCTGGCCCGTACAACTTGGGCTTTGACTGTTCGGGTTTGGTGCTTCAAGCACTACACGCAGGTGGCCTTGATCCACAACCGATTAACGTGCTCAAGCATGCGTGGCCTGACTATCGCACCTCGCAGGAGCTCTACAACTACTCCGGATTCCAATATCTTCCGCTGTCGCAAAGGCAACGTGGTGACTTGATCTTCTACACGTCGGGTGGCGTAGTGACGCATGTGTCGCTCTACTTGGGTAATGAGCGGGTTGTCCACACCGACTGGATGGGGAATCCGGCTCGTGTTGATTCCGTGTGGACTAGCTACGGATACTCCAACACCGCACCGTGGGTCATTCGCCCGTTCCCGTAAAGAGAATCGTGATCTAGCAGGTCGGTAGCTTTCCAGTTTGCCGGCACGTAACGAGGCCCCTCAGGAAACTGAGGGGCCTCGTTCGTCAGTATAGGGAAGCGAGAGTCTTTACTGGTCTTGAGATCTTTACTGGTCTTGAGATTTTCCTTGGAGATCTGCCTTGGAACTCTGTCTTAGAACACGATTGGCCAGTGCGGAAGACAGTCGGTCAAGGTGATGTGCGCGGAGTTGAAGAGCTCCACAGTTGATGCATATTCGGGGTTCAACTCGGGCATCTTCCCGGTCTTAATTGCTTCTTCTGCAGCCCGATCATCAACGTATTCGTTTAAGGAGCCATCAGACAGGCGCGCACTTGCATCCGCGTACGCTTTGAACGCCTCCGTTGCATGAGTACCAGTGGAATCCACCGATCCTGCTTGCACCAGAGCATCAGTTTGTGCCGAGGCAAAAGCCTTGACGAAAGAAGCCCACGCGGTAGTTGCAGTGGTGGAATTGCCTGAGACTGTTGCTTCAGTAAAGGCTTGTCCTTCAGGTAAGGACTCGAGTGCCTGGACGAGAATGTCATCCATCGCTTGGCAGCCCGCTGAAGGAGCGCTCATCTCGGGAAGCGCTTGGGTTGATTGAGGATCGGCATAGATCCCCGCTCCAGCCTCAGATCCGATTGACTGCGCTGTGGGGGCAGATTGTGGGCTTGCCTTGGGCGATGGTGAGCATGCGCCAAGAGTAAGCGTGAGACCTGCAACCGCGCTCAAACACACTGAGCAACGTCCCGGAAAGAGTTGATTTCGCATCAGATTCCTACCGTGAAATCAGGCCAGATCGAGGTCTTCAAGACCGAGCGCATAGAAGTAGGGGAATCCCTCAGCCTCGATGCGTTCCTTAGCGCCAGTTGCGCGGTCAACGATGACTCCAACAGCAACGACCTCGGCTCCTGCTTCACGCAGAGCAGTGGCAGCTTCCAGAGGTGAACCGCCAGTGGTCGAGGTGTCTTCGAGGACAACCACGCGCTTGCCGACCACGTCCGGCCCCTCAATGCGACGCTTCATGCCGTGATCCTTGGCAGCCTTGCGCACAACGAAAGCATCAAGGTCGAGGCCACGCGAAGAAGCGGCATGCATCATTGCGGCTGCAACGGGGTCTGCTCCCATGGTCAGGCCACCAACTGCAACATAGTCTTCGCCCGGAGCGAAACCGGATTCTTCCAAAAGATCGAGCATGACGTGGCCGATCAGGGGCGCAGCTTCGTGATGAAGCGTTGCGCGACGCATATCAACGTAGAAATCAGATTCGCGACCGGAAGCCAGAGTCACCTTTTCGTGGATGACGGCGAGTTCCTTGACGAGTTCGGACAGGCGGGCTTTTTGAGAGTCATTCGTCATGCTTCACAGTCTAGACGGTAGGTGGGCATAGAGGATGAGGTGACGGTAGGTGGGCATAGAGGATGGGACGCTTTCGCCACATCTCTCGCTCCGTAGCCGGCCGTATACGAAAGTGCCCCCAACCTTTGAACTGTCTCCCGGAAGTTGGACTGATTTATTCAGTTTTCTTCCGGAGGACAGTTCACTTCAGGCTGGGGGCAGTATCGTCAAGAGCTCGAGCATTCAGCCCGAGAAGGGAAAACAGGCGGTCAGCCGGCGATTGCCTCGACCAGCTCAATCAGCTCACCAATACCCTCGTGAATTCCGAATGGGCGGTATGGATACTGTTCGACCTGTTCGATTGACGTTGAGCCGGACAGCACAAGGTGCGTGCGCAGACCGGCTTCAACACCCGCCTGAATATCCGTGTCCATGCGGTCGCCGACCATTGCAGCGTGCTCAGAGTGAGCGCCGATCTTGTTCAGACCTGCGCGAATCATCACGGGGTTCGGTTTGCCGACGAAGTAGGGGCGCTTACCGGTGGCTGCGGTGATCATTGCTGCGATCGAACCGGTGGCGGGCAGTGTGCCTTCATCCGAGGGACCCGTGACGTCCGGGTTGGTGGCGATGAACTTTGCGCCACTTTCGATCAGTCGGATTGCTCGGGTAATCGCGTTGAAGTCGTAGTTACGTGTCTCGCCGAGCACCACGTACTCAGGATCCTGATCGGTCATGATGTAGCCGGCGCCGTGGAGCGCGGTCGTCAGTCCGGCCTCGCCAATCACGAATGCGGACGAGTTGGGTGACTGCTGCGACAGGAATGCTGCGGTTGCGTTTGCCGAAGTCCAAATATGCTCCTCGGCAACATCCAAACCGGACCGTTCAAGTCGAGCAGACAGGTCGCGGTTGGTGAAGATTGAGTTGTTCGTCAGAACCAAGAATGGCATGTTCTTGGCGCGCAGTGCCTCAAGGAACTGCTGAGCTCCGGGAAGCGCGCGGTTTTCCTTGACCAGAACACCGTCCATGTCGGAAAGCCATGCGGAAACAGGTGGCATGTCAGTGAGCGCCTTGGGCGCGATTTCGTTATCAGTCATGTCTTTATCCTATGTGGAATATCGGGGAAAGACATGGATAAGGGTCTATTCGGGATCTGCGACGATTGCGCCGTGAATGTCGTTGAACAGCAGGTTCGAGATTTCAACTTGAACGTATTCGACGCGCGGAACATCGTGCAGGACAAGCGGGTCGTCTGCGCTGGTCTGCAGAGTCAGAGTGCCACACCCGAACAGGCGGTCGATAAAGTCGCGGTCCATTGCTACGTCGGAAATGCGCGTGATAGGCAGGTCGTGACCCTTCTTATTGATGATGCCGTGGCGCGTGATGATGCGCTTCGTGGTCAGCGTGAAGGTCGTGGTGAGCCAGCGGATGAACGGCATGATGAAGATCGGGAATGTCGCGACGATGACGATTGCCCAGACGATCTCGTGGCTGTAGGGCGCCCACTCAGTCGGTAGGTAGACCGACGCGAAGACGCCGACAATGATCAGAACCAGCTCAGCCAGCGTATTGCCCAGGATGGCTTTGAAGTGCGTGCGCATACGGCGGACAATGTGTTCATCTTGTGACAAGAGTGCATGACGTGGAGACATGTCTTAATCGTGCCATTATTTCCCCCGCTTGTGCGTGCTATGTAATGCAAGACGCTATCGTTATGCCCGTGAGTAATGATTATCAGGATGTCGTCAGCGCCGGTGAGCGCGGTGCGCAGGTGCCAGGCCGTGTGCTCTCCGGTGGTGCAATGGGGGACGAGGCCACGCCTGCTTCTGAAAGCAGGCCCGGTGTTGGTCCGTGGGTTGGCGAGCTTCCGACCGATGAAAAGTACGATCCTGAACTACTGAAGAACGGCGATCATCGTAACGTTGAAGACCAGTATCGCTACTGGACGATGGACGCGATCCGCGAAGACATCGCAGCCCATGCGCTCCCGTTCGAGGTTGCAATCGAGAACCTCGGTCATGACTTCAATATCGGGTCTATCGTGCGCACTGCGAATGCGCTGGGAGCTAGCCGAGTCCACATCGTCGGGCGTCGTCGTTGGAATCGTCGCGGGGCAATGGTGACTGACCGCTACCTGCAGATCGATCACTGCCAGACTCCCGAAGACCTTGCCCGATCGTGCGCAGAGCGCGGAATGAGCCTCGTCGGCGTCGATAACGTGGAGGGCTCCAAGCCGCTGGAATCCACTGAACTGCCGAAGCGAGCGTGCCTGATTTTCGGCGAAGAATCCTCCGGTTTGAGCCAGGAAATGAGCGACCTTGCCGAGGTGATCGTCCACATTACCCAGCGAGGATCGACGCGCTCAATGAATGTTGGCCACGCGGCGGCAATCGCGATGTGGGCGCACGCGTCCAGTTTGGCCTGACGCTTCAGTGATGTGCGCGGCCTCGTTCCTCATCGGCGAGGCCGGGATGGCGAAGCTAAAACTACGCTGTTTTTTGTTGCCTGCACGGGCAAAAGTCCACCTTAGAGGCACTTATGTGCAGGAAATAGGGACTTCCTACCTCACATGAAACTTGCGATGTGTGGAACAATAGCCAGTGACAAATCTGTCGTTCGAATAGGAGGCTCCTGTGCCTGTCGCAACCCCTGAGGTCTACGCCGAGATGCTGAACCGCGCGAAGGAAGGCAAGTTTGCCTACCCCGCGATCAACGTGACCTCTTCCCAGACCGTTACCGCTGCTATCCAGGGCTTCGCCGAGGCAGAATCTGACGGTATCGTTCAGATTTCCGTCGGTGGCGCTGAATACGCTTCCGGTTCGACGATCAAGAACCGCGTCACCGGTTCGCTCGCCCTCGCTGCATACGCAACCGAGGTCGCCAAGAACTACGGCGTGACCATCGCTCTGCACACCGACCACTGCGCAAAGCAGAATATTGATTCCTGGATCCGCCCGCTCATGGAGATTGAAGCAACCCAGGATCTGCCGACCTTCCAGTCGCACATGTGGGACGGCTCCGCTGTTCCGCTCGCCGAGAACCTGGAGATCGCCAAGGAACTCCTCGCCCTCTCCCAGAAGGCAAACACCATCCTCGAAATCGAAATCGGCGTTGTCGGTGGCGAAGAAGACGGTGTTGTCGGCGAAATCAACGAGAAGCTCTACACAACCACCGAAGATGCACTCAAGACCGTTGAGGCCCTCGGTCTTGGCGAGAACGGCCGTTACCTGACCGCTCTGACCTTCGGTAATGTCCACGGCGTTTACAAGCCGGGTCACGTCAAGCTTCGTCCCGAAATTCTGGGCACCATCCAGGAAGAGGTTGCAGCAAAGGTTGGTTGGAAGAACAACCGTCCGTTCGACCTGGTCATGCACGGTGGCTCCGGTTCGACCGCAGAGGAAATTGCCCTCGCAGTCGAAAACGGCGTCATCAAGATGAACGTCGACACCGACACCCAGTACGCCTTCACCCGTCCGGTCGTGGAGCACATGTTCCGCAACTACGACGGTGTCCTGAAGATCGACGGTGAGGTCGGCAACAAGAAGCAGTACGACCCGCGTTCGTGGGGCAAGTCTGCTGAAGCAGGCATGGCTGCTCGCGTCGTCGAGGCTTGCCAGCGTCTTGGTTCCGTCGGAACCAAGATGGCCTGATCTTTTACCTGATCAACGGACGGGGTCCGCAGCTACGGCTGCGGGCCCTTTCCGCGTTTAGCCCTGTTTCGCATGCGTGAGGGCGCACTTTTGTCCGGCCACACTGGAAGTTTTGCGCGCTTTCGCTGAAAGAGTGTCTCAGATAGCGACAACGCGGGTGAAACGTGATGAGATTAGAACAGTTCGACGTAAGAAGGGTGGTCGCTATGGGCCAGGTGTGGACTTCAGTTGAAGGCATGATCATCGGTGCGGGTCTTGATCCCAAGGCCGTTATCAATGAGTTGCATGAGCGCGCCATCCTAGCGAAAGTCGAGTGGTATCCGTCTGCCCCGCACTTTGTGGGCGTTGACTTCGCTGTTTCTGACGGTCGTCTTGGCATTGTTCGTGACAATACGATTTCTGAAGGTCCCACAATCGAGGATCTTGCCGAAGAGCTTGCATCCCGTTTTGAGGGCGAAGTCCGTATTTCGACCGTGGTCGTGGACCATACTCCCGAAGGGGTCAGTCCGCTTGCTGACGTGTGGGATGACGACTTGGATGACGATGAGCCGGCAGAATCCTCGCGAATCGTTGAGATTGGTAATACACCTGCGTCGTCGGTGCCGTTGCTTGCAGCGCTTGAGGGTATCGATCTTGCCGATCTTGAGGGCAATGGTGGCCAGCGCCTGCTTCTTGCTGAGCTTCCGGTTGAAAAAGCCGGTTGGAACTTCGGTGAACTGCCACTGATAACCCTGTCGAAGCAGGATGATGAGTTCCAAATTTTCCTGGTCACGGATGACCACTTGGAACACGTTGTTATTCACAACTGGGCGATGGACTCAAAGATCATTCCGGGTGCGCACAATGTGCCGACAGAGGTTGACGACGAGATCCTGGATCTCGTCGGCGAACGTCCGAATTTGAAGAAGATTGCGGACGCGGTGAACGGGTCGAACGTTGACGATCTGTACAAGTCGACGTCCCTGTTCGGTGATGACGCTGTTGTCGCTGCGGTGAAGGCGCTTGGTCTGCCCGAGTCCGTTGCGGGCTTCCTGCTGGGGCATATTGATGCCGATGAGGTTGAAGGCGCGAAGCTCCACATGGCTCGCGGTATTTCAAACGCGATCGGTCGCAGCGTGGACATCATGCTGAAGGAACCGGATTCACCGGCTCAGCCTCTGTGGGAGTCCTACCATTCAATCGCTGTCGATCGTCCGCATCTGGTGAAGTATTTTGCCGGTGCCGAGGCTATCGTCGGCACGACGTTGCTGACCCTCGCGGCGCGCGCGCAGGCTCCGCGTCGTGGTTGGATGAAGTTCGGTGGTGTGCTCGGCGCTATTCTGCTGTTTGATTCGGTGGCAGAGTTGTCGCTGTCGCGTTACCTGCGTGCGAAAGAGGACCGCTAGTATCGCTTGCGATTGATGCGTCCTCGTGTGATGATCGCGCCAACTGCTTATTGACGAGGCCGGGGTCGGCAGTTCATTCG
>NZ_JASOMS010000096.1:0-316 GCF_030216865.1 Pauljensenia sp. UMB6358 | reverse complement strand
AGCTAATCCAGATCATAAAGCAAGGGTGAATAAGAAGTGAAAGGCCAGATCAGTTTTACGGTGCTTGGAATGCCTATTTCGCAGGGGTCTATGGGCGTGAATAGGCGTACCGGCCAGTTGTATCACGTGAAGAACGCGCAGTTGGCTGTGTGGCGGCAGAAGGTCCAGTTTGGGGCGTTGAATACTGCCCGCCTTGCGGGTTGGAAGTTGCCTTTGAACTGCCCACTTTTGTTGAGTGTGCAATTTTATTTGGCTCGTCCGAAGCGCCCAAAGTTTAAGGATTACGCGGCGACTAAACCGGATGTGGACAAGCTCC
>NZ_JASOMS010000095.1:0-317 GCF_030216865.1 Pauljensenia sp. UMB6358 | reverse complement strand
GAGCGCTAAAGCGCGTCGCAACTGCTCTTTAACAATTTATCAGACAATCTGTGTGGGCACTCAAAGTGACATGGATTCTTAACGTCCTCGGACGAAAAATGAATACCAAGTCTCAAGAGTGAACACGTAATTCATTACGAAGTTTAATTCTTTGAGCATCAAACTTAAATTGAAGAGTTTGATCATGGCTCAGATTGAACGCTGGCGGCAGGCCTAACACATGCAAGTCGAACGGTAACAGGAAGAAGCTTGCTTATTTGTTGACGAGTGGCGGACGGGTGAGTAATGTCTGGGAAACTGCCTGATGGAGGGGGATA
>NZ_JASOMS010000094.1:0-317 GCF_030216865.1 Pauljensenia sp. UMB6358 | reverse complement strand
AGGTTTGCATGTGTTCTTGTGAGAAGCAAGTTAAGTTCCCATAATACCAATGATGAAAAGATTTTCCTAATGTTTTTTTCGTTAATTTAACCATTTTAAATATCCTCCTCCTCGTCATCATCAAAACTTGCACTGGCAGCCGCTTGTGCTCTTACATTTTTCGCCATTTGAATTTCATAGAATAATACTGCAAAGATTAATGAAATGACTGCACAAGATACAAGGTTAAGTCCTAATGAAGCTGCTAAAGTAAATCCAACAAAGAATGGAATGAAATCAACAGCTTTTTCAACGATTTGTTTTAAGAGGATGGCAAT
>NZ_JASOMS010000093.1:0-319 GCF_030216865.1 Pauljensenia sp. UMB6358 | reverse complement strand
GGAAGTAATCGATCGTACGTTGAGCTTCCGCGAAATGGTAGGCGACTACCAGCGACAGCTATTCCTTGTTGACCACGCTGGGCTGCCACTCACCGAGGTGTTGCACCAAATCGACTTCCTTGGCGAGATCCTGCCGGTATTGCGTCGCGAGTTCGCCTCCCTTTCCGAAGAAGACGTGCCGGACGCTCCCACCCACGAATCTCTGTTGCGTCTTCGCGGTAAGGAACCGGCCCGCTCCGAGGCCAAGATTTGGCAGGAACAGACGCCAGATGCAGACCTGGTAAACGAACCACGCGAGTGGAATCAAATCAGCATCGAC
>NZ_JASOMS010000092.1:0-320 GCF_030216865.1 Pauljensenia sp. UMB6358 | reverse complement strand
CTCGAAGAGCGGTTCCAAGTTCTGGTCTGGCAGCTCTCCCGGAGCTGGCTGCTCTAGCGAGGACTTGCCTGCCTTAGCCGAAGCATAAACAACCGGCACATCCAGCAGAGAGTCCAGATCAATATCGGCGCCGTCATTTACCAAGTCATCTGCCAGGTTCAGCAGCAAGTCCATGGTCTCTTCACGCACCTCGTCGATGCGCTGGTCGGGGCGGTCCACCTTGTTGATCACGATGATTACAGGCAGGGCGGCCTCTAGCGCCTTGCGTAGCACGAAGCGGGTCTGCGGCAGAGGGCCTTCAGAAGCATCGACTAGCAGCA
>NZ_JASOMS010000091.1:0-320 GCF_030216865.1 Pauljensenia sp. UMB6358 | reverse complement strand
TAGTTTTAGTATACCATAATTCAGTTATTTATTGCATGGTTTGGATTAGAAAAGCACGCAAAAAACGCCACGTTGGTTCAGAACGTGGCGTTTTGGTGTTCTCTTAAAAAATATTATAACACAACCCCAATTTAGTTATTACCTTGAAAAAAAGCACGGAGAAATTCCGTGCCTATATCCTCATACGGTCTCTATGTCTTTGTTGGCATGAGGAAGAGAGATTGGGCTGATCGGTAGGGAGTGCCCAATCAATCTAAGAGAAAGTAGTAAAAAACTACTAACTCTAATTATAAGCAAATGGTTACCAGAAATGGAAGATT
>NZ_JASOMS010000090.1:0-320 GCF_030216865.1 Pauljensenia sp. UMB6358 | reverse complement strand
ACTGGCAGGGAGAGATTGCGCCGGCCGCTCGTGCTGGCCGCAGTGAGCGCGCTGCTTCGAGGGAAAGCACGCCGGAACCGGAATTAGAAGAGGGCGACCCGCTGCTAAGTGCAGAGTTTAAGGCTGCGCCTAGGACAGAGCTGACTTCCGACCCGTTCAGCTTCACGTTGGATAGAAACAAACCTAAAGGCGTCGTGCTGTACACAGCACTGAATAATGGCGCCAAGGTGGCTATCCAAAAAGTCGATCCCAAGGGCAACGTGGTCCCCGGGGCAACATTTGAGCTGTACAAAGAGGGCACTCCTGACCAAGCCGAGAAA
>NZ_JASOMS010000089.1:0-322 GCF_030216865.1 Pauljensenia sp. UMB6358 | reverse complement strand
GTTTTGACAAACCTAGCGGTTCGTCAAAACGCAAACGCTCCTCCGAGGGACTCTTGCAGAGAGCAAATTCGTGCGAATGAACGCACGAAAAAATCCGACCTCACGGATCGGATTTTATTTATCTTCACTCAAAATTTCCCCAGTCTCAAAATCATAATTTTTCGGCTTATGACGGTTCGAACGAAGATATGCCACCAAAAAAATTGTCTGACTTCTAACCGTCGGAAACCAGTCATCAAATTTTTCTGTCACAGCATAATCAACCAAATCAGCATATTCAGAACAATTTGTCTCGGAAATCCACGCTACAATCTCCTGCAAA
>NZ_JASOMS010000088.1:0-323 GCF_030216865.1 Pauljensenia sp. UMB6358 | reverse complement strand
TATGAGTTACTCTGACCTTATTACCAAACTAATCGAACTAGCTTTACAGCGCCCTCAGGGCCTGCGTTAAGGGGTATAGAAATAATGAGCAAACCGCGGCTAAATTTGGTGACATGTACCGAATTTCCAAACTTGCAAAGCGATGACGAGGGGCTCCTTGATGCTCTCTCGGATCGCGGCTTGGACCCTTATGTAGTGTGCTGGGACGACAAGTCGGTGGACTGGTCGGATTCTGCTGCGCAGGTTACTCGTTCGGTACGCGATTATCCGCGCAGGCGGAAGGAATATCTACAGTGGGCGCATTCCGTACCCAGGTTGCTAAA
>NZ_JASOMS010000087.1:0-323 GCF_030216865.1 Pauljensenia sp. UMB6358 | reverse complement strand
AATAGGCACTATCCGCGCGCTTTCTGCTACCGCGATCCGCTGAAATGCCTTATGTATGCGCTCGTGAAATTCGCTGCCCGCGCTCTCGATACGATCTCTTCTCTTGCCCCGCTGTGAGACGCGCCCCGCCCCCGCGTCCGTGTCCAAGTTAAGGAGGAAAGTCAGATCAGGCGCTACCCCGCCGCTTGCCCAATCACTAAGCCCCCTGATTGCTTTCATGCCGAGGCCGCGCCCCGCGCCCTGATACGCCACCGACGAATCCGAAAACCGATCACAGATCACAACCTTGCCCGCCGCGAGCGCAGGCGCTATTACCCTTGCTA
>NZ_JASOMS010000008.1:0-80629 GCF_030216865.1 Pauljensenia sp. UMB6358 | reverse complement strand
CAACACCAGCCCATACACCAACCCCTGGGACTAAACGAACCAGGACCCCAAATGCCACACATTTTGTCGTATAACCCGATGGTTTTGGTTGCTCCTTCAATTCATAGCCTTCAACCCACAGCATTTTCATAGGGAGATTCGGTGGTCTTCTCAGGTTGGGTGTCTACATTAATAGTCATCACAAAGGAATACGGCGAACGAACCACAAGGGTTCGTCACCGCTGACGGAATTGTTGAGGAGACGCTATCGGGAGACTCTTTTCTGTGTTGATGGGATGCTTCAAAGGGCCAAGCCGCAAGGTTTGGCCCTTTGAAGCATCTACGCCACCATCACGTGGCGTATTGCCAGGATCAGGCCACACTCTCGAAGAGCCCAGTTGCACAAAGAAAAGCTTCAGGCTCCCGGCGCACGCTCGGCAAGGAACCGCGTCAGAACAATGGCGCCAGCCTTCGATAGTGGCTCATTCCCATTCCCGCACTTCGGACTTTGAACGCACCTCGGGCACCCGTCCTCGCAGTCGCAGGATTCCAGGGTTGAAAGCACCATCCGCATCCACTCACCTGCGTTCTCAAATCCAGCGGAAGCATACCCAGCTCCACCACGGAACGCATCGTGTACAAACACAGTCGGTAGCCCCGTGTCATCATGTTCCGCGGTTGACAGGCCACCCAAATCCCAGCGATCACACGTAGCCAAAAGGGGCAGGAGCCCAATCGACGTATGTTCGGCTGCGTGCAACGTTCCAGACAGATCCTCGTTCCCGATTCCTAATCCGCGCAACTGCACCTGAGCGGCCGGCGACAATTCGTACCAGACCGCCTTCGTTGGCAGAGTATGCGTTGGCAGGTGGAGCTCGATGTTGCGAATGAACTCAAGCCTCGGCAGGCGCAACAGGTCGTAGTCGGTCACGCGCGTCGACACATCCACACTGCCAAACGACCAGGTCACAAGCCCATCGTCGGATGTCCACGTGTCGTCAATCGACGTGATCGACACGGACACATGTTGCTTGGCGCGCGTACGCAGGGGAGTGCGGACCTCTTCGACGAGCGCAATCCGTTGCTTCTCCTCAGGGGTCGGTGGCGCGATGTAAGAGATAGGTCGAGGCCGAGCGGACGAGGTGCCGGCGTCGGGTTGGCCCCCAAAAGAATCGCTGGCCGGCTGTGCGAGCGTGCCCGCACTCCGCTCCCGTGGCACGCCCCCGCCACTTCGCGCTTCCTTAGCAGGCGCGGCGCTCATCATCGGTGAATACTCCACGATGTGGTACGTCCGCCCCTGATGCACGTAAATCGCGTCGGCAAAAAGGTGTGCATCCGCGGATCCAGCGTCCATCGTGCCGATCACCGCGCCCGTGCGTGCGTCGACAATTTGCACGTCTCCCGACCCGCCTCGCAGGTCAGTCAGGTCGGCGGCCCTCTCTTGACGGGTGGCGTCCCAGTACCAGCCGGCTGGTCGCTCGCGAAGGTAGCCCTCGTCGGCAAGCTGGCGTGCAAGACGTGGGAACGAGGCCCCAAACAGCGCCAGATCTTCACCATCAGTGCGCTCAAGCGACAGTGGGATTTCCGAGGCCGCCGCACACAAATGAGGCGCCAACACCCACGGGTTGGTGGCATCAATGACGTTTGCTTCTACGGGGGCAAAAATCTGATCCGGGTGGTGAACAAGGTATTCATCCATCGGGTTATCGGACGCAACCAGAACAGAAACGCCCCCTGCCCCTGCGCGTCCGGCGCGACCAATCTGCTGCCAGAGCGACGCGCGAGTCCCCGGCCAGCCTGCAGTCACCGTCGCGTTCAAACCGGAGATATCGAGCCCCAGCTCCAGAGCAGATGTGGTGGCAACCGCACGCAATCGCCCGCTTCGCAACGCTGATTCCAAGGCGCGACGTTCCTCGGGTAAGAAGCCACCGCGGTACGCGGCAACACGCCCGGCCAGAGGCGAACCACGGGATGAGAGTTGATCGCGAACCTGCGCCGCAACCGACTCAGCACCCGCACGTGAACGAACAAATGTCAGAAGATTCGCGCCTTTTTCGATCATTGCGGCAGTCAGGGACGCGGCCTCGGTCTGTGCAGAAACGCGACGCATCGGCGCTTCCACAACGGTCTCTTCCCCTGCGACCGCTTTCAAGAATGCACTCATATCCATTTCGGCCTCATCGGGGACGAGGCGCCCCTGCCAGAGGAACAACTGGTGGTCTGAAGCGGGCGAACCGTCGTTGGTCACGCCGATGCACGGGCGGGAGGTCATAGCCTCGCCGACGGCCTCGGGATCGCGGATTGTCGCCGACAGCATGATCATGATCGGATCAGCACCCAGACGGTGCGCGATGCGCAGCAGACGGCGGATGACCAGCGAAATGTGAGCGCCGACGACGCCACGCCAATGGTGGAGTTCGTCAATGACGATGTACTTCAAGGAAGCCAGGAATCGCGTCCAGCGTTCGTGGCCGGGGAGCATCACGTAGTGCAGATAGTCCGGGTTCGTCGCAATAATGTCGGCGTTGGCTCGCGCCCAATCCTTTGTTTCCCTCGGAGTATCACCGTCTGCGGTCACCGCGTGAACCTGACGCAGAGCAGAATCAGAGGGTGCAGCTGACAGTAACGCACACAGGTGTGCCATCTGGTCGGCGGCCAGCGCCTTCGTCGGCGAAATATACAGGCAGGTCGGGCGACGACGAATCTGCGAAATACGCCCGGAGTCTTCGGCGTTCACCAGGTCAGAGAGGATCGGGGTCCATGCTGGCGCAGACTTACCAGACCCCGTGCCCGTCGCGAGGACAACATCATTGCCCGATGCAATGGCATCCAGCGCCTCAACCTGATGAGACCACGGGCGAAGAGCACCTCGTGCTTTCCATGCTTCTACAACGTCGAGTGCAACCCAGGTGGGCCACTCAGCGGTGCGCTCGGCCCGTCCTTCGATGACGTGCATATCGATCAGACGATCATCGCCCGCACCGATATCCATCAGCAGACGCGCAAGATCGCCGGCATTCGGGGACGGAATTGGGGCGAAGGAGGCGTCGGCGCGCGCAGGTGTTTCACCGTCGGATTGACCGGCTATACCCGACGCGGGAACCTCGTTCACTTGCGCGGGTCAGTCCAACCGAGAGTCTGCTCGGCTGCCTGCTTCATGTATTCGATCGCCTTCAGACCCGTCGAAATGCCTGCGTCAATGTTTTCGGACAGCTGGTCGTTCGAGATCCCGGCGATCGCGTCGATGCTGAAATCAGCGCACACCTGCAGGTTTCCATCTTCGTCCGGCATTGAGTAGACGGTCGGGAAGTACATTTCGCGGTTCCACGAATCTGCGGCGGCAAAAACTTGCTGGGTTGACGACGCAAGCGGAATGTCGGCTGCCCACATCGCGCGGATCGTGATGAAACGGTTCGACGTATCCAGCATGATGAGGAATGGCGTCGTATCGAACATGGCGCCGGCAACACGGCCTTCGCTGACCTGCTCCACCTGAAAGTTCTTATCCGAGAACGCCTTGAGCAGACGGTCGAAAGTAATCGGGTAGGGAGTCTGATCATCGTTCGGGACGGCAAAGGGAGCACTCATCAGTTGTCCTCCTGAATATCAAGCTCGTCAGACCACGTGACGAATTCTGGAAGTGCTGCTTCCAAGTCGGTAATAAACGTCAGGATCATCGACATCGACGACTCCCAGAACGCATCCAGCTGAGCCTTCGTGAACCCCTGCGACGCGACCACATTGCACTCGGCAATCAGGCCGAACTTCCCGGCGTCTTCGAGCGGAGCAAGGTACGCCTTGGGCAGGATGCGCGACGAGTTGCACGCCGAAACCTCGTTGACCAGTGCGGTGAACTGAGCGTCGTCGGTGGCAATTCCTCGCCACTGAGCACGCAACTGTAATACCTGCGGGTTCGACATATTCCAGAAGAAAACGGCGTTGCGCGTCGGGATCGCGAGTTCGGCCTCGCCGTATTCTCCGAACGAAACATCGCGATCGGAAAGCAACTGCCGAATCCGCTCGGTGCTGACGGGCGTCGTCGTGGACATCCAGATTCTCCTGAAGATGAAGGAACGAGGCCGTCCACCACCACGGATCGTGATTCGGCGAACGACGTTCGAAAGAGTTGGTTTACTCTATCGAAGTATGCGTACGCCGGCGCGTTCAAGCGCGCTTGTTCACGCCTGACCCGCTCTGTTCAGCGGATATGGGCGGGTTATCGATAAGGTATGTGCGTACCGTTTACTTGTATAGACCACGAAAATGGTGCGGACAGTCCCAGAGTCCTGCTTCGACACTTTCACCAGATGAAGCGGACAGTTCAAGGCAACAGGCACGAAGAGGTGACACGCGTATGCAACGCCCAAACGTTCCCCAAGCGCGCCAGCCTCAACCATCGCGCCTCAATCGACCACGAGGCACGCAAGCAGGCGCGGCCTCGTCCCCAACTAGCCAGGCACCTGCCCGCGGGACGTCAACGGGCCACTGGTATGCGCGCCGGCTTCGTCGAAGGATCGTTTCGGCGATCGCATGTGTGATCGGCGCAGTTGTTATCAGCTATGTCGCCGTCACGACGCCCGCTGGGCAGGCTCTGGACACCCTGTTCATGGAAGCCGCGATCCGCTGGAGTGACAGCGCAGGCAACCTGACGCATCTGATCACATCCATTGCATCTGTTCCCGTGATGATCATCGTCGGCGCAATCGTGTTTGTTGTGGCAGTGATCCGTCGTCGCCCAACATTGGCGGGTCGAGCAATGTTTGTCGTGATCGGGGCTAACGCAACAACTCAGATCGCAAAATACCTGCTGGATCGGCCAAACCTCGGCGTGACAACAGACGTTGCAAACTCCCTGCCATCTGGGCATACAACAGTTGCCATGGCGATCGCGCTTGCTCTGGTCATGGTTGCGCCACCGTGGCTTCGCGCACCTTCAGCGTGGGTTGGCTGGGTGTGGACTGCCCTGATGGGGATATCGGTGATGATCTCAGCGTGGCACCGGATCGCGGACGTCGTTGTCGCGTTCCTGATTTGTGGCGCCTGGGCGCTGGCATTGGCGCCGATTGAACACCGCACACGACATATCGGCGGGATGCGCACGTACGTCGCAATGGCCTTGGTGATTGGCTTTATCGTTGCCTCGATCTTGACAGTTGTGGCGCTTGCGGGCGTAGACGTGTCAGCGGTCGCAAACCCCGGACCGTCCGGATACGGCTTCGCCGAGTTCCTTGAAGAATCTCCCAGTCGCGCGCGCATTCTGGCTATCGCGGGCACACTGTGGGTTGTTGTGATTTCCGGCTGGGTCATTGATGAGGTCGATTCACTCAGTGGGAACGAACGCTAATTCTTGTTATCCGGCGCGTGCCTAGAGTCGACACTCGCCCGCCTTCAAAACGACGATCGGGACGTTGGTCCCGTTTTTGCGTTGGTGTGTGTCGTGATCGAAAGATACTAGGGCGTGTTGCGTCAAAGAGACTCGATTTCACTTGAGCAACTACATATAGTGGTGAGCGTTTCGCGCAAGCACTAGATGTAGTGTTTGCGTTCGTGTCTGACCGTTGGGAACGCACCGTTTCCACTGGTCAGAGCTTTTCCTCAACGAAGAATCGCCAAAGGTCAACCAATGAACGCCCCTGAAAAAGCCTCGCCATCCACACTATCCCCGCTCGCGGAAAACACCAGCACCCAATTGCGCTATGACGTTGATGCGCTGGGAACTGTCGACGAATACCTCGACCGTTCTGACTGGCGAGTCAACGCAAACGCGAACCAGGGATACTCGCTCGGTGGCCTGATCCTGAATTCAGCCGGCAAGATCATTGCGAACTACTGGCTCGAACAGGTCTACACCCGTGAAATTGGCGAAGCGCACCGCCGGGGTGACTACCATATCCACGACCTCGACATGTTCGCCGGCTACTGCGCAGGCTGGTCGCTGAAACGCCTGATCCAGGAAGGGTTCAACGGTGTGGGTGGCGCGATTGCTTCCGGACCACCCGCACACTTCTCTTCCGCATGTGGTCAGATTGTGAACTTCCTTGGCACCCTGCAGAATGAATGGGCCGGCGCCCAAGCGTTCTCCTCGTTCGACACCTACATGGCGCCCTTCGTCCGCCTGGACAACATGGAGTACGACGAGATCGTCCAGTGCATGCAAGAACTGATCTACAACCTCAACGTTCCGTCGCGCTGGGGTAGCCAGTGCCCGTTCACGAACCTCACCTTCGACTGGACGTGCCCGGATGACCTGGCAGAGGAATACCCGCTGATCGCCGACGAGGTCTGCGATTTCACCTACGGCGAGCTCCAGCATGAAATGGACCTCATCAACCAGGCCTTCATCGAGGTCATGACCGGTGGTGACGCCGACGGTCGCGTCTTCACCTTCCCGATCCCGACCTACAACATCACCCCGGATTTCGATTGGGATACGCCGAACACGGATCGCCTGTTCGAAATGACGGCGAAGTACGGCCTGCCCTACTTCCAGAACTTCATCAACTCCGACCTTGACCCGCACATGATCCGCTCGATGTGCTGCCGCCTGCAGCTTGACCTGCGAGAACTGCTCAAGCGCGGCAACGGTCTGTTTGGCTCGGCAGAATTGACGGGGTCAATCGGCGTGGTGACGATCAACATGGCGCGTCTCGGTTACCGTTTCGCCGATGATGAAGCAGCCCTCATCGCTGAACTTGATCACCTCATTGACCTTGCCTCACAGTCCCTTGAATTGAAGCGTGAAACGATCCAGTTCCACATGGATCGCGGTCTGTTCCCGTACTCTCGTCGCTACCTGGGAAGCCTGGACAACCACTTCTCAACGGTCGGTGTGAACGGCATGAACGAGATGGTCCGAAACTTCAGTCACGATGATTACGATCTGACCGATGAGCGCGGCTTCGACATGTGCGTCCGCATCCTCGACCATATTCGTGATCGTATGGTGGAGCTTCAGGAAGCCACAGGCCACCTCTACAACCTCGAAGCGACGCCGGCTGAAGGTACGACCTACCGTTTCGCGAAGGAAGATGGCAAGCGCTACCCGGGCATCCTGCAGGCGGGAACCGCGACCGAGCCGTACTACACGAACTCGTCCCAGCTTCCCGTTTCCTACACGGACGACCCCTTCCAGGCTTTGGAGGATCAGGAAGTCCTGCAGTCGAAGTACACGGGTGGCACGGTTCTGCACCTGTACATGGGTGAGCGCATTTCGTCCGGCGCAGCGTGCAAGGAATTGGTTCGCCGTTCCCTGACTGCGTTCAAGGTCCCGTACATCACGATCACGCCGACCTTCTCCATTTGCCCTGTTCACGGCTACTTGGCTGGCGAGCATGAGACGTGCGAAAAGTGCGCCGCCGCCCACCCGGATCGCGAGCCCCAGCAGTGCGAGGTCTGGACCCGCGTCATGGGCTACTTCCGCCCAGTCCAGTCCTTCAATATCGGCAAGAAGGGCGAATACGCTGAGCGCACAATGTTCAGCGAGGATGCCGCTTCCCACCACGGCGAATTGGTGTCTGCGTTCCCGCCGGTTGGCGAGCGGTGAACACTGGTCAAATCGGTCTGACGCTCGCTTCCGGGCCTCGTGAATTTACCCCCGACGACCTGCAAATCGCGGGACTTGTCCCCATGTCGACGGTGGACTGGCCGGGAAAGTTCGTCGCGTCCGTCTTCTGCCAGGGGTGCCCGTGGGAGTGCGCGTACTGTCAGAATTGTGCGATCCTCGACCCGAGAATCCCGGGCGTCGTCGCGTGGGATGCTTTGGAACGCCTACTCGCGCGACGGCACGACCTACTTGACGGCGTCGTCTTCTCTGGCGGGGAAGCGACACGTCAGTTGGCGCTCATCCCCGCAATGAGACGTGTTCGAGACCTCGGATTTGCCGTCGGACTGCACACCGCGGGTGCTTATCCCGCGCGCCTTCGCACCCTCCTCGAAGAAGGGCTCGTCGACTGGGTCGGCCTGGACATCAAGGCACTCCCTGAGAACTACCCATCCGTCGTCGCCCGCCCCGGCAGCGGAGAAAAAGCGTGGGAAGCCCTCGACATCCTGCTCGACTACGCCGATGAAGCGCACCGCGGTGCGCACGCCAGCCGAGTCATGGGGGACGAGGCCGGGACCCGCGCGCACATTACGCCTGTCGTTGCCGGAATTGATTACGAGGTCCGACTGACCGTCTACCCCGGAGGGCCGGGGGATGGACTGGATGTCGCTCTCGCGCTCAAAGAGCGCGGGGTAGCCTCGTTCGCGCTCCAGCAGGCTCGCGCCCAAGGAACCCCCGATGCCTTCATCGCCGAACAAGCGGGATGGGATGAGCAAGTACTGGCGCTCGCAGATGCGTGCGAGGCGCTCGGCTTTGAAACCTTCACGCGCCGGCTTGCTTGAATGCCCTAGCTGTCGGTGACGTACCTTCATAGAGCGGGCATGAGGTGAATGCAGATCGTTTCACGCGCGCGAACACCGCGATTTGCCCATGGTGAACGCTAGAGTGAATAGCACAAGCTCAATGGTCGCAAGACAACTCGTGTGCCAAAGATATGAAGGAATGCCATGGCTACGTCTGAAAATGCTCCCGATGCGGTACTCGCTGTCGCGGACCCCAACACCAGCGCAGATGATCTTCGTCTGATTGCTGCGGTGCGTCCAGACTTGCATACGGCAATCGCAGCCCACCCGAATGCCTACGCTGGCCTGCTTGACTGGATGGAGTCACTTGGCAATCCAGAGGTTGTCGCTGCAGTCGCACAGCGTCGTGCATTCGATGCGGGGGCTGTGCCAGCTAGCGCACCTACGGCTCAGTCGGCCGATGCCTCAACCCCAACGTTCGTTGATGCGATTGAACAGCCGGACACTCAGGTACAAGAGCCGGCGCAGGACGTTACCCTTGAGTCTACTCAGGTCGAAGAAGAGCCAGAAACCACGGTTGACCAAGTCACCATGCCCAGCCAGGGGCAGATGCCCGTTGGCTACATGCCCGCAGGTACAATCCCGCAACAGGGATACCAACAGCCCATGAACTACCAGGGACAATACCCCGTTCAGGGCGTGTCGATGCAGCCTGCAAAGAACTCCACGAACAAAACACTGGTGATCATTCTGGCCGTCCTAGCGGTGATCGCGATCGTTCTTGCTATTGGCGCTGTTGGAGCATTCGCCGGTTGGTTTGATTCAGGTTCGTCGAGCGACACGTCCGCTGATTCAATGACGCAGTCGGCTCAGGCACATACGCAGGCGCAAACTCCCGCGCAACCGCAGTCGGCGAAGCCAGAGGTAAAAGAAAAGTATCCGGCGCCGTCAAGCGCCATGGTTGCTGATACGTTCTCAGCTCCGTCCGGTAATATCATCTGCACTCTTGGCGGAGACATGGTTTCCTGCCAGATCAATGAAACCCACTGGACTGGCGCGGCCGGGTATGAGGTGTGTGGTGACAACCGAGGCGCACTCTTCACCGTCGACTCCAAGAACACGAATTATTCCTGCTCCAACATTGACCCGCCGATGAACGGCAAATACATCAGCTCCCTCGCGTACGGCTCGTACGTGAAGAACGGAAATGTCGCCTGCATCTCAACTCAAGACGGTATCTCCTGTTGGAACACGATTTCCGGCAATTCCTTCGCTGTTGCTCGCGAAGGCTGGATGTTCGATACCAAGGGTGAAATCTTGCCGTCCCAGTTCATCTGGAACCAATGAGCTCCACGTCTGAACGCCACAACTAGGGAACACGAGAGTAAGGGAACATGCGAGCGCCTCATAGGCTCGCGCCCCTGAAACGCACCGGCGCCCCTCACACACTGTCGTGGTGTGAGGGGCGCCGGCCTCGTCAATTGGGGAAAACTACGAACTGGACTATCTGCGCCGACTGGGTGATCCCGTAGCCTTCCCGCTTGCGTCGGTGTGAGCCTTACTTTTCGATCGGGCCAAGGACCACGTTCGCCCACGCGCCGTGCAACGATTCTTGATCCGACGGCTGGAAGAGACCAGCGAGAGCATCGCGGTAGAGGCGAGACAGCTCGTGACGGTTGTAGTAGGACGAGCCACCGCACGCGCGAATTGCCTGCTCAACTGCGCGAAGAGTGGCCTCGGCGGAAGCATTCTTTGCCGCCGACAACTGTGGCATCCAGATCGGACCACGGTCAACACCGGCATCAATGTCGCGAGCAAGCTCGCGGATCTGCGGGCCAACCGCGTTCATTGCCAGCGCGGCCTCGGCGATACGCCAACGAATATCCGGATCGTTCGAGTACACCGTCTGGTTCTTCACCGACTTGCGAGTCTTCACGTGCTCGGCAGCGACCTCAACCGCACGCTCGCCCACGCCCTGGTAGGTGGCGCCCAGCAGAATTTCGAAGTTCGAGAAGATACCGAAAACAACCGGATCCTTTGACGGGCCGGGCTCGCAACGAGTCAGAATACGATCGGCGGGCACGTGAGCGCCTTCGAGGATCGTCGTATTCGACTGGGTTGCGCGCATGCCAAGCGTGTCCCAATCATCCTTGATCGTGAAACCGCCATCTTCGCGGTGCATGATGCCGAACACCGAGTGCGGGCCGTCCTCGCCCGAATCATCGCGACCGAAGGTCAGCAGGCGCGTCCACACGGGAGCAAGAGACGTGAAGACCTTCGTGCCCTCGAATGAGTAGCCACCCTCGCCATCCGGCGTCGCCTTCGTGATCGAACCGAAAAGAACCAAGTCGTTGCCCGGCTCGGAAATGCCGAAACCGAAAAGCTCACCGGCAACCGCGTCGCGCAGGATCACTTCGCCGCGATCGTTTCCGTTGCGCACCAGGTGACGGCCGAGGCCCACGATGATCTGGTGCATATTGATGCCAAGCGCCGTGCCCGGAGCTGCCTTCGCAAGTCGCGTCTGCTCCGCTGCAATTTCAACGAGGCTCAGGCCAGCGCCACCGTATTCCTTCGGAACAAAAGCGGCCAGGTAACCAGCTTCGCGCAGATCTGCCAGATCGTCTGTCGGGAACGTGTTCTCTTGATCGTGAACGGTAGCGCGCTCGTGAATACGAGCAAGCAGGTCATCAGAGAGGAAACCCATCGTGGTCCTTTCACAAAGTTAGCTTTCCCTAACACGCTACTCTTTCTGGGCAAAAATGCACTTCGGCTTTCAAAAGCGGACGTACGACAGACCATAGTTGTGTTGCGAACCTGCCGAATCGGCCACTTTTCGAGTAGGTTAAAGACGTGAGTCAACCGCATCCCGCACTTAGCCCTCGTCAGCGCTTCCTTCAAGAACGCCAGCGTCGCCAAAACATGACGTTCGCTGTGACGATCGTCATCATGCTCGTTCTTGCATTGCTCAGTGCGCTGATTCTGACGGGAATTGTTTCAGCTCCCTTTGGCAACTCCTTCTCGAAAGCAGAAAAGTTCGCCACCAGCGGTAAAGTACCGTGCCCACCGGAAAAAGCACTCCCGGTTGACCCCGCATCGGTGAAAGTTCAAGTTCTAAACACCACGTCGCGTCAAGGCATCGCCTCTGACGCAACAGAAATGTTGACCGCAGCAGGCTTCGCCCCCGCTGAACCGGGTAACTACTCCACCGAATACGCTGGAACTGTTGAAATTGATACCGGCATCGCTGGCGTTGTTGACGCATACACGGTCGCGCGATTCTTCCCGAACTCGAAGGTCGTCCTGACCGACGCAACCGACAAATCTGTCACCGTTCTGCTGGGCACGTTCTATGACGGCGCATTGAGCGCTGATGAAATCCAGCAAATCCTCAAGTCCACCGATGCTCTTACAGCTCCTGCCCAGTGCCTGCCCCTGTCTGATGATGACCTTGAGCTGATCGCAAACGGTGGGCAGCTCGGCGCACAGTCGGGCCAGTCCGGGCAATCGGGCGAAACCCCTGAGTCCGGCGCGCCTGAAGAAGCTGCGACGGAAGAATCTGCTTCCTGACTGCTAGGTCGGTTCGACCTGGTATTCCTAGCGCCTAGGCATACCTGTTCTTGTGCTAAAACGCGTGCTATCCACGCGTTTATCCGGGTAATATCCAGTTTCCTATCGCGCCCAGAGTAGGTATTCAAGCTGAAGATGTAGGCGCGGCCTCGTACCCCAGCACCCTAGAACACGGAACGGAAATGTTCCCTCAACGCGTCCCCGTCTGAGCCGAACCACACCGGAATCGAACTCGGCACTGTGCGTAACGCATCCGGATACAGGCATTCGAAAGTACCGTGCGACATAAACTGCTCAATCTCCGACAATGAGCGGATCGCAATCCCCGCAACATTCTCAGGGTGCTCACGCGCGAACTCAGCGTAAATCTCCGGATCGCGCTGCCCATCATCGCCAACCAAATACCACTTCATCGACGGGAACATCCGAGCAAGCCTTCGCAACTCGCGACGCTTATGCTCAAAACCCGAGCGGAACCAACCCGTATTCGACGGCCCAAAATCCGTCATCAAGAACCCGCCACGCGGATAATTCAGGCGATCCAGAAAGTCGCGAAGTGCGGGCACAACATTCCACGCACCCGTCGACAGGTAGATAAGAGGAGCGTGCAACGCCTCGTGCTGGGAGTCGACGCAAGTCTGGGGGATTGTCGATTCAGCCGAAGTTACGGGAGTGTGCTTGTCCTTGGTTTGGGGGTGGGGGGCGTGCGAGTGAGCCGAAGCTTGGCGGTGAGCCGAAGCTTGGCGGTGCGCCATGTCCGCTAAACACGTCAGGAAGCCCGCCATCCCAGGAACAGCCTCTCGCGACGACACACGGTCAACGAAGGAATGCTTCGCGGCAGTGACCAAACGCGGGAGCATCGTCACCATCACCGTGTCATCAATGTCAGACACGACGCCGAACTTCTCGTTATCACCAGCGATGCGCAACGCAACGGAAACGGGCTTCCCTGCGCGGATCCTCTGCGACCCGTGTCCCGTCTGTCCCGACAGGCGGAGGGCATCTTGCGTTGTCAGACTCTCGCCTTCGCCGATGCCTAGGGTATGAAGATCCCCCTCGTGTAGAACCTGCATCCACGCGTCATGCCAGCCCGGCGTCAGACCATGCCCCTCGACGGTCAGGTCAATGTAGCCACCGCGATCAGCGAAAGTAATTCGACGTTGGCAACCAACCGTGACCAAAACAGGCTGACGAGGAACCTGGGCATCAAAGAACTGGCGCCATCCGCGTCGCTCGGCCAGCCACGAACGCTGGTCGGCGGTGCGTTCCATGAGCACGCGCCCCAGGATGCGCGCTCTGCGCGTGGAACCGTGCCCACCGAAGCCGACAATGCCGGGGATGAAGCCCCACTCTTCCAATGCGCGTGCGAGGATACGGGAGCTTGCCTCGCCAACTGACGAGGTCAGTGCGAGCAGAAATGACGGGGTTTCGTCATCGATAAGCGGTTCGGCGAGCATGTATCTCCTGAGGGTCAGCTTCCATTGTGCCCGATTTGTTGCCCGTCCGCGTCCTGCTCCTGCGTTGCATGGCCCGACGCGGAGGGGGTGTTGCTTTCGTCTGGCACGGGTGCCACTTCGGCAGTCGAGGTTGCGCCACTCGTCGCGTTACGCACGATCTTCAGTCCAGCCAGCATGAGCAGCACCATTAGCCAGGCTGCGACCACCATGAACAGATATCCGCCGTACGATCCGCGCGTGTCGATGGCAGGGCCGGCAAGAGCTGACCCGATGGACAAGCCGAGGTTGAGGGAGGTCGACATCCAGGTGAGTCCTTCGGTGAGGGATTCAGAGGGGACGACTCGCGCGACGATCATATTGACGTTCGTCATGGTGGGCGCGCATGCGACGCCTGCGATCAGCATGATGACGGCCATGACGGGGAGTGAGTGTGCCAGAAGGTACATGCTTGACCCGATGGCGAGCGCGAAGACGCCGATCGCGTAGAGCTTCCACATGGGGGCTTGCCAGGTGCGCGAACCGTAGACGAGCGCAGCGAACATTGATCCCAGCGAGAAGAGTGCGAGCAGGACGCCCGACATTGCGGGGTAGCCGAGTGCGTCCGCGAAGTCGACGACGGCAACGTCGTTTGCTCCGAACATCATGCCAGCGCCGACGTAGGTAAGGGCGAGGACAATGACGGCGGGTGTACGGATCACGGATGAACGGCGGTGACCGGTAGGTCGAGGCGAGGGCTCAGGTTCGGTTGCGCGCTGGCTAAAGAATCCGATGCCTCCGATGAGGACAAAGACGACGATCAGGATGATGCCGAGTGCCGGGTGGAAAACGGTGCCCAGGACTGTTGAGAGTACAGGGCCGAGCGTGTAGACGACTTCGTCCATCGCGGATTCGTAGGCGTATGCGGTGGTGAGTTGGCGGGGGCGTTGTACGGTTTTTGCCCAGCGTGAGCGGACGAGCGCGGATGGGGATCCCCAGGTCGCTCCGGCAAGTGCTGCGAAAAGGCAGACGAGGCCGGGATACGCATGAAGCAGTGCGACCACAAGCATGCCGGACACGCTAGCGACAGAAATGATCAGGGACGGCACCATGATTTTTGTTTGGCCGTATTGGTCGACCAGTCGGGACAGTGTGGGTGCGGCCAGAGCTGTCGCGATGATGTTCACGGCGGATACTAGGCCAGCAAGGCTGTAGTTACCGTAGGTTGCCTTGATCAGTAGGATGATGGATATACCGATCATCGACATGGGCAGTCGCAGGATGAGCCCGGAGATCGAGAATTTCCATGCGCTGTTGAGGCGTAGGACTTCCGCGTATGACTTGAACACCTTTGCATTCTATCGATGTGGCGAACTGGTCTCATGGAGGGGTTGCTCACCCCTATTCGGTGACCTCGAAGGTTTCTTGCTGGCCCTTTTCGGCGTAACTCATGGCGTGGTTGACGAAGTTGTCGTGGCCGCTTCGAGGAACCACACGCGGATGTGCTTGCTGACGTGGACCTGCAGTGGGTGAGCCTTGTATTGGAATGCGGTGCCGTTGAAGGTCATGATGTCGGGAGGGACGGTGGCAAGTTTTGGGTTATAGGACAAATTGTGTTGCTGGGGGGGGGTAGTCCCAGACGTTGTTGTATGGGGTGGAGTGGCGTAGTTCGTTTCATGCGATGGCGTCTGCCCATTGTGGGATAACTCCGTCGGTTTGGTGTTTCAGGCTGGCTTGTTTCCAGGCGTTTTCTATGTAGGTGTCGGTAGGCATGGGTGTAAGGATTTGCGTGGCTGGTAGCGGGGGCGAAGCTGTCCCGGCAAGACCGTTTTTAATGGGGCTACTGAGCTGTGCCTTCTTAGCCCATGTGGTGGTGAGTATCCCTGCAGGGACAGATCGGTTTCGCAACACGGGAGGCCGTCAGGATTCTGGTGAATCCCGACGGCCTCGTCAAACGAATGTCTTGCTACTCAGACTTAGCTAAGGGCATCAGACACAACCTTCTTCGCGGCCTCCTGGACCTGGGTAAGATGCTCGGCCCCCTTGAAGGACTCGGCGTAGATCTTGTAGACGTCCTCGGTGCCGGACGGGCGAGCGGCGAACCATGCGGACTCGGTTGTCACCTTCAGGCCACCGATCGCAGCGTCGTTACCCGGGGCGCGCACCAGCTTCGCGGTGATGGCCTCGCCAGCAAGCTCCGTCGCAGTCACGTCGTCAGATGACAGGGCTGCAAGCTTTGCCTTCTCTTCACGGCTCGCGACCGCATCAATACGGGCGTAGGCCGAAGCGCCGAAGCGAGCAACCTGATCATCGTGCAACTGCGACGGTGTCTTACCGGTGACAGCCGTGATTTCGGAAGCCAGCAGAGCAAGGATGATGCCATCCTTATCCGTCGACCAGACCGTGCCATCCTTGCGCAGGAAGGAAGCTCCGGCAGATTCCTCGCCACCAAAAGCGACCGACGCATCAAGCAGACCGGGGACGAAGTACTTGAAGCCAACCGGAACCTCGATCAGCTTTCGGCCGATGGATTCAGCAACGCGGTCAATCAGCGACGATGAAACAAGCGTCTTGCCGATCGCAGCATCCGTCGGCCAGTTCGGGCGGTGCGTGAACAGGTACTCGATCGCAACTGCCAAGTAGTGGTTCGGGTTCATCAGACCGTCGGGGGTGACGATGCCGTGACGGTCCGAGTCAGCATCGTTACCGGTAGCAATGTCATACGGAGTCTTGCCATTAGCGTCCGGCGTCATTACCTGGCGCAGGGAGGCCATTGCGTACGGGGATGAGCAGTCCATGCGGATCTTGCCATCCCAGTCCAGCGTCATCAACGGCCACGCCGGATCAACGGTCGGGTTCACAACCGTCAGGTCCAGGTCGTAACGCTCAGCAATCGCTGCCCAGTAGTCAACCGATGCGCCACCCAGCGGATCGGCACCGATACGAATATTGGCGCGACGAATCGCGTCAATATCAATGACGGTATCCAGCTGGTCGACGTAGTAGGTCAGGTAGTCGAACTTCTCCAGGTGCTCATCGTTGAACAACGAGGTGCCAATGATGCGCGGAACCTTGCGCCAGCCATCTTCGAGGATCTGGTTTGCGCGGTTTGCGATCCAACCGGTGGCGTCCGTATCAGCCGGACCGCCGTGAGGCGGGTTGTACTTGAAACCACCATCGCGCGGCGGATTGTGTGACGGGGTAACAACAATGCCATCAGCCAAGCCCGGGCCGGATGTGCGCAGAGCCTTGGGCGCGCCATTGGCGCCAAGGATGGCAACAGAAACCGCCGGGGTGGGCGTGTAGGAATTACGAGCATCAATCTTCACGCGCACACCGGCGGCAGCCAGAACTTCAAGAGCGGTGCGCCAGGCGGGCTCGCTTAAAGCGTGGGTATCGCGACCGATAAACAGCGGGCCATCAAAACCCTGGGCTGCACGGTACTCAACGATCGCCGCGGTGGTTGCAACGATGTGTGCTTCATTGAAGGTGCCATTCAGGCTCGATCCGCGGTGACCGGACGTACCGAATGAGACGCGCTGTTCGACCTTGGCCGGATTGGGCTCGATGTCGTAGTAAGCGGAAACGACCTCGTCGACGTTAATGAGGTCTTCTGGAAGGGCGATGGTGCCAGCTCTTTCATGCATGGTCACAGTCTGACACTCGCGCGCCGAAATGGGGAGTCATTTTCGACTGGCGAAACAAAATGGGTAGGTGAATAGGTAAGTGGAGCCGGCCTCGTCGATGAATGAAAAGCGAAAAGTGACAGTATTCGTGAACCGAATTCGCAGACGAGTCACCAATACCGCTAGTATATGTAACGCCGGTCACTCCGGTGCGCGTACGTGACCATGCAACGAAGATGATGCAGGAGGCCCTCGTGGGGTGGTTCGACTCTATTGAGCACAACAGGTGGCTATCAGCCCAAATGCAAGCGTTAATCGCCGAAGCAGAAGGGGCGATTGTGCCCACGGGCTTCGCGCATCTGACCGATCAGGGCGAACCTGACCCGACCCGAAGCATCGACCTTGCCGTCACCGCGCGAATGGCATACGTCTTCTCGCTGGGTGTTCTGATGGGCCTGCCTGGCACACGTCGCTACGCCGACCATGCCATCAAGTGCATGAATCGCTACTTCGTTGACCCTGTCAACGGGGGCATGTGGACCTCCATCAAGTCTGACCCCGACGCCGACGGACACGGCGTCCCGTGGGATGACGGCGTCCGTGACAAGTCGCAGTACCACAACGCGTACGTGATCCTTGGTGTTGCCGCAGCCGCGGTCGCCAACCGCCCGGCTGCCCACGAATTGCTGACCACCCTGCTCCACGACCAAGAACGCCACTGGATCGAACCAAATGGCCTAGTCGTTGATCAATTCGACGAAGCATTCACGCAAGCGTTGCCGGTACGCACTATGGGCACTCTACTCCACACTGCCGAGGCCTACCTTGCTGCCGCCGAAGCGACCACCGACCCCGTCTGGCTCGAACGCGCCGAAGCGATGGCGGCCTTCGTGTATCGCACCGCGTCCACAAACAACTGGCGCCTGCCCGAGTACTACGACAACTCATGGCGGCCGCTGACCGGAGAACCTCAGGGGCAGAGCGACGGGCGTCGCGTCTACCACGGCTACGTCACCGGTCATGCTCTGCAGTGGTCGCGCCTTGCCCTGCAGATTCGTGCCGGCCTACGTTCCATGGATCGCACCGTGCCCGACTATCTGATGGAAATGGGCCTCGAACTATTTGAACGCGCTCGCGTTGATGGTTGGCGTCGTTGCGACGGCGAACCTGGTTTCGCCACCTGCGTTGATGCCATGGGTGAGCCCGTCCCAGGGGAAGATGAGCACCAGCAGTGGGTTGTCTGTGAGGGCATTACCGCGGCGGCGTCCCTGCGTCGTGCCTACCTAGATGACGGCGTCACTCCCGGCGAGGTTGAGCACTTCGAACACTGTTACCGTTCTTTCCTTGATTTCGTTAATGACTACCTGATTTCTCAGCCGGGACGCTGGGTTCGTCGCCTCGACGCGCACAACCAGTCCGTTGTTGCGGCGAAGTCGTCGCGCTGGGATGTGTACCACGCTGTTCAGGCGATGCTTGCCGTCCGAGTTCCGCTCTGGCCGCCCTACGCATCCTCCCTGTCGCGCGGACTGTTGGATCATCCGGAAGAGGCGCCGTCGGATAAGAAGTCGTGGAACCTGTTCCACTTCCGCCACTGAGAATCTCAGTTGGGTGGTGGTTCCGTTACTGATTGACGAGGCCGGCCACGCTTGACTGATCTTCTCGCTTACCGTGGGGCCACGGATTGTGTCATCATGATGCATTCCGTGGCCTCAGGTGTTTGTTCGGTTCTGAGTTTGAATGTTTTTCATGTACTCTGAATCCCACTGGAGGGCTGACCGAGTGGCCGAAGGTGACGGTCTTGAAAACCGTTGTGTCAGCAATGGCACCGGGGGTTCGAATCCCTCGCCCTCCGCTCTGGTATGTGTCGCGACATTGTGTTGTGCAATGTCGCGACACTTTTTTGTGCACCTCGTATGTCGTCGATGGGGTGGCGCTTAACCCGGCTTTATCGCAATTTTTGGTTCATCTTTTTGACTTCGGCGCGAGCCACTAGCCAATTGAATAGCCAAATCAGTAGATAGATAAGCGCTATTGTGATGATTACGCCGAGCATATCGAAGTTAGATCCCCACCATTTAAGGTAACTGCCAGCTGCGATGCCACAGATAAGTATGATCCCGAAATGCAGGGCGGTATTGAGGATAAGCGGGCGGGTTTCGTTACGGTACAGCAGCCCCGCAAAACTACTAATGATGCCGTAGGCTGCGTAAATAAGCCGCTCAATTAATACTGCCACGTTTTTGTTTCCAAAACTGTTTAAGAATTCTGGAACTCCCGGGTAACAGCTAGAGGAGGAAAGAGAAGAAAAAATAAGTTCAATACTGGTGCCGATAGTGATCCCAATGCAAGCCCCTACCAGGGTGAGACCAATTATTTTTTTAGTTTCCATGGGTTTTATCCTTTGCGTGAGTTAGAGGTTTTCTGCGGGGGTTAGATTCCGAGTTTGGATTTGAAAGCTGGAAGTTGCCGGCGGGAGACGTAATAGCGCGAGCCATCTTTTAGCTGCACACTAATCGTTGCCGAGAAAGAAAGATCAAGTTTCTTAATCGCGGCAATATTGACAATCTCCGATTGTGAAATACGTACGAAATCGCCTGCAGGTAGAGATTCTTCGAGTTCGTACATTCGGGCTTTGATCCGCCAATCACCCTTACTGGTGTGAGCAAACACCGCTTTCTTTTCAGTAAAGAACGCGAGGATCGCACGCACTTCCAACACCGTGGCGTCATTGCCACTTGTCCCGATGAGGCGGCGAAGCGGGCGCTCGACTGCGGGGGAGGAAGAGCTATCTAGGCTACCGGAAGCAAGCCTTTGAATCGCTTGCACCTCAGCATCGACCTCCCGCGCCGTTACCTTCACGATAGTTTCAGTTACGGTGGGATCAATCGTGAGCGTGAATTTCATTCCGTTCCAACTCCTTTCCTCTCTCACTTACCGGCGATAATCCGTAAAACCAGGACGTTTGCGTATCTGCTACTTACAGTTAAAAGCCTTATTGCCGGCAGTACAAGTAATCTGAACTAAGCGGTATAAAAACCACGCCAAGCGGGAGGGTTTTGAGGCTCCCGCCCGTCCGCAAAGGTAGATTTTCTACCCTGAAAGTATCCCCAGAAAATGTCCGTGGTTACTGCTGCCCTGAGATCTTGCGTGCAGTCGTTGTGGCGAAGACGCTACCGGGTCTATCTGTAATTTCTAAATACTACTTCTGTCATGAAAAGTACGTGGTGCCTCATGTCAATTTGAGCGCGAAATGAAGTGTCTTGGGTTTTGTTCTGCTTCTTAAATTGGGTGCCAGTTGTCTGGCGTGGGTCTGGTTATAAGTTGTGATGATCTTGGTTGGGGTGTGGTGCTCAAGAGCTTCGTGTAGCCGCTTGGTGTTCTACCAGTGAGCCCAGTTCATCGTCGCGAACTCGACCTCCGTCACTCCTGCTCAGGTCTGGGAGTAGATCAGCTCGGTCTTGTATAGCCCGTTGATTGTTTCTGCTAGAGCGTTATCGTAAGAGTCTCCAACTGTTCCAGTGGACGAGGCGATACTATGCTCGGCAAGCAAACTTCCATAAGCGCTGGAGACGTACTGAGAGCCATGATCACTGTGGTGGGCCAGCGAGGCGAGATTCCCCTTTGGCCTGGCTAATCGCCTGATCAAGGGCTTCCAATGGCAATGCCTCGGTTCGCATGGTTGATCAGGTGGACCAGCCCACAATCATGCGTGAGAATACATCGGTGACAAACGCTGTGTAAACGAACCCGGCCCGGGTGCGGACATAGGTAATATCAGCAACCCAGAGCTGATGGGGGTGCTTAGCGCGGAAGTTACGCTCCATAAGGTCTGGTCGCCTATCCGGTACGTGTGTGGGCTGAGTAGTGATCGGGGATCTGCCCCGACGCGCGCCACTGACACCCTCATGGACAATGCCGGGTCCTGTTTTAACCGCTCCTTGACAAGACACACTGCTCAAGCTTTGAACTCTTGCGAATAATGTTGGGCCATAGCCCTTATCCTCCTCGATAAAACCGAGGAACAAAACCCAGGACCCTTCAAAACCAGCTGAAGAAAACACCTTCCGACAACTTCGCCTCAACCAATGGGTCAAACAAAACGTGCGGTGGATGCCCATGCACGTGTGGAACCAAAACTCTGCCCTTGTTGATCTTTCTGATCTGGAGGGGCGGGTGTGTTACGGCGGGCTGGATCTTGGGGCTAATGAGGGCTAATGCCCGAATCTTAGGGGTGCTGGACGGGCTTTATTTGGGTCAGGGTGCGCGGATAGATGCGTGCCTTCACCTTTGAAATAAGGTGAGCCTAATGTAATGTAGCCATGCCTAAAAAGTCCCAGAAATGAGAGTAGACATGAAAGTTCAACTGCGTGTTGCTGGAGTCGCTACATGTGTGGTTCTTGCTACCAGCATCCTAGTCACCCCGACGGCATGGGCGGCCGGGGCGAACCTGACCGGCGACCGATACAGCCCGGCTTCGAGCATGTTCGGAACCATGCGTGCGCGCTACGCTGACACTCAGCCGGGACCCATAATGGCTCTCGGCGACGCTACCGTCCAGCCACTTGCCGCCAGCCGTTTCGACGTTGAACCGAAAGCAGACGTCAGCGTTGACTACACCGTGTCGATCCCGCTTCAGCAGGTGAAGGAAGAAAAGAAGGCAACATTCGTCGTCGAAAACGAAAAGGGGCGACTCACTAACTACGACGTCGAGTTTCTTATCGACACCAAGGACTGGAAGCATCTGCCTGCAACCTGTACTCCTGCCAGCCAAAAGATGCCCGAAGGATCAACTGTTGAGGTAACGTGCACGCTTCCCGACAACGCCTACTGGCTCAGTGCATACCATAATCCCGCGTCAGAGTGGGGTTATGAAAGGTATGGAGCCTGGCAGATTGCCTCGCAAGCCCAACCGGAGCCGGGCAAACCTGTTTTTCCTGCTGACCCCGTCGTTACGATCGATGGGAAGCGTGCCACTGGCACTATTGAAAACAATGTCTGGACTGCAACGGTGAGCGTCACTCGCACCGCTCCGGCAGATCACGACATGACTGAAACGCACACGCCGGTGGTGAACGTTGACGGTAAGGATCTGGCAAACGTCCCCTCGTTCACGGTCGCAACCAGCGCAAAGGCTCCTGTTGCCCCGACCGTAAACGCGTTGTGCGACATTGATTCGAAGTCCCAGCAATCGGTGACTGTGGAGTCCTCAAAAGCTGAACTGTCGGGCACTGCAACCGTTACTCACCAAACCAAGGATCGTTGGCAGTACAAGGGGATAACGGGGCAAACCCAAAAGAGTGTCACCGAAGGTGAAGAAGCCTCTTTCGAACTTGTCGCCAATGCTGAGCAAGTTGCTAACCCCCAGGCGGATCTTTACGTTACATATCTGACGATTAAGCATGCAGGTATCGAATCAACGAACTGGACTGCTTCGCTTAATAATGATGCGGAGGGAACCTGCTCGCCCGATCCGCTCTACCTTCCGAAGGTGGATGGCAAGGGCGCTCCTGGCGAAGCAAACCTTGCGTGTGTTTCCAAGAAGAAGCCCGACTACGTTCTGCTGGATTCAAAGGATGACCCGCAGATCCAAGCTACCTTAACCCTGGGTGCAGTTGCAGATCAGTCCAAGGTTCAAGCGTGTGCAGTTAAAGCTCCAATGCTTGAAGTTGACGATCAGCCGGTTGCTGGAACGGTTGATGGAGACACGTGGAGTGCGAAGCTACCGACCCAGATCTTGAAGCCTACGGTGAAGGTCCCTGCAACTCAGACGCTTCAGATTCTTTTCGAGCAGTCCATGCAAGAGCCGGTAACTATTCGTGCACTTGCGGTGGCAAAGCCTAGCGGTGGGAAAAACGAAGTGGCTACACCATTGAGTGGGAGGCCGATGAAGAAAGCTGAATCCACGCTTGCACTCACTGGTGCATCGATTGTGGGACTTCTCGGAGTGGCAGTGCTTGTTGGTCTAGCGGGTGTTGGTGCACTGATATCTCGTCGTCGCAAGGATGAAGACTCGGTAACGGTTGATCGTTCGTAACAGTTGATCGTTCCTGAGGACGAGAGAACTCGGCTCGACTGAGCCGAGTTCTCTCCATCGGGGAGTGCCATGCTTTCGTCATGTGATTTCGATGCGCCAATTTCCCTCACGGCATCGAAACCCGTTAGGATTAGTGGGTACTTCCGTACTGGAGACGTGGCTGAGTGGCTGAAAGCGCACCCCTGCTAAGGGTGTGTACGTGTTGAAGCGTACCGCGGGTTCGAATCCCGCCGTCTCCGCCCTTGAAGCGCTAACCGCCTAGAATGAAACCAGTCCAATTTTTGGGGCTAGTCCATTTCAACGAATGGCGGGGTTGTGTTGTGGTCGCCGGTTCCGGTGGCATGATTGGCGTTACGTTATGGGCATAATTCCACCGCGCTTCGCACATGCGGTGAACGTATTCCGCGACAATCGTCCAAATCATAAACTGATGGCATCGGTTAAAAGACGCACTTGGGTCATCAAAGGAGTCCCACACCATGCAGATCGGTATTTTTAAGACGGCTGACGAAGTTGCAGACGTCGCTATCAAGGAATTGATTGATGTCCTGTCGGTCGCCGACGTGAAGACGCTGGGTGTTGCTACGGGTTCTACTCCCTTGGCTCTTTATGCTCGTATTCGCGATGCTCACGCAGCGGGGACGTTCTCTCTAACGGATTTCAAGGCGTTCGCGCTTGACGAGTATGTCGGCATCGCCGAGGATCATCCGGAGGGTTACCGTAAGGTACTGTCCCGCGAGCTCGTCGGTGATGACAAGACCGGCCTGACCGAAGAAAACCTCAATGTTCCCAACGGTTTCGACGACGATCTTGAGGCTGCAGCGAAAGACTATGACGAGGCAATCAAGGCTGCTGGTGGCGTGACCCTGCAGATCCTCGGCATCGGTTCAGATGGTCATATCGGCTTCAATGAACCGGGCGGTTCGCTGGTGTCGCGCACGCACGTTGATGCGTTGACCAAGCAGACTCGCGAAGATAACTCTCGCTTCTTCGACGGCGACGTGAGCCAGGTTCCGACCCGTTGCATGACGCAGGGCCTGGGCACGATCATGGATGCGAAGCACCTGCTGATGATCGTCACCGGAGAAGGCAAAGCTGACGCGGTTGCAGCGATGATCGAGGGTGGCGTTTCGGCTCTCTGGCCGGCGTCCATCATCCAGATGCACCCCAGCGTCACGGTTCTGCTCGACGAAGCGGCTGCCTCAAAGCTCGCCCACAAGGAGGTGTACACGAACGCGTGGGAGATCCTGCGATGAGCGCCGCGGGTGCACTCCCAGTCAACGGACTGGTCGACGAGGACTCTGTCGTCACTCTAACCGGGCAGGTACTGGACGCTGACGGTCACACGCGTGGTTCCGGCCTGGTTGTGAAGGATGGTCGCGTTGTCGAGGTTCTGCCGTATGACGAGTCTGTGAAGGGCTGGATTACTCCGGGTTTCATTGACATTCACTGCCACGGTGGCGGGGGATGCTCGTTCCCGGATGAGCCGACGTTTGAAAAGATCATGACGGCGATCAACGCTCACCGTCAGATGGGGACGACGGCAATGCTGGCGTCAACGGTGTCGTTGGTGGACCCATTGCCGGCGATCCGCGAACTCGTCGTAGCCTGCGAGTCCGGTGATCTGATTGGCATCCACATGGAGGGCCCGTACATTTCGCCTCACAAGTGTGGTGCGCAGAATCCGGAAGCGGTACGTAACCCCGACCTTGATGAGCTACGCACGTGGCTTGAAGCGGGCAAGGGTTACATTCGCTCGATGACGATCGCTCCCGAAGTGGAAGGTGCTACCGAGGCTGCGAAGCTCCTGTTGGACTACGGCGCAATCCCGTCGTGGGGGCACACGGTGTCGTCGGGGCCTCGTACTCGCGAGGTCATCGCTGAGACGACCGCCTACGCGAAGCAGATCGGATTCAAGACTCTGCCGCAGACTGCGACGCACCTGTTCAACGCAATGCCTGGGATCACGCACCGTGCTCCTGGTCCTGTCCGGGAACTGCTCGTTGCTGCTCGTGCGGGTGAGGTCGCCGTTGAACTGGTTGCTGACACGATCCACGTGGACGCTGACTTGGTGTCTGACGTCGTCCGCTTCGTCGAGCCTGAAAACCCACACGGCGTTGTCTTCGTGACCGACGCGATGGCGGGCGCTGGTATGCCCGACGGTCATTACCAGCTAGGTGGCTTGGACGTGGACATCACTGACGGTGTTGCTGTTCTTGCAGGAACGGACACGATTGCCGGTGGCACGGCTCGTATCGCCGAGGAACTGCAACGCTTGGTGCGAGGCGGATTCTTGAGCATTGAACAGGTTGTTCGCGCAGGCGTTGGTGCGCCCGCCGCGGTGCTCGGAATCGAGGGACGCGCTGGCGTGACCCTCACTTTCGCCCCTGGTGTCGTCCTGAATGCCGTTGTCTTTACCGAGGATTTTGAGGTTGCTGAGGTCTACAGGGAAGGCCAGCGTCTGAAGTAGGCCAATCTGGTCGCTGTTTTCACGCATTGAGCGCACGGTGTCCCCGCTGACGAGCACGTCAGCGGGGACACCGTGGCGTATAGGGCATACGTGTGCTGTGTTGGAATGCCTCCGCGGGCTACGGCGCTTTTATGAGTCGTGACTTCTACGAGCCCTTCTAAGCCGTAGCTCCCTCAAGATACTCGCGTAGAAGAAGCGTCTAGAAAGACGTGCCCGCTGTCTGGGAAACCAGGTAGCGGGCACGCCCTATCAGGAGGGGGTAGTGCTCTGACATTCTCGTCAGATTGTGGGGGCGCAGGCGAGCCTTCACTGTGGCTTTACGGCGCGTGCAGCTGCGCGCGCCGCTACAGGAGCCGCCGCGGCAATTGCTTCAAACTCCCGTTCGCCATGCGAGGCTGACACGAACCACGCTTCGAAGAGCGACGGTGGCAAGGAAACGCCGGCATCAAGGAAAGCATGGAAGAACGCCGGGTGACGCCACGTGTCCTGCGCCTGCATTTGGGCGTAGTTGACCAGTGGAGCTTGCGCGGCCTCGTCCCCAAACGCGATGGAGAACAGTGAACCGGCGCGCTGAATGCCGAAGGGGACACCCTCGGCGACAAGGGCAGACGACACGATGTCGATGACCGTCTGCGCGGCTGAGTCAACATGGTCGTACACGCCCTGATCGGCAAGCTTCAGGGTGGCAATACCGGCTGCGGTCGCCAGCGGATTGCCGGACAGGGTTCCTGCCTGATAGACGGGACCGAGCGGAGCCAGCAGGTTCATCACATCTGCGCGTCCGCCGACCGCCGCCAGTGGCATACCGCCACCGACAACCTTCCCGAACGCGAAAAGATCGGGTGCCCAACCACCTTCGGATGCTGAACGCAAGCCCCACATTCCGCCGGCGGAAACGCGGAAGCCGGTTAATACCTCGTCCAAGATCATCAGCGCACCGTACTTTTCAGTGACGCGACGAATCGCTAGGTTGAACGATCCGGGATCAACGACGCCCATATTGGCCGGCGCACCTTCGCAGATGACGGCAGCAATTTCTTGACCGCGGGTGGCAAAGCATTCTTCGAGGGCCACCTCATCGTGGTAGGGCAACACGATCGTCTGAGCGGTGACCGCAGTCGGCACGCCCGCGGATCCGGGCAAACCTCCGGTAGCAACCCCCGATCCGGCGGCCGCAAGCAAGGCGTCAGAATGCCCGTGGTAGCAGCCGGCAAACTTCACGATCAGGTCGCGACCGGTCGCTCCGCGTGCCAGACGCATGGCGGTCATGGTGGCTTCAGTGCCGGTGGAGACGAAACGGACGCGCTCGGCGGGGCTCACCCTGGAACGGATCAGTTCGGCGAGTTCAACTTCCGCCTCGGTCGGCGCGCCAAACGACAAGCCTTTCGCTGCCGCCTTCTGAACGGCTTCGATGACTGCTGGGTGCGAGTGTCCCAGCAGGGCGGGTCCCCACGAACACACCAGGTCCACGTATTCGCGCCCAGTCGCGTCCTTCACATATGCGCCCTTCGCGGATGTGATGAACGGCGGGACGCCACCGACGGATCCGTACGCGCGCACGGGAGAATCAACTCCGCCGGGAATCACGCCTAAAGCACGGGTGAATAGTTCTTCGTTGGTGGTCATCGGGTTCTCCGTATATTCATGAGTCTAACGTCGTATAGAAATTGACGAGGCCGGTCAGTTTTGCGCTGTTTTGCGCAGTTGCCGGGTGTCGCTGGGTGGTGCGCGGGTTTACTTTCGAAAGCGTTTGGCAACTTCAAGCGCCCAATAGGTGAGCACCATGTCAGCGCCTGCGCGCACGATCGCGGTGATGGATTCGTCGATGATGGCATCGCGGTTGATCCACCCGTTTGCGGCGGCTGCTTCGACCATGGCGTATTCGCCGGACACCTGGTAGGCGGCGACTGGGACGCTCGACAGTGAAGCGACTTCAGCCAAAACATCAAGGTAGGCAAGCGCGGGCTTGACCATGACGATGTCAGCCCCTTCCTCGATGTCGAGCAGAACCTCGCGCACGCCTTCGCGCTTGTTCGCGGGATCCTGCTGGTAGGTGCGACGGTCGCCTTTCAGGGTCGAGTCGACGGCTTCGCGGAATGGGCCGTAGAACGCGGACGCGTACTTTGCCGAGTAGGCAAGGATGGCAACGTCTGCGTGCCCATTATCGTCAAGCGCTTCGCGGATTGCGCGCACCTGGCCGTCCATCATCCCCGATGGGGACACCATGTGGGCGCCGGCTTCAGCCTGAGACAGAGCCATCTTGACGTACAGGTCTAAGGTTGGATCGTTGTCAACGCGACCCTGTTCGTCGAGGACACCGCAGTGCCCATGGTCAGTGAATTCGTCGAGGCAGGTGTCGGCACAGATGACGAGTGCGTCGCCCACTTCTTCGGCAATGGCAGTGATGCCACGGTTCAGAATCCCGTCTTCTGCCCACGCCTGCGAACCGGTCGGATCACGCACCTCGGGCACACCAAACAGGTCAATCCCGCCGATGCCAGCTTCGGCGCACTCGGCTGCGTAGCGACGCAACGAATCAATGTCGAACTGGAACTGGCCCGGCATTGAAGTGATCGGCACGGGAGAGTCGATGCCTTCGCGGACGAACACGGGTGCGATCAGTTGCTGGGCGCTCACTCGAGTTTCGCGGACGAGGCCACGCATCGCAGCAGACTGTCGAACTCGGCGGGGGCGGAAGAATGGAGCGGGAGAAGTCATGGAAAGTCAGATCCCTTTCTGTGGTGAATGACCAGCATGTGTTTCAAGAATGCGCTTGATACAGTCGGCAACCGCGTCAGGAGTGGGATGATCGGCGACAATGACCTGAGCTTCGGGAGCGATCTCTGCCATCGTTGTGGCGCTCGCCTGTCCCAACACAATGACGGGGATATGGGGGAATAAGTAGGGCGCAACGTCTTTCAAAGCTCGCGCTGATGAGGGGGCGGTGATGACCGTTGCGGCCACGTAGGTGGACGAGCACATTCTGGCAAGCTCGAGAGAATACCGTGGAGCGATCGTGACCGTTGTGTAGACCGGGTAATGACGGACAGGATAGCTGGCCTCGCTCAGTATCTGGCGAAGCTGAACCCTGGCGATTGCCGACTGTGGAAGTAGTACTTCACGAGTCTGGACACTGCGCTCGCGATCGAAAGCGACAACAGCGTTCGCCAAGTCCTCCCCGGACCCTTCGGACTGCAGATCAACGTCGATGCCGAGCGCTTTCAATGCTTTTGCTGTGGCGGGGCCAACCACGCCGATGCGCGCGCCTCGTTCGTGCACGCACTTCATATAATCGACAAAATTCTCGATGCGATGTGCGCATACGCGAATCGTGCGCGCTGAAGTAAACAGAATCCATCCGCACGAACCCGTTGACGCGTACGTCATGAGATCATCTGCGAAACGCTTGCACTCCTCGTCACTCACTGTGGTGCGAGTGAGTTCCAAAGATTCAGCGTGAACGTGAACGTTCGGAGTCGAGAGGGCTTCGATCGCCTGCCCAAACGGGTCGGGGCGCTCCTTAGAATGCGAGCGCGTGATGAAGACGTGTGCGTCAGTGCTCATTTCGTCTGATTCTTCGTGGCGTGTATGTCAGCGACTTCTTCGGCCCCCGCCCCAAGCAGGGTCTGCGCAAGCGCGCGTCCCAGTAAGATTGCGGCCTCGTGCGTCTCGGTGGAGATCGCGGACGTGGAATCGTGGACCTGGGGAATGGGGCACGAGGCCACACGTTCAAGCACCTGGCTGCCATCGGTCGCGATCACGCGTCCGTGCAGGGTCAATACTCCGTCGTCGATTGTGCCAAGCGCTCCAAGTGGTGCAGCGCATCCGGCACCCAATGCGTTCATGAGCGAGCGCTCTGCAGTTACGCCGATGTGTGTTGCCGGGTCATCCAACGACGCAACAAGAGCGATCAACGCGGGATCCCAGTCGGATCGCACTTCAATAGCCAGTGCCCCTTGGGCGGCGGCAGGAAGCATCTGATTGGTCGGAAGGTACTGTGCAATCGCCTCTGACATGCCTAAACGGTTGAGCCCTGCGGTTGCTAATATGACGGCGTCCAGATCTTCGTTGATGCGTGCGAGGCGCGTCGGAACATTGCCACGAATATCGACGATCTGAATGTCGGGGCGGGTAGCCAGAATCTGCGCACTACGCCTGGGAGAACCCGTGCCAACCTTTGCGCCTTCTGGAAGCTCTGCCAACGGCGCGCCACCTCGCGAACAGAGAGCGTCACGAACATCCTCGCGCGGTGGCATCGCGACGAGGGACAAACCGTCAATATCGCCGGTCGGCAGATCCTTACACGAATGCACGGCAATATCGCATTCGCCAGCCAGTAGAGATTCGCGCAGGTGGGCAACGAATACCCCGGCTCCCCCCAGCTTCGACAGAGGAGTTGGGTCAACGTCGCCGTGAGTCGTGATATGAACAAGCTCCACGCGGACGGGGGTGCCCGCATGTGTGCCAGCTTCTTCGATCGCGTCCGCCACTATCTGCGATTGGGTGAGGGCAAGCTTCGAAGCTCGCGTGCCCAGCTTGAGGACGGGGGTATCGGAAGCGGGGATGGGGGAGTTCATGGTCACCATTGCAGATTAGACGAGATGAGGGTAATTCGATAATTGATAGTGACAAAAGTCGGTTCTCTTCACGTAATTCTTCGGATTCAATTATTTTATGACAGAGTGAATTAAAAACTATCTGGAGAGTCGGAATTTATGTGACAGATATTCGGCAATAGGTAATGACGTAATTCGTATTTCAGGATTAAATGAATTCTTTTCACCTGCCGAAAAGGAGTGAGCGCCTCTCACCCCGTACGCGCTGACGTGCATCTGCCACCACGCTGGCGATTCCGGAACCTGATACCCACGCCCCACAAATCAACAAGCCGGGTAATGATTCCGCCTTCTGACGCAGGGCGCTGATTCGACGAGCCAAGTCGGGTGTCGCCTGCGCCAAAGTGCCATTCCAGTGAATCACCCTGTGATTGATCACGTTCTCGGCTCCAAGATCCGTACCGGTCAGCACGCTAGCGTCATGCAGAAGCTCGCCCAGTGATGGCGTTCGATCTTCATCCCCTGGTCGACCGTGAGACAGGCGAAGAAGATGAACGTGCTCCCCGTGAGCCTCGCGCAATTCGTCGGCAATCCATGCCCACTTCACATCCAGCTGAGAAAGTGCTTTCGCGCCTACAGGGCACTCGGCAACGCTAGAAATATCGGGCGAAACCAGCAATCCAGGACCAACCGGAGCGCTATCCAGCGCCTCTGCTCGAACAGTGAGGAAAGACCGCACAATCGGCGCGCCCGGCGCAAACGTGCATTCTTGGGCTTCCGGGAACAAAGGGGTGAGCACACGCAGAGCGGGTGCGTGCGAACACGCCAGAATGACGCGACTGGCTGTGAGCAGACGTCCGACCGACGTTCGACGAGGTTCTGCGGAAGGAGCTCCAGCCGGGGTCGTATCGCGAATATCCACCTGCCATTGGACGGTGCTCGAGTTGCTGGCGCTGAGAGATGCGCGACAGATCGCTTCCGCGCCGCAACGCGTCGCAATCGCGGAACCCTTTGCCAGAATCTCAGCTGTAAGGGCGTCGATCAGAACCTGCATTCCACCCTCGATGCTGACGTCGCCACGTGACCCGCTCGACTTTTCCAGTCGTGCGCCAACAGCCTTCGCAAGGCTCCCGTGATGGAGTAGGTCAGCGCGCATCCCGGGTAGTACGCGGTCGACATCCAGCTTCTCAGGATCCTGCGAGTGAATGCCAGCAACCAGCGGGCGGACCAAGCGATCAAGCACGACTCGCCCCATGCGGGCTTCAATAAACGAGGCCACGTCGGCGCATTCGGCGCCGACGTGGGGAGGTAAAGTCAGGTCTTCGCATGCGCGCATCGCCCCTTGATCCCCAAGAATTGCCCGGACTTCTGCCGATGCTGGGTCAGAAGGGATGCCCATCATCGAGTCCGATGGGAACCGGTGAAGACCCCATGTGGTGTGGAGAGAATGAGGAACGGGCGGCAGGAAATAATGCGAGCGCCCTCCACTGGGTGCTGTGACTTTCAGCCCCAGCTCTTCAGCCATGGAGGTCATCGCGGTGCCTCGTAGAGCAAAACTCTCCGCGCCGATGTCGACGTGGGCACCACCCACCATCATTGACGCGACCTGCCCGCCCACATAGCCTCGCGACTCAACAAGCAGGGTCGTCTGGCCTGCTTTGACGGATTCCCAGGCGGAAACAAGTCCAGCAATTCCGCCACCGATCACGATCGTGTCCCAGTGATTGCGGGACAATTCGTTTGTCGATGAGATCGTGCGATTTCCGGCGTTCATAGCGAATGCACCAACTCGACCAGACGTGTCAGAACGCGTGGATCTGTGTCCTTTGGAACGCCGTGAGCAAGGTTGAAAATATGGGACGGTGCGGCCTTACCCTGACGAATAATCTGACGCACCTTTGCTTCAAGAATGTCGAATGGAACGGTCAGGTAGGCGGGATCCAGATTGCCCTGCAGGGGAACAGTATCGTCAAAAAGCGCGGATGCTGAGTCCAAAGAAATGCGCTGGTCAACGCCGATGATATCGCCACCTGCATCATGCATCGCGGTCAGCAACTGCGGTGTGCCTGTGCCGAAATGGATCATTGGGGCGCGCGTTCCAGTTGTTGAACTCAGGGCGCGACCGGCAACCTCGATCGCACGCGCTGAATAGGGGGACACGTGGCGCCGATAATCGTCTTCGCCCAGCACGCCAACCCACGAATCGAACAGCTGAGTGGCTGATGCGCCAGCCGATACCTGCTCGGCGATAAACGCTCCGGTGACATCTGCGCACCACGTCATCAGCCGATCCCATGACTCCGGATCCGAATACATGAACGCTCGAGCTTCGCAATGGTCGCGAGAAGGTCGGCCGGCAACCAGGTAGCAGGCGAGGGTAAAAGGTGCGCCACCAAAACCGATCAGGGGAGTGGACCCAAGCTGGGCAACTGTCATGTGTACGGCTTGGCGGATCTGCTCAATTCCGGGCGCGATTGAAAGCGACGCTCCGCGCTCTGTCAGACGATTAACGTCATCCGCGCAACGAATCGGAGACGCGATGACAGGGCCAACGCCCCCCACTATCTCCACATCCACCCCCGCAAGTCGCAGGGGAACCATGATGTCCGAATAGAACACCGCTGCGTCAACCCCGTGGCGACGAACCGGCTGTAGTGTCGCCTCACTTGCCAATTCGGGAGTCAGGCACGCGTCCAACATTGATGCCTGCGAGCGTGCGCGCAGCTCGCGGTACTCGGGCAAAGAACGTCCTGCCTGGCGCATAAACCAGACGGGGGTCGTGGCTGGTCGACGGCCTGACACTGCTTGCATGAACGAAGACTCGGCCACGGGTGACGTGGTGGCCTTCGTCGCCAAGGGCGCGTTGTCCGAAAGGGTCACGGTTTTCCTTACATGGTGGGGGCAGATTCAACAATTTGTTTTTATGTCAAAGTGTCATTTATTTTATCTGTCAGATTGTCGTTAAATGAATTTCCAAAATGATTCACATAAATTGTGAATCATAGGTTTAATTATGGTTTGATTGCGACGAAATGGGAATTCATATTTTATCCGTCAGCCATTCCGACCAGGGCCTTGATGCCGTGGCCGAGGCTAGTCGCACCACCCCGTCGATTGTCGATGAATTCCTCAAAGTCGGAGTGATCGACGGTGCGGTCACGATATCGACCTGTAACCGCGTCGATATTGTTGTCGACTCCGCTGAATTCCCGGTGGCGCTGAGTGAACGACTCGATGCGGTGACATCGCGCTCTGGTCGGGACGCTGTCGCCTACCTGTTTCGCGTTGCCTCGGGCTTGGACTCCATGGTTATCGGCGAACGTGAAATTGTCGGTCAAGTCCGTCGCGCAGCTGAAGTGGCCACGCAACGGGGGACGATCACTCCCGCTCTTTCGCGCCTCTTCCAATCCTCGTCCGCGGTGTCACGCAAAGTAGCTGCGAAAACAAGTCTTGCTGGCCATGGACGCTCCATTGTTCACGTCGCCCTTGACCTAGCGAAGGAAATACGAGGCGACCTCGGCGACCAACGCGCCATCCTCTTTGGAACCGGGTCCTACGCGGGTGCAACTGTCAGTGCCCTGCGCGACTATGGCGTCCGCGAGATCGGAGTCCACTCAGCGTCGGGGCGCGCCGAAGCGTTTTGTGAAGGTCACGGTGCCCGTCCAATTGTCCCCGACACCATTGATGACGAGCTTGCCCACGCGGACCTCATTGTTTCGTGCAGAGGCAGTGGTCAGCCGGTCTTGACCGCAGATCAGATCTGCGCGGTCGTATCCACCCGAGGCGCCGACAGCCCACTGATCATTGTCGATCTTGCGTTGGTTCCCGATATTGAAATCGACGATTTCGAAGCAGACCAGGTGGTTCGCATCGGCTTGGACAACGTCTCTGATCGTCTGCCCGCGGTCCAACGTGAAGACATCGACATCGCCGAAGCCATCATCGCCGACGCTGTCACAACCTTCGTCAACGTCGCCCATGGGGCGGATGTTGACCGTGCGATTGTGAACCTCAGAAACGCAGTTGACGCGATCGTCGAAGAAGAATGTGCCACTCTTTCTCACCGTGATGAGGACGAGGCCGCGCGCACTGCTCGAGCCCTCCACCACTTGGCGGCGCGTTTGGTGAACGCGCCCTGCCGTACTGCCAGGGCAGCAGTAGCAGACGGAAATGCGCATGAATACCTCGAAGCGCTTGAACGAGTCCTTGGAATTGGAGCAGAAAATGTCTGATCTGACCGCACCCTACGATGCGCTTCTCGTGGTTTCCTACGGTGGCCCGAACGGCCCCGACGACGTACTCCCTTTCATGCGTAACGCCACGAAAGGCAAGGGGATCCCGGACGAGCGCCTGCTGGAAGTCTCTGGTCACTACGGACGTTTCGGGGGAGTCAGTCCCATCAACGCCTGCAACGAGGCCTTGCTAGAAGCTCTGCGCGAGGAACTGCACTCACGAGGCGCGGACATCACTATTGGTCTCGGAAACCGAAACTGGCACCCCTTCATGTCGGAAACGATCGCGGAACTTGTCCAGGGTGGTGCCCGCAGAATCCTGATGATGCAGACCTCTGCCTACGCCTCCTACTCCGGATGCCGGCAGTACCGCGAAGATGTCGCTGACGCACTCGCCCTGCTCCCCGATGGTGGCAAGGACGTGATCGTCGATAAGGTTCGCTCGTACCACGATTCCCCCGGCTTTCTTACCGCCCAGATCGACGTTGTCAGCGAATCAGTGAAGACACTACTCGATCGAGGAACTGTGATTGACGATTTGCACCTCGTCTTCGTCACCCACTCCATCCCCACCCCGATGCAGGGCGGATCCGGTAATTCCGACAAGACCGGCTCAGACTACGCGGGTCAGCATCTCGCGCTCATGGAACTGATCGTCCCCGCAGTCGAAGAAAAGCTTGGACTCAAAGTAGGAACGCTGAAAACCGACTTGGCTTTCTGCTCGCGTTCGGGCAACCCGAACGCATCTTGGCTGGAACCCGACATCAATGATCGGCTCGAAGAACTCAAAGCCGAAGGCGTCAAAGCCGTCTCATGCGCACCCATCGGCTTTATTTCCGACCACATGGAAGTCGTCTTTGACCTCGACACCGAAGCCAAGCAAACCGCTACCGACCTGGAACTCGACTACGACCGCGCGCGCACCGTCGACACACACCCCGCATTCATCGCATCCCTTGCCGACCTCATCCTTGAACGCGCAGCCCGCGCTCGCGGAGAAAACCCAGAACAACCCTCGACCCTTCCGCTGGGCGCGTGGCCGGACGAATGCGCAAGCCACTGCTGTCGCATGATCGAAGGTCTCGACACGGGAAAGACAGTCGTTGCAGGGCCAACCGCCGCGAAGAACGGCGAACTACCCACGCACACTCACCCGCGCGACGCACACCACCCGGCCGAACCCGCCCAGAAAAGTCACGCGAATAAGCGCGATGGGCGGCCTCGTCAATCGGAGAAAACTGCCCGCTGAACATTCGCGCCAACTGAAACAAACAAGCAAATAGCTTCACACAAAGCTCACATCAAAGGAGAACCAATGAGCCAAACCGGAAAGACCTACTCGCACAAGGATCCGCGCGACGCCACCGACGTCGATATCGACGCCATCAACAACGGCTTCCACTACGGCCTGACCTCGGTCTTCGCGACCGGTGCACCGCTACCGACTGATGAAGTAGAACGCAAGGTCCTGGTTGAGGAAACCCTGGCAGCCATCACCCCCGAGGGCGTGGAACTGCGTGGCACCTACGACCTTGCTGGTCTGCGCGCCGACGCTGACCTGCTGGTGTGGTGGCTCGCCGACGATCCGCTCGCGTTGCAGAAGGCCTACCGCGGTCTGCTCGCGTCGCCCCTGGGTGCCTACCTGATCCCCGTCTGGTCCGTCATGGGCCAGCACACTCCCGCAGAATTCAACACCCGCCACGTGCCCGCATGCTTCGCAGGCGTCGCACCGCGCGACTGGATCACCGTCTACCCGTTCGTCCGCTCTTACGACTGGTACCTGATGGAGCCCGAAGAGCGTAGCGCCATCATGGCCGAGCACGGCAAGAATGGCTTCAGCCAGTACCCGGATGTCAAGGGTTCGACCCTGTCCGCATTCGGTATGTCCGACTACGAGTGGATTCTCGCATTCGAGGCTGACACGCTCGATCGCCTGGAGGGCGTGCTTCACGCTCAGCGCTACACCCGGGCTCGCCTGCACGTGCGCGAGGATCGTCCGTTCTACACCGGTCACCGCGTCTCGCTTGGCGAATGGGCTGACGTTCAGCCACAGGCGTGATACTCGCGATGGGGTGAAGCCCCTGACTACATAAACTGACTACATAATCTTTCGGGCTCGTGCCACTACCGTGGTGCGAGCCCGATTGTTGTGACACGCGCGGCCAGGATTCGACGAGTTGGCGAGCTAGGGACTGGCGAACACACTCTGAAGGCGTGGAGCAGAGCTGTTTGGCTCGAATCTCGGCAAGCTTCCATAGTGCGTCGGGAACGTGAATCGTCCGAGGGGTCATTGCTTGGGTTGTGTATTCCCATGCCCGTGGAACCCTCGGTTCGAGGGAGCTGTGAGGGAATCCAGAGTCAATTTCGTCTTTCCAGCGTTCGATGTCTCCGTCGTGCGGTTGCGTTTATGGGCTAGTGGCGAGTCGGAAAAGCGAAGGGGGAGCACCGAAATCTGATTATTCTCACGTTCGTTGAATAAACGGGATCTGAACACCGACTTTTCCTTGCTATTGAGGCGATAATGACGGTGAATATGGGGGAGTGGTTCTTCCCATTTTTCTGCCATGCAAACGCATTTCTACATGGGTACACGTAGGGTTGGACTGTGACCACAGCTCTGTATCGTCGTTATCGTCCAGACACATTCGCTTCCGTCATCGGTCAAGACCATGTGACGGGGCCACTTCGTGCTGCTCTGCGTGCAAACAAAGTGACCCACGCATACCTGTTCTCGGGTCCGCGCGGGTGTGGAAAGACCACGTCAGCGCGTATTCTGGCCCGCTGTCTGAACTGTGAGCAAGGACCGACTGATACTCCGTGTGGAACCTGCCCGTCGTGCGTGGAACTGGCCACCGGTGGTTCGGGGTCGCTCGACGTTGTCGAAATCGACGCAGCCAGCCACGGTGGCGTTGATGATGCGCGTGACCTGCGTGAGCGCGCCACCTTCGCGCCCGTGCGTGATCGCTACAAGATCTTCATCATTGACGAAGCCCACATGGTCACAAATCAGGGCTTTAACGCGCTGCTGAAGCTGGTGGAAGAACCCCCAGAGCACGTGAAGTTTGTCTTCGCAACGACAGAACCAGAGCGCGTGATCGGAACGATTCGTTCTCGTACCCATCACTACCCGTTCCGTCTGGTTCCGCCAGATGTGTTGGAACCCTACCTGCAGCAGTTGGCGGACGAAGAACACGTCAACATTGGCTCCGGTGTTCTGCCACTGGTCATGCGCGCCGGTGGCGGTTCAGTGCGTGACACTCTTTCCGTTCTTGATCAGTTGATGGCAGGCTCCATCGACTCGGCTGTCACGTATGAAACCGCTGTTTCGCTGCTGGGATACACGGACTCTGCTCTTCTTGACGAGATCGTTGATGGCCTCGCTGGTGGCGACGGTGCGGCGGCTTACCGCGTTATTGAACGCATGGTGGATTCTGGTCATGATCCGCGTCGCTTCGTTGAAGACTTCCTTCAAACACTGCGTGACCTGCTGATTATCGCGGTCGCAGGTGACGGCGCAGGCGATGTCCTGACATCCATCCCTGCTGAGCGCCTCGATCGTATGCGCCATCAGGCAGTGAATTGGGGTCCGCGTCCGCTGTCTCGCGCAGCTGATCTGACCGATGAGGCACTTCGTTCCATGACCGGTGCAACATCACCGCGCCTCCAGCTTGAGCTTCTTATTGGGCGCATTCTTGTGCCGACACCTTCTGGCCAGGCCGTTGCAGATATGCCACTTCCCGGCACGGTTGGCATGCCCGGTGGGGGTGCTCCAAGGGAACATCACGGTGCTGATTATGCTGGAAATAAGCCGATTGGTGCCGCCCCTTCAGCTTCTGGCCCCCAGGCGGCTCGCGCTGCGTTGGCGCAGACAGCCCAACGCGCTTCGCGCCCTGATTCGAACCGGCAGAACCAGCCGGCGGATCTGACACCACGTGCCCAAGCTCCTTCGTCTCCACATCGTGATGGGGAATCGGTTCCCGATGCTCCTACCTCAATGCCTCAGCAGGGGTCCTCGTGGCCCGATGTGGCTGTGACCCCTTCATCCTCGTGGGATGACTCGTCGGTCGCCCAGTCCCAGAACAGTGCTCCCGCTGTTGAGCCTGAAGAGCCCGCGCCTGCGCCAAAGGCGGAGCCCCGTTCGGTGGACGCGGCCTCGTCAACTGAAGCACCAGCTCGCCAGACACCACGTCAGAACGGCGGGAAGCAGGCGGACATCGTTCGAGCTCGATGGAATGAAGTGCTTGACCGTCTGGCCTCGATGAGCCGCGTCGCATGGTCGCTGATCAACACGAACGCGCAGTTGGGTGCGATCGATGGGTCGAACCTTGTGCTGGTGTTCCCCTCCGAAGGAATCATGGCGAACTTTGAACGCGGTGGCAGGCATCAGATCGTCTCCGACGCGATCTACGAGGTCACTGGTCTGCGCTATGAACTCAGCGCACAGGTGGGACAAGCATCGGGAGGGCCGGCAGTAACGGCACCTTCGGCACCTGCATCACACCATGCATATTCCGATCCGGCTCACGCCGATCACTCCTATTCAGGTCAGACACCGAACATCCCACTCAACAACAACGCGAACCGAGATGGACGGCCCGATGCTGGATGGGTTTCGGAGCCGCCCCCTTTTGAGCACCGCGTTGTCCAGGCTCCTGACGTCGGTTCACAGGCCCTGGGTGATCCAGCGCCACGTGTTGCCCCCGATTCAGCCCCACACGTCGGCTCTGATCCGGTAGCGTCGGATGACCCGTGGGGTGAAGTAGTTATTCGCACTCCGCACGAAGACGTTGAAGAGCCAGCCCAAGCGTGTGAACCTGAACCGCAGGACGGTCTGAGCGAATCACAACAGGTGCACAACGGCCCGCAACCTCGCCGTGATGACGCTTGGTCAGCTGGGGCTGACTCTGCTTCAACGTGCGTGGATGCGGATCCCGCTTGGCCGCTTGCGGATTCCAGCCCGGGTTTTAAGGTTCACTCGGATTCGTCGGGAGTATCCGATGATCGCCCCTCCGATAGCCACGGCGACGAGCAGGCAGATTCTGAGTCTTTAGCTCAGGCAGAACCGGTGCCTACCGGGGGGCCGGTACGCCGTGCCATGAGCGTCTTCACCTACGACGATTTTGACCCGCAAAATACGAGCGATAATCAGCAGACAACGCCCGGTGGCTGGGCGGATGCTCCCGTTGCTCAGACGAACTCGGTGAGCTTTGAAGACTCAGATGATACGGCTCAATCTGCAGGTGATGCCTGGGCTAACGGTGACAACAGCGCTGGTAGCGATGCCCATAATGATGGGCCTATCGATGACGATCAGGATTCCGCTCCGCTCGACATGGGTGAAGACCTGCCCTCAATGGATGACGAAGATATTGAAACCACAACCATGGTTGGCCTCCCCGTTGTCCTCGACGTCCTCGGTGGCAAGATCATTGAAACAATCCCGAACGGAAGTGAACGTTGACCATGTACGAAGGTGCTCTTCAAGATTTGATTGATGAGTTCGGTCAGCTTCCCGGAATCGGACCGAAGTCTGCACAACGCATGGCCATGCACATATTGGATGCGGAACCAGATGACGTTGCTCGACTCGTCGATGCTATTCAGGCGGTGCGGAAAAAGGTTCACCACTGCTCGGTGTGCGCGAACCTGACAGAAGAAGAAACCTGTTCTATCTGCAGAGACGTCCGGCGTGACCCCACAATGATCTGCGTCGTCGAAGAACCGAAAGACATCCAAGCGATCGAAGCGTCACGGGTATTCCGCGGACGCTACCACGTGCTCGGCGGGGTCATCGACCCGATCCGTGGCATCGGCCCCGAGCAACTCCGCATCCGTCAACTGTTGTCGCGTCTTGAAGACGATCAGATTACCGAGGTCATTATCGCGACCAACCCGAATGTCGAAGGCGACGCAACCGCTGCGTTCATCGTCAGAATGTTGAAGAGCATCGGCGTTTCAACATCGCGTCTTGCCATGGGCTTGCCAATGGGTGGCGACCTTGAATACGCCGACTCGAAGACTCTGGGTCGGGCCCTTGAAGGACGAACCGCCCTGGGTTGACAGTGCCATCCCAGAGCGGTGCGGTGTGTTCGGACTGCAAGTCCGACACAGACGAAGAAACTTAGTCGGTGAGCTCAATGCCGTTGCCGTCGCGGTGCCACTCGCTACCCGGAGCGGACACCAGAATGAGGATGCCTTCAATGAAGCCCCACAGCGAAGCAACACCGAAGGTGAAGATCGTCAGAACCAGCTGAATGACAGCGCGGGTGGTGCGACCAAGGTAAAAGTTGTGGATGCCAAAACCTCCAAGGAAGATGCCCAGGATACCGGCGATAATCTTCGACTTCTGCTGGTAGCCCGCCGGGCCGGAGGGTGCGAATGTAGGCTGGCCGTAAGGCTGTCCCTGCTGGGCGTAAGCTTGCTCTTGGTTGGTGTACTGCGGGTCTGATTGGCCGTTGAACTGCGGAGTCGGCGTTGTCATCGTATGAACTCGTTTCATTGTGAGAACGTTTACGCCACTAAGGTACTGAATACTTACTACGGACACAAGGAAATGTCACGACCTAGACCATGTGTGCAGTGAATGATCACAGGGAACCCACAGCAGGCGAGCGGGACAGATAGTGAGCTAGCGAAACAATCTGGGCATGAGTCCAGCATCTGAATCGTCATGTGTTCGCTCTGATGGCACGCTCGCTCGCATCCTTGGCGTGGATGAAGAGTCTTCGCTTGCCGTCTGCCGTTGTCGCCTAGTGGTTTAACCGTGAAAAGCAGTGTTGGGGGAGTACATCATTGACGTGCTCCCCCAACACTGTTGGTAACGCTTCAGTGCGTCACCGGGTGCTAGGCCAAGAGAGTGCGGTCAGAGAGTCCCTCTCCATCTTTGCCTCGCAGCTTATCGAACTCCGCAAGAAGGGAATCGACAGTTGCATTCTTCTTTTCTTCACCCGCCAACTCGAACATGATGCGACCTTCGTGCATCATGATCAGGCGGTTGCCCATGGAGAGTGCCTGCTCCATGTTGTGCGTGACCATCAGCGTCGTCAGATTCTTCGACGCGACAGCATCTCGGGTCAGCTCGGTAATCAGAGCAGCACGCTTCGGGTCAAGAGCGGCGGTGTGTTCATCAAGAAGCAGGACGCGCGGGTTAGAGAAGGTCGCCATCGTCAGCGACAGAGCCTGACGTTGGCCACCGGACAGCAGACCAACCTTGGCAGTCAGACGATTCTCGAGGCCCTGTTCGAGAGGTGCCAGAATGTCTCGGAATATGGCGCGCTTCTTCGCTGTCAGAGCAGGCCCCAGGGTTCGGCGGTTGCCTCGTGACCATGCGAGCGCAAGATTCTCTTCGATCGAAAGGTGGGGCGCGGTGCCAGCCATCGGATCCTGGAAGACACGCGAAACGTAGCGCGCAACCGCATAATCCGGAAGCTTCGTGATGTCCGTATCATCGATTGTCACGCGTCCCACGTCAGCCTGGTAACGGCCAGAAATAACATTCAGCAGTGTCGACTTGCCGGCGCCGTTTGAGCCGATGATCGTGACGAAGTCACCCTCGTCAAGGTGGAGTGAAATATCGCGAAGCGCCACGCGCTCGTTGACGGTACCGCGGAAGAATGTCTTAGTGACGGCTTCGATATCAAGCATCAGAGCACCACCTTTTCGTTGTCGCGCTCTTCAGGCGTGTGCGTAATGTCAGGCTCGGGAACCAGTGTGTGGGCGCGACGGCGCTCGCGGATCTTCGAGAAGAAACCGACGCGAGGAATCATCAGGGCGAGGAACACGATGATTGCGCTGATCAGCTTCATGTCATTCGCTTCAAGGAACTCGATGCCGAGGGCAAGCTGGATGATGACGCGGTAGACGATCGAGCCGATCACGACGAACAGCGAGGTCATCCACATGCCACGCGACCCGATCAGTGCGGTACCGATAATGACCGATGCCAGGCCGGCAACAATCAAACCGATGCCCATCGAAATGTCGGCGTAGCCCTGGTACTGAGCGACAAGAGCGCCAGAGGCGGCAACGAGGCCATTTGAAAGGGCAAGGCCGATAATCTTCATCGTTCCTGTGGGAACACCCTGGGCGCGAGCCATACCTTCGTTGTCACCGGTCGAGCGCATGCCAAGACCGATCTGGGTGGACAAGAACCAGTTGAAGGCGGTGGTGACGACGCCGATCAAGACGGCGAAGATAACGACGGATGCCCACGAGCCGTTCAGGCCCGCCTCGCGCAGGGGAGTGAGGACAGTTTCTACACCACGAAGAAGCGGAACATTTGCTTTGCCGAGAATACGCAGATTGATCGAGTACAGGCCGATCTGCGTCAAAATTCCGGCAAGCAGGGGGTGGATGCCTGCTTTGACGTGAAGGAAACCGGTAATTGAGCCCGCAATACAACCGGCAAAGAAGCCGGCGATCGAGGCAAGCCACGGGTTCTGGCCGGCGGTGATCATGATTGCTGCAACCGCTGCGCCCGTTGTAAAGGATGAGTCGACGGTGAGGTCAGCGATATCGAGTACTCGGAATGTCAGGTACACGCCGAGTGCCATGAGGCCGTAGATCAGGCCAAGGTCGAGAGCTGTAAGCACTGGTTTTCCTTTTCAGGGTTTGTTTTCACGCGCAGGTGCTCAGGAACATTGGTTGTTCACTGAGCACCTGTGCGTGGGTTGCGCGTCAGCGCGTTGAGTTATTCTCCGACCAGGACGGCAGTGTCCTTGAGAGCATCCGGAAGAGTCAAACCGATTGCTTCAAGTGTCGTCTTATTGACGGTCAGTTTGTATTCGGTCTGGGATTCGACAGGCATGGTGGCAGGCTCGGCGCCTTCGGTGAGGATCTTGATTGCCATCTGGCCGGTCTGGTAGCCGAGTGCGTTGTAGTCGATGCCGTATGTGGCAAGCGCACCCTTAGCAACGGAATCAGCTTCGCCTGCGATCAACGGAATTTTTGCATCTTCAGCTGCCTGGACGACAGAAGCGAATGCAGAGACGACGGTGTTATCGGTCGGGACGTAGATAGCGTCGACCGTGCCTGCCAGATCCTGGGCTGCCTGCTGAACTTCGGCGGAGTTCGTGATGGTCGTTTCCTTCACGGAAAGGCCTTCGGATTCGGCTATCGTCTTGGCAAGCTTCACCTGGACTTCGGAGTTCACTTCACCGGACGAGTAGATGATGCCGATGCTCTTCGCCCCGGGTGTGAACTGCTTGACCAGCTTGATCTGCTCTTCGACCGGGTTCATGTCGGTGGTGCCCGTTAGGTTCGAGCCAGGGGCGTCGAGCGAGTCTACGAGCTGAGCAGAAACCGGGTCGGTGACGGATGTGAACAGGACGGGAGTGTCAACGATGGATTGCGCAATTGCCTGAGCTGAAGGGGTTGCGATAGCCAGGATCAGGTCGTGATCTGCTTCTGCGAACTTCGCTGCGATCGAAGTTGCGGTTGCCTGATCACCCTGGGCGTTCTGTTCGTCGAACTTCACGTTCAAGCCAGCGTCGGTAAACGCCTGCTTAAAGCCTTCACGTGCAGCATCGAGCGAGGTGTGAGTGGTGATCTGGCTGATGCCGATTGAGTATTCCTCAGACGCGCCGGCTGTTCCCGATTCGGATCTGGTCGATGCTGAGCCGGAGCATCCAGCAAGGACAAGGGCGAGCGCTGCGCCAGTGACGGCACTGATCTGCGCGGTGCGTTTCATGGTGAACTCCACGTGTTGACGTTTACGGTTGGAGGGGCAGCCGGGCTGACCTTCTTCCATGACGCTAACGAGTGAAGTGGTTTTCAGGGAGTGGGTGTTCAGTGGGTGAACATAGAGCGGTCGAAAATATCTCAGAATATGAAACGGGCTACTCTGTTTTCAGCATGCTGATTCTTAGTCGAAACAAAAACGGCTAAAAATCAGGCAAAAACGGTGCTCAATGAAAGAACTCACTCAAGTCCAAGAGCTTGGCGCGCGCGATAGCGCCCATCGCCACCATCGAAGGCGCCGACAAGCGCATCGGCGGCTGCGCGACACTGCTCAAGAGAAACCTGACCAAGCTGGGCGCCCACACCGGAAATCGCACTTGATGCCATCGACAACGATGTCACACCCATGCCCACAAGCACGCACGCAAGAAGCGGATCGGCGGCTGCTTCACCGCACACGCCAACGGGCTTGCCCAACCGCAGGCCAGCTTTGACGACCTTACGGATCAGCGCAAGCGGTGCGGGCTGCCACGGATCGGAGTACTCCGCCAGGTTTGCTGACAGACGGTCAGCGGCCATCGTGTACTGGGTCAGGTCATTCGTACCGATAGAAACAAAGTCCACGTACTCCATGATCTGGTCGATCAGGATCGCGGTCGCGGGAACCTCGACCATCACGCCAGCCTTCAAAGACACGCCAAAAACGTCGTTGCGTTCGTTAATCAACCCGGCAAACCAGCGTGCTTCAGCGGCAGTAGCGATCATCGGTGCCATCACCCACACGTCGGTGTCGGGGGCAGTCATGGCTGCGACGGCAATCGCGTCCAGCTGATTAGCCAGAACATTCGGGTGAATGCCGTTAATCCGGATACCGCGAACACCCAGCGCGGGGTTCGGCTCATCACGTAGCGTCGCGTAGGCAACGGGCTTGTCAGATCCTGCATCCAGAGTGCGAATCACAACCTTCGAGCCGCTCCATGCCAGCAGTGCCTGAGAATAGGAGCGCGCTTGCTCTTCGACGCTGGGCTCAGTCGGGTGGTCAAGGAATGCCAGCTCGGTGCGCATCAAACCGACGCCCTCAGCGAAGCCGGACTCGTGAGCCGAAGTAGCGCTGGGCCCGTCCTGAACGTTCGCCAACAGTTGGACATGCACCCCATCCGAGGTCTGCGCGGGACCCGTCCATGAACGAATCAGTTCCAGTCGCGCTGCATCAGCCCGGACCTTTTCGAGTGCCACGGCCTCGTCGATTCCGGTTGTGATCGCACCCGTCCCACCGTCGACCAAGACGGGCACCTCCGACGCGATCTGGTCCACCTGGCGTGCTGCCACGATGCACGGAATCGCCAGCTGACGCGAAATGATCGACGTGTGCGAGGTCGGACCACCTAACTGAGTCACGATCGCGACGCACACATTCGTGTCCAAGCTTGCGGTGTCAGCGGGCGACAGATCATCCGCCAACAGGACAAACGGGCAATCGCAGTCCGGGATGCCCGGTTCAGGCACGCCCTGAAGGTGCGCGATCACGCGGTCACGAACGTCGCGCAAGTCGGTCGTGCGCTCCGCCATCACACCGCCGGCAGTCTCGAACATGACGACGAACCGCTCGGTCGCCTTCATCACCGCCTGAATCGCGGGGATGCCGTCGCGGATGCGCTTCGACACGTCCTTCGTCCACGCGCGGTCAGTGGCCAGCGACGAGGTCACGATCAGAACGTCAGCCGCTTGTCCGGTGGTTTTCGAAGCACGATTCATGAGCGAGTAAGCCACGGCATTTGCACAATCAAGGAAGCGACTTACTTCGGCTTCGCGGACATCCTCCGGCAAAGCAGGAGCCGACTCAGGCGGAAGTTCAGGCCTGCGCACCCAGAGTGCCGGGGCGTAGGCAACACCTTGAACAACAGGAGTTCCATAGATTGTGATCGGGTCAGCCATGCGAGCCTCCTTGCTCAACGGGTCACGTGCTGTGACCAGCATAAAAGCTGACTTGGACTCAAGCGATTGTCAACCCTGAGCCTGCACAAGTGACCTAGAAGAGCCCTGATTGATGTTTCGTTTGTCCGCCTATTGTGTTTCCTTTGCCCGTATGGCGGTCGCACTCGAGCTAGATAGGGCGCATCTCTAGGATGAAAGGACGCACGAAGGTGCGTAGTAAAAGAAGAAATGGGGAATCGTGGCACTCATCGTGCAGAAGTACGGTGGCTCATCCGTCGCAGATGTTGAAGCGATGAAACGAGTCGCCCGCCGAGTCGTCGAAACTCACCAGGCAGGACACCAAGTCGTTGTCGTCGTATCCGCAATGGGCGACACTACCGACGACCTGCTCGACACAGCCACGCAAATCACCCAGCACGCTCCCGAACGCGAGATGGACATTCTGCTGTCCGCCGGCGAGCGCATCTCCATGTCCCTGCTGTCCATGGCAGTCAACGAACTCGGCGTTCAAGCCCAGGCGTTCACCGGCGCTCAGGCCGGCATTAAAACGACTTCACACTATGGGCGTGCCCAGATCGTCGGTCTGGTAACCGAACGCATTGCCCGCACCGTCAAAGACGGCCACGTTGCCATCGTCGCAGGGTTCCAAGGAATCTCCGAAGATGACGACGTCACCACGCTGGGCCGTGGCGGATCGGATACGACCGCAGTCGCGCTCGCGGCAGCCCTGCACGCTGATGTCTGCGAAATTTACACCGACGTCGACGGCCTGTTCTCTGCAGATCCTCGTATTGTCCCCAAGGCGCACCGTCTGCGTCGCGTCACCCAGGAAGAAACCCTCGAACTCGCTGCGCACGGAGCAAAGATTCTGCACCTGCGCGCCGTCGAATTCGCGCGTCGCTACAAGGTGCCGCTCCACGTCCGCTCATCGTTCTCAGAAAAGAACGGCACCTGGATCTTCGACGGTCCAGCAAACCCAGAACTTAAGGGACTCGTTCCCTCAGCCGCACTTGTCGATCCGCAGGAGGACCCCATGGAACAGCCAATCATCTCCGGTATCGCCCACGACCGCTCCCAGGACAAGATCACCGTCACCAACCTGCCGAACACCCCCGGTATGGCAGCGCGCGTCTTCTCCATCTGCGCCGAGGTCGGCGCAAATATCGACATGATCGTTCAGAACGTTCCAGTCTCTGACTCGACCCGCGCGAACGTGACCTTCACGCTTCCCGAAGGCGATGCGCAGCGCACGCTCAACGCTCTTGAAGCTGCGCGCGACGAAATCGGCTTCGACCAGTTGCGTTACAACCCGAACATCGGCAAGCTCTCGCTGGTCGGCGCGGGCATGCGCACCAACCCGGGCGTGTCCGCCAAGCTGTTCGAGGCCCTGTCTGATGCCGACATCAACATCGAGATGATTTCGACTTCCGAAATTCGTATCTCCGTTGTTACCCGCCTCGACGATCTTGACCGCGCAGTCCAGGCCGTCCACACGGCATTCGGCCTTGACGCCACCGAATCTGAGGCAGTCGTCTACGGTGGCACCGGGCGTTGAAAGGCGTAGCGCCTGTTGCTCCGCCCCCTTATAGGGATAGGGGAGAAACGCTAGGTGGCCTCGTCAATCTAAAATCGCAGACTTCCGCGTGAAAACCACGCCGGATCCCTCGGTCGCCCCACCGTATGGGCGCCCACACCAAAGGAGAAAACAATGACCGGACTGAACGTCGCAGTCGTCGGAGCAACCGGACAGGTTGGCCGAGTCATGCGCACTCTGCTCGAAGAGCGCGACTTTCCCGTGAAGTCGATTCGCTTCTTTTCTTCTGCTCGCTCGGCGGGCACGACCCTGACTTTCAAGGGTGAAGAGATTACGGTCGAAGACGTCGACACCGCGAACTACGACGGTATCGATATTGCTGTTTTCTCTGCGGGTGCCTCGGCCTCGCTTGAGTACGCGCCGAAGTTCGTTGCTGCCGGCGCGGTTGTTGTCGACAACTCTTCCGCATGGCGCAAGGACTCGGACGTGCCACTGGTCGTGTCTGAGGTCAACCCCGAAGACATCGCGAACCGTCCCAAGGGCATCATCGCGAACCCGAACTGCACGACCATGGCAGCTATGCCGGTCCTGCGCCCGTTGGTTGACAAGGCGGGTGGCCTGAAGCGCCTGTTCGTCTCGTCCTACCAGGCAGTCTCCGGTTCCGGTGTGAAGGGCGTCGAAGAACTCGTGCGCCAGACCGAAGCCAGCGTCACTCAGAATCTTGCCGGTCTTGCACTGGATGGCCGCGCGGTCACTCTGCCCGATCCGCAGGTCTACGTCGCCCCGATCGCATTCGACGTTGTGGCTCTGGCCGGTTCGATCGTTGACGATGGATCGGAAGAGACCGATGAAGAGCAGAAACTCCGCAACGAGTCCCGCCGAATCCTACACATCCCGGACCTCAAGGTGTCGGGCACCTGCGTCCGCGTCCCCGTTTTCACCGGCCACACGCTTTCGATCCACGCCGAATTCTCCGGCGCTATCACCCCCGACGAGGCGCGTTCCGTTCTGGCAACCGCTGATGGTGTACGCATCGTCAACGTTCCGACTCCGCTTGAAGCTGCGGGGCGCGACGAGGTTCTGGTCGGTCGTATCCGCCAGGATCAGGCTGTCGATGACAACTGCGGTCTGGTTCTGGTCGTCGCCGGCGACAACCTGCGTAAGGGCGCTGCCCTCAACGCGATCCAGGTCGCCGAACTGGTGGCAGCTGAACTGCTTGCCTGACCAGGCGCATCAAGCCAAGCCTAGGGAAGGGGCGCTGGTGGGATGAAACCCCAGCGCCCCATTTCTTTACGCGACTTCGTTGTCCGCATCTGAGCTCGGAAGCACCCACCCCGACGTCACATCAAACTCAACCAGTGCACCGACTTCAAAGGGAATTGATGTGTCGGGCGTGCGGACAACCAACGTCCCGATCTCGGTTTCTACGTCATAGGACATATGGGATCTGACGAACGAAGCGGAAACGATTTGCCCGTGACGCCCGATCACCGAATACGGGGCACTGGGAGTCAAATGAATATTCTCGGGCGGAATGCTGATCTGAACGTCTCCCGGCTTCGTGTCGTGGGGAGCAGGAATCGAATAGGCCACAGTCCCACACGTCACCGTTGCCAGAAGAAGCGATGAATCGGGAGCCTCATCAACACTTTCGACCGTGCCCGACACGATGTTGGGGATGCCCATCAGGTGCGCAACTTCGATGGAACTCGGTTGCGCATACAGCATCCGCGCGGTGTCGATCTGCAGGCACCGCCCCGAATCCAACAGCATGATTCGATCGGCGACCAGACACGCTTCGGTCACATCGTGCGTCACGTAGAGAACTGCACTGCCCAAGCGTCGAACCTCGCGAATCAGGGAAGCTCGGATCGTTGACGCAACGGATGCGCCCACGTGCGCGAGGGGCTCGTCCAACAGCAGGACGGAGGGTCGTCGCACAAGTGTCCGTGCCAGAGCGACGCGTTGAGCCTGACCGCCCGACAGCTGGTAGGGGTAGCGTGATGCTAGGCCGACGATACCCATGCGAACCATGATCGAATCGATCAAAGACTCGCGTTGAGCAGGGGGAACATTCGTACTATCCAGCGCGAAAGCAATGTTTTCGTGGACGTTCATATGATTGAACAACGAGGGCGTCTGAAAAAGTAGGCCGGTTGGGCGTTTTCCTGCGGGAAGAGTGGTGATGTCCGAGCCGTCAACGACGATGGAGCCACTTCTGGCCGCTTCGATGCCCGCAAGGGTATGTAAGAGCGTTGTCTTGCCGCACCCCGACGGTCCAACGACAGCAAGGATCTCGGCCGGGGCAACGTCGAATGAAATGTCGCTCAGGATGCGTGAGCCACGGTGAACGTCCAGACCACAAACATGCAGTCCGGAGTTCATGTGAGTAGAGGTTGTCATAGGCCCTTCCTGGCATATCCGGAGTGACGTGTCGTTGAGGTAATGAATGCGATGCCCAAACTAATCATGACGAGGGCAGATGATGCGGCGAGCGTGCCAAGAGCTAACACTGACCAGTGATCGCCGTGGATGCCAAGTGGAAGAAGCGCAACGGCTGGGAACGCGGAACCGACGGGGACAACGAACGCCGAGGGGGCGCTCATACACATGAGCAACCCGCTGAGTGCTGCAAACACACCGATCAGTCGACCTGCCAAGGCGGGAATCACCACTGTGAGAGTGGTGCGCGTAGTGCTTGCTCCCAGTTCTTCCGCGGTCCTCATCGCTTGGCGAACAGAGAGCAGTGAGAACGACATCAGGAAATATGAGGCCGGCAGGGCAAGAAGAAGATTGGTGAGAACCACCGTCAGCATGCCACCCGCAATCGAGCCACCACCCAACAAACGTGGCAGGATCGTGTGGTCGCCGATTGATATCGGGTGTTGGAAAACTAAGTGAATCAGAATTCCGCCGGCAATGGGGGCGGACAACAAGGCAGTCAGGAACAGGGCGTTGATCGCGCGGGGGAATGCCCAGCGGTGCCTGGCAATCAAGAATCCTATTGCTGCGCTCAGCGGGACGATGCCCAGGATCAGCAGTGATTCTCTGACGGTCTGCCCCAAGAGTTCCGCAGATGCGGTGTGGATGAACCAATTGGACGCTCCGACGAGCATCACGATGATGATTCCTGCACTCATAATTACGAATATCAACGCGAAGGGGATGACGCTTGCGGATAGCGTCGGAAGGTATTCCTTCAGCGGGGTTGGGTACGTTGTCTGCCGGGCTGTGTAACGAGTCAGCGTCAAGCTACGCAAAACGATGAACGTGGTCGCGGACGCGACTCCAACGTAGATGAGTGCGATGTGAGTGGGGACGGAAGAATCGAGTCCTGAGTTCAACGCATTGAGCGCCAACACCGGTAGGTACGGTTCAGCCGACGCGTTCGTGCTTGTTGCTGATACGTCGGAAGCTGCCATGAATGTGGTCAACGCGAATGCGGGGATCAGGGCTGCTCGGATGCGTGGAGCAAGAAGCTTTTTAAAAATGTTTCGCTCGGGGCTCCCGAAAGTGACTGCTGTTTGGACTTCGCCGTGGTTGAAGGACGACAGGATGAAGCTCAGCATGAGGACAGCGAAGGGGCTTGCGTTGATGGCAAGCGCGACGACGATTGTTGCCTGCGAGTAGGGTGGGGCGCCCATCCAGATCAGTGCTTGAGCGATGACTGCCGGTGGGATCAGTGCAGGCAAGAGTGCTGGAAGAATCCAGATGAATGTTCGTCGGGAGCGCAGGTACAGGGGGAGTGCGATTGTGATTCCGAGGATTGTCGCACCCAGTCCGGCTAATGTGCTGATTTTCAGCGTGCGAATGGCAGTGGGGACGAGGTCACTCCATGACAGTTCATCGGCTAGAGGTAAAGATTCAGTGTCTGACACGTGGTGGTTGGCGCGGGGCGCGCCAATGGGGGCGGGTGCGTCCTGGGTGGACGATGGAAGGTAGACGTCTTTCGTCCATCGCTTAATCAGGGTGGCGCGCTGAAGGGAGGCCGCGCTGGGATCCTCGCCGAAGATTGATATTCCGAGTGTTTCAAGACGTCGTGAAATGTGTTCGGGGAGGCGCGTACTGACGGGAGATTGGTCTGCGACCTCGGCACCGAGCGCCTGTCCTTCGTCGCTGACAACCCACTGCAGGAACTTTTGTGCGTCCTCTGATTCGCGAGTGCGTCGGGGAAGAGATGCTGCTCCGATTTCGAAGCCGGTTCCGTCAAGTGGGTAGGTGACCATGACGTCGGCGCCATGGTGTGCTTCAAGGCGACAGTAGTTGTCGAAAGTGATGGATGCGGGTGAGCGTCCGATTGCGACAAGGTGTGCGGGGTCGGTTCCTGAGTTCACGTAGGTCAGGGTGTGAGCGTCGACTTGGCGCAGGAATTGGATTGCTTGCGAGGCGCTGCCGAAGCGTTCTTTCTGCACGTTCAAGAATGTTGCTGCTGTTCCCGAGGTCAGGGGAGAAGGGACGATCAGGGGGAGGGAAGTTGATGACAGGTCCTGCCAGCTTCGAAGACCTTCTGGGGATCGTGTGACCGTTCGTGACTGGCAGAAGGACAAGATGCCACCGTAAATCCCGAACCACGATCGAGAGTGGAAAGCATCGGGTAGCCCACTGGTGTCAACGTCCGGGGCAAGGCGAAGTAGTCCGAGGTTTTCGGCTTGGACGTGCGCTTCGGCTGGACCACCAACCCAGACGTCGAATTCTGAGTGGGCGCGGGTTGATATCAGGCGAGCAAGGGCTTCTGACGTTGGTGCTCGTACGACGTCGACGCTTGTTTCTTCGCGTTGCTCGTAGCGCCTAGCTAGAGCTTCGCACACCGTTGACGTGTTGGAGCACAGGATTCTGAGGTCCGGCTTTGAGTCTGCGAAAAGAAGAAAGAGCGGCGAGATGCTGATGATCCCCACGATTGCCACCGCGATCAGTGAACTGAGGCGGCTTTGGCGTAGGGATTTCATAGGAACCAGACTAGTGCGAGGATGCAGTATCGCCGGCGACCAAGATTGGGAAGTCGCCGGCGATACACATCGGGGAAGAAGGTCACGTATTGGCTACGTGACGCTTCATGAGGGCGCGTTCCTCCTTGCCGACGATCATCATCAGGATGACGGCGACGACGGCAACGACAATAAGGAAGCCGTAGGCGATGTTCCAGCCGAAGTTGTGGATCAGCAGACCAACGCCGGACGATGCCAGGGTTGCGCCGAGCAGGTATCCGAAGAGGCCGGTGAAGCCAGCTGCGGTGCCCGCAACATTCGTGGGTGAAAGGTCGATTGCTTGAAGACCGATCAGCATGACCGGGCCGTAGATCAGGCCACCGATGACGGCGATGAGCAGGTAGAAGACCCAGATGGGGGCGCTGTGAGGCATGAGCCAGTAGGCGAGAAGAGAAATGCCAACGCCTGCCAGGAAGAGGATGCCTGCGCCTGAACGCCAGCCCTTGAAGATCTTGTCGGAAACCCAGCCACAGAGCAGGGTGCCGGCGATGCCGGCGCCTTCGTAGATTGCGAAGCCAAGGATGCCTTCCTTGACGTTGACGCCGTGAACCTGTTCGGTCAGGTAGATCGGGATCCAGTTGAGGACGCCGTAGCGGAGCGTATAGACGAAGACGTTGGTGACGGCCAGGAGGACGACGACGCGGTTGGTCAGGACGTGCTTGAACAGCATTTCCTTCCACGGCATATCCGAGGTTTCCTTCACCTTTGCCGGGTCGTTGCGGTATTCCTCGATCGGCGGAAGGCCGAGGGCTTCGGGGCGGTCGCGGACAAGGATCAGTGCAATGAGGGCGACGATGAGCGCTGCGATTGCCGGTGCCCAGAAGGCGGGACGCCAGTCAGCATCGGAGGTTGCGAAGGTGTCGAGTGCCCAAGCGGAGAGCAGGCCGACGCCCGCGCCACCAACGTTGTGTGCACAGTTCCAGATCGAGGTCATCCAGCCACGTTCGGTGGTGGAGAACCAGTGGACCAGGACGCGACCTGAGGGAGGCCAGCCCATGCCCTGGAACCAGCCGTTGATGAACATCATGATCGCGAAGAGGCCGACTGATGCGGAAAGAACGGGCACGAATGCGATCAGCAGGTTCATGATTGCCGAGAGTGCCAGGCCGATCGGCATGAAGTAGCGTGCGTTTGCGCGGTCGGACAGCATGGCCATAAAGAACTTCGACAGGCCGTATGCGAAGAGCACTGCATTGGCAACGATGCCGATGCCGGCAGCGTTCATGATGTCGTGTTCCTTTAGGATTGCCGACACTAGTGACACATTGTTACGGATCAGGTAGAAGCCGGCGTATCCGAGGAAGATTCCCATGAACACCTTGAAGCGCCATGAGCGGTACATCGAGTCGACGCGTTCGGGGCTGACGGGCGGTGCTGCCGGTGGCGCCGAAAGGAAACCCAAAGAGTTTGACTGGGAAGACAACAGTGTCTCCTTTAGTTGAAGAGTTAAGACTCAACGATTGTGTCTTCTGGTTGGTGACAATTCGGGCGGGTTTTGGTGGCGTTTGGAAACAGTGCTGTTACCAAAGTGGGCGGGCTACGTTCCAGAGTGTGCGGGCTAGGTGCGTGCGCGCAGTCTGGCGGACATAAGTGGGGGCACGAGGCCCCTTATCAAGCGCGAGTGCTCAAAGTCAGCGTTATGAGGCCTCGATGACGAAACGGTAACCTCGTCCCCTGACCGACTGGATACACGAAGAGTCGATGCCCGCACGTTCTAGCTGACGGCGAAGGCGATACATCGTTGTTTTGATCATGTCGTGTGCGCCGACTTGGTCGGTTGTGGACCAGCCTTCGCTGAGGAGGTCTCGCCAGGGGATGTCCTGGTTTGGTCGCGAGGCTAGGATTGTCAGGACACGCTGTTCGGTAGGGCTGAGCGGAATGACGACTCCGTCCCAGGTTATGCGTTGCATATCAGCGTCGATGGTGATGGGCCCGAGGTGCACGGATTCTTGTTGTCGTACAGGCTGGGTTCGCCTGACGATTGCTTGGGCGCGCAGTGCGAGCTCGCGGGGACTGAAGGGTTTGGTCACGTAGTCGTCGGCGCCTGCCTCGAGGCCAACGATACGGTCTTCTTCATCACCAAGGGCAGTAAGCAAAATGATCGGAACCGCCATGCCGGCGCCACGGATTCTTCGGGTCAGGTCAACGCCTGATCCGGTCGGCGTCATGACGTCAAGGACAACCAGATCAACACTGCGATCTTGAAGGTATTGCCAGGCTTTTGTGGTGTTGGGTTTCGTTTCGCACGTGAAGCCTTGGGTTTCCAGCGCGAAGGCGATGATTGAGAGCATCTGGGGTTCGTCGTCGACGATAAGCGCGTGCTGTCTCATCACTTCCCCTTCGGCAGTACAACGTGGATGACCGTGCCACACTCAGGCAACGAGTCCACCATAATTCTGCCACCGTGCGCCTCGATTATTCGTTGGGAGACCATCAGTCCGATTCCGGATCCCCGGCCATCGGTGGTTTCCGACGTGAAAGCGTCGAACATTTTTTCTTGGGTTTCAGGGGTAATTCCCGGGCCGGAGTCCTCGACGGTGATTTGCGCTCCGCCATCTTCGGTTGAGGCGACGCTGATCGTGATCGGCGAGGTGCCGTCTCCGTGGTGGAGTGAGTTGTTGATCAGGTTCCACATGACTTGCCGGAGCATGGAAGCGTTCGCGTGGATGTTGAGGACTCCCCCGACCGCGTTCACATGGATGGGGATGTCGGTGATGCGTCGCATTTCTCGTGCGGTTGAGGCAACGATGTCTCTCACGTCGACGAGCTCGGTTGACAGTGTTCCGCCACGTGAGAGTTTGAGGTCGGTGATGATTGACTCGGTCAGGTCGATGACCTGCTGAGTGTTCGTTGTCATGGTGCGAACGAAGTGGTGTTGCTGTTCGTTCAGGTCGCCAGCAAGACCTTCTTCGAGCAGTTCGCCGGCTCCGCGGATGAGTGCCAGCGGAGTACGGATTTCGTGGGCGATGATGGCGGGCCGGTATCTCAGCAGATCGTCGCCTGTTTCGTCATCGTGATTCTTCTTTTTCAGCAGGATGGCACCTCGCGTTTTTTCGCCGTTGTGCGCCCGTGAAATGACGTAAATCAGGGTGATTGCGGTTGCAATAAACAAAAGCCACCCGACGATTGTGAAGATCATCGTCGGGTGGCTCATGGTCCAAGTGTGTCGCTAATAGTGCGACTTGCCAAACCTGGAAGGTGGGTTTTCTGCCGGTTTACTTTTGGGATTCGGCAATGGATGCGCGAACCTGATCCATGTCGAGGTCGCGGATCTGCTGGATCAGATCGTCGAGTGCAGCACCCGGAAGGGCGCCGGACTGACGGAAGACGGCGATGCCGTCGCGGAACGCCATGATCGTCGGGATGGACGAGATCTGAGCTGCGCGAGCAAGGTTCTGCTCTGCGTCAGTATCGACCTTGCCGAAGACGATGTCGGTGTGCTTGTTGGAGGCTTCTTCGTAGACCGGACCGAACTGGCGGCACGGGCCGCACCAAGTTGCCCAGAAGTCAACCAAGACGATGGCGTTTTCGGCGACGGTGGTTTCAAAGTTGTCGTTGTGAAGCGTGACGGTGGCCAATGCGGTCTCCTTATGTGCGGGGTTCGAGTGAACCCGAGGTGCGATTGTATGAGCGTGATCTATTGCTGGGAATCGCTTTGATTATTTCGTTGCGGTTTCCCGTTTCGTAGAGTTCAACGGCCTGAGTAGTGAATCTATTCCCTGTGATTGGTTTAGAGGTATGGTGTGCGTCGCACGTCTGTGACGGTAAGGCTGTTTCAGGGGGCCTCGTATCTGCGCGTCAGTGCGCGACCGGGCACCGCATAAAAGAGGCCTGGGTATTGTGCTCTTCGGCTTCGGCGCGCTTTTTCGGCGAGGGGAGTGCGTGGATTTTCTCCGACGAGGCTCCAACTGCGCGCAAGACGAACGCTTCCGATGCTACGCAGAGTGCGCGTCGCTTGTCGGGATCCGAGGGCAGGCGTTGCCCGGACAAGCAGGCGTGGATCAGCGCGACCAGAATGTGCGGGTCCTGCATGGGGATCGCTTCGCACTTCATTGCATCGATGAGGATGTTGAGAAGGAGGTTGCCGATCACGCCTGCATGCTCGTGAAGATGTTCGGACTTTTCCGTCGACATCTGATCGCGCAGGTGAACGCGACTTGCTAGGTGGTAGCGACTGGTCATCTCCAAGTGTGCGTGCACGTAGATGCGGAGACGCTCAATCGGGTCGGGTTCTGTGTCGATTGATTCGTGAAGAAGTGCCGAGAATTCTGCGGTTGCCTCGTTCATGTAGGCAAGGAGCAGAACTTCTTTATCTTCGAAGTGGTTGTACACAGCGGTGCGTCCGACGTTGGCGCGTGACGCGATCTGCGACATGGTGATCGTGTCGAAAGACTGTTCGGCGAGGAGCCCTCCGAGCGCGTCGAAAAGCTTGTGGCGAGTCAGAGCGCGGTGGTTTTCTAGGGAGTCTCCGATGATCTTAGGCATAGGACTATTCTGACAGATGTACCCCATATGTCGCCAAATTATCTAGGTATTTGGTCATATATTCAGGCTCTTAGCGGTCCGCTGGCTCGAAACCGGATGTGCGTGCAACGGCCATCGCAATCTCAAGATCGCGGCCAATCCAGTCAAGCGTGTCGACCTTGTCTAAAGGAGTCCAGCGGAACTCACTATGGGAACCATTCAAAGTGGGGGCGGGCGCGTCCGGCGCTAGTTCAGCTAACCAGACTCCCATCGTGCACCCCTGCAGGATTGGCCACCACGTGCCCTCTTCCGTCATTACCTGAGCGCCCACGCGGATGGCGGTGTTCATTTCTTCGCGTATTTCGCGGTGAAGTGCCTGAAGCGGGGTCTCGTCGCGATCGATCTTTCCACCGGGAAGCTCAAATTTTCCTGCCAGCTCGGGCGGGTATGAGCGTGCGGCGCAGAGCAACTGCGTTGGGTTGTCGAGCGAGTCGACGATGGCGGCGGCAACAACTAAGCGGGGCATGACTGCAGTGTAGGCAGTGTGTGGGACGAAGGTAATATAGTGGTCATACGAACTTGAAAAGATCTCCCTTCAACGAGCCGTTGAAACTGCCGATTTTAAGCTTGGCCACACGGGTCCTGATGGATCTCGTTGGTCTGATCTGAATTCCAACGGAGTCGAAACCCACGCGGAGGTACTTGCGTGGGGTGGGCGCACCGTCTCTGCCGCTGTTGATCTGCGTGCGCCAGGCTGATGCTGTCGGCCTAGTCAAGCGTTGATCAAGAGGAGGGGCGCGATTCCTTGTGGGACAGCGTCCCTCCTCTCTTTGTCTGTCGCCTTGGCTGACCAGTATGTTTGACCTCTGGTATGATCAAACCTGTTGCCAATGGCGATGAATTGCGGGCGTAGTTCATCGGTAGAATGGAAGCTTCCCAAGCTTCAGAGGCGGGTTCGATTCCCGTCGCCCGCTCTTGTAACCGGCCACAAGGTTGTTCCCTTGTGGTCGGTTTTAGTGTCGGGCCGGGAATCGAAATGGGCCCACTGTGCCACGGTGTGGCACTGGGGATCCCGTCGCCCGCTCCACTGAGACGTCGGATTTGATAAGTACCTTTTTGCGTTAGCGAGTATCGCTTAGGGGGTGTGAAAAATCGCTTGCGTTAGTGGGTTTGGGTTTTGCGTTACCTAGTATCGTGTTTTCCCTGTTCAGGTAGGGTTTTAGGGTTTAACTCGCTAACGGAGATGAAAAATGCGCCTCTCTTAATCGCAAATAACGCTGTTCTAGCGGTGTCGGTTCGAGTCTGGTGCTCTAGCCGTGTTAGGGCGTGGGATTAGAGATTGACGTTGATTTCTTTCCCGGTTCTAAAAATGAACCGGATCTGGTTTGCGCCAATGACGGCGTGTCGAGCGAACCTACAATCTAGGACAGTTATCAGTCTTTGTGGTTGAGGCGTGCGTGAATCAACGGGAGGAGGACCCGGTCCACATCGGCCTTGAACTGCGGGTCCGACAGATACTTGATTGCGAAGTCTTGGTTCTGATTCATCCGATCAAGCACAATGTCTTGGATGCGTTCGGCGTACACGATGGAGAACATGTCGAGAGAGTTGTGGGCGCGTGACTTGACCTCGGCATCTTCAACCATGTCTTCGGTGAGCTGCTCGATCACCTTGTCCATGTGGGTGAACTCGGTGCCCCAACGGTCGTTGAGCTTGGAGATGATGTTGGACAGGTTGTCCTTCTCGTCCTCGCTCGCACCGCCGGTGTCGGGGTTATTCGACAGCTGCCCTTCTTCGTCCTCCAGTTCGATAGAGCCTTCGTAGACCTGCTGGAGGCGGTAGTACTGCAGGGCAACTTCGTCTTCCAAATGTGGGGCGGGGTCGCCCTCGATGTGGAGCTTGCGCACCAAGAGCTTGGCGTAGGCGGCGAAGCGGTGGAGTCGCTCGTCGTCGTAGCGGATTATGTGGGTCAGGAAATCGTAGTTACGGTTGAACTTATTCATCCGCGCCCTCACCTCGAGCTTGTCCTCGTCGGTCAATTCGTCAAACCGGGCGACGGCAGGGTCAAGGTAAGCATTAAGGCGGCTGAAGTCGAGGTTCGTTTGCTTCTTCGACTCGGTGAAGAACACCTTGGTAAAGCCCTCGATCTCCTTGTCTGTCCACAAATGGTAGGAAGCGAGGAAGTGGTAGAGGTCGTAGACGATGTTCGGGTCGGTCTCCTCGGTGATCCCGGTGGAAATGTAGTAGTCCTGGAACGACTTCTGGATATCTTCTGCGGTGTTGACGAAGTCGAGCACGAATGTGTCGGTCTTACCCGGATGCATACGGTTGATCCGCGACAGGGTTTGTACCGCTTTGACCCCGTGGAGTTTCTTGTCCACATACATGGTGTGCAGTAATGGCTGATCGAAGCCCGTCTGATACTTCTCAGCCACCAGCAGCAGTTGGTACTCGCCAGTGGCAAACTTCTCCGGCAACTCCGCTTCGGGGATCTGGTTGAGCTGTTCCTCGGTGTATTCCGCCCCCTTGTCCTCGACCGTGCCTGAGAACGCCACCAGCAGGCCAAGATCGGTGTATCCCCTTTGTTTGATGTAGTCACGGAAAGCGAAGTAGTAGCGCACCGCATGCAGGCGTGAACCAGTCACCAGCATTGCCTTGGCGTTGCCACCAATCTTATGGGCGACGTTGGCGCGGAAGTGCTCAATAATGATCTCCGCTTTTTGCCGCAAGTTATACGGGTGCAGGCTCAGATACTTTCCCAGAGCTTTGTTCGCCTGCTTGGTCGAGTATTCAGGATCATCCGCAATGGTTTTCCCGACCCGGTAAAAGGTCTGGTAGGTGGTGTAGTTCTTGAGCACGTCAAGAATGAAGCCCTCTTCGATGGCTTGACGCATCGAATACACGTGGAATGGAACCGGGGTGGCATCAGGTACCGGGGTGCCAAAAATTTCGAGCGTTTTCTGCTTCGGGGTCGCAGTAAACGCGAAGAAAGACAGGTTCTGTTGGCGTCCTTGCATGCGCAGCTCCTCGGCGATTTGTTCATCAATCTCCAGCTGCTCGGCCTCCACCTGCGCCTCGGCAGCCGCATAGCGGTCAAGCAGATCCTCCTCGGACTCCTTACCCGCCGTGGCAGTATCCGCGAGCACCTGCTTGAGCCTCTCCGAAGCCTCACCTGTCTGAGACGAGTGCGCCTCATCAACGATGACGGCGAAGCGCTTACCAGCCGTCGTCACATTGCTCACGTCAACAAACGGGAACTTCTGCAACGTGGAAATGATGATCTTCGAACCATCGGCTAGCGCCTCCGTCAGTTGGCGGGCGTTCTTGTCGACCCTCACCACCACGCCAGCGGTGTGGTCCATCGCGTAAATAGTGTCTTGGAGCTGTTTATCGAGCACGCGCCGGTCAGTGATTACAATGATCGAATCAAAAACTGCACGCTGCTGGTCGTCATGCAGATTCGACAGGTGATGGGCAAGCCAAGCAATAGTGTTTGACTTACCAGAGCCAGCCGAGTGCTGCACCAAATAATTCTTCCCCGCACCATGAGCCTTCGCGTCAGCCACGAGAGCGCGCACGGCGTCGAGTTGGTGATACCTAGGAAAGATCAATTTGTCTTTGCGCCGGTCGTTCTCGTGCGGGATGAACTGGACAAAGCGATGCAGAATATCTAACAGTGAATCCTTCGCCAGCACCTCTTCCCACAGATAAGACGTCTTGTACTTACCCGGCACGGGCGGGTTACCTGCACCGTTGTCAAAGCCACGGTTAAACGGGAGAAACACCGTGTCCATCCCTGCCAGCTTGGTGGTCATCCACACCTCGTCCGTGTCAACAGCGAAGTGCACCACCGCACGGCGGTTTAGCCCGAACAACAACTCAGAGGCAGGCCGAGAACGCTTGTACTGATCAACAGCATCCCTGTAGGTCTGACCTGTGATCTGATTCTTCAACTCCATCGTCACCACGGGGATACCGTTGACAAACAACACGGTGTCAACGGAATTGGTGTTCTTCGTCGAGTACTGCAGCTGACGGACCACTGTCATCCGGTTCGCCCAGTACTTCTCTGCCAGCAGTTCGTTGAGGTCAGAACCAGGGGCGAAGAACACCAGCTTGAAGCGCGCACCAAGATCTTCCACTCCGCGACGCAACACTTCGACAACGCCACGCCGATCCAGCTCGCGGGCCACCCGTTTGCAGAACTTCTCGCCGGCCTTCGCCCCGTGGATACGTTCCAAACGCTCCCACTGTTGCGGCTGAGTCTCCCGCACAAAGTCAAGCAAATCTTGCGGATACAGGCCGAGCGCCTTGTCGTATCCGTTTGGATCGCGCGACTCGTACAAGTCAAGCTCCGAGGGGCCAACATGAGTCAGCGCGTGCTCGATCTCGTCTTCAAACCTGCGTTCAGACGTATCCATCACGCCATCTCTCCCACACGAACCTTGCCGGTAACGGCATCATTAATAATTTGCTTGCGGTATTTGCCCAACAGCTCAATCTGTCGCTTGATACCCGTGATAGCCGAATCAATCTCTAGAGTCTTTCGATCAAGAAAAGCCGCAATCAACCTTTGAATGTCAATAGAGGGTATGTAATAACTTGTACGGCTAAAGGTTGTGAAGTTGATGGATTGGCCATCTCTCAGCTGATTTGTTAGTGACGCCAATGATCGAATGAACGGATCCGATTTAAATAACCATTTGAAGTACCCGGAATCAACAAGTCCTGAATCTCGGGGTGAAAGCACCGTATATGCAGCGCTGACTTTCCCTGCTAGCTCGGATAGTTCAAGCCCCCCTTGAAAGCTTCTCAAGTGAATAATAAAATCTCCCGGTTCCACGTGTCGCATCTTTCCAGCCTCGGAGAGCTTCAGAGTAGGCTTCGTTCCGCTCTTATTAATGAATTCTTCTTGAGGAAGAACCCCATATAGCTGCGAAGGGGTCAAGTGGATATCCGCTGGACGCTCAAACTCTTTCCTACGCTGGAAAAGCGCTTTGGCGGAATAGAGAGTCCAAGATGTCGGCCCCTTTCCAATCCACTCGACACCGCTGTCACGCATCGGCACGTCAGGGTTGAGGCCGCGAGTCACGGTGCGAGCGATCAACTCACGCCGATACTGCTCTAACAGCTGAACCTCACGCTGCAATTTGTTAATGATCCCATCAATCTCAGCAGTCTTTGCATCGAGAAAGCTAACTATTGCCCGCTGTTCTACGAATGTTGGGTTTGGCAACGGGAAGTTCAGGAAGGTTTGCGCAGGAAGACGCCACCGCCCCATGTTGGAGACACCTTGACCGTATTTATAGTAGATATGGCGGCTATACAGGGTCTGGAATACGTACGAATAGAATCTCCCGTAAACCCGAGTAAGGTCAGTTGTGACGAATACGCGATAATCGGGGCTGGTTAAACCGTCGTATCGCGACTGGTCAACCCAGCCCGTCAGGAGGTCCATGGAGTTCATGGCGAAGTCACCAATGAACACTTCTTGGTACCCGTCATAGTTACCGGCCATCTGGCCTTCATTTTCAGATATGTTCTTCGGCCGGATCCCGCTTTGAGTGATAGACAAGATCGCTTGACCGTCGTGGGGAACCTGCCGTTTCAGGATCTTGAACAGCGACTTTGTTTTCACCGCGTCCCAGTCTTCAGGCAAGTCATCGATCCACTCGTCGAGTTGCCCTCGCATCACTTCACCTGCTCGCTGAAGAGTTTGGCTATGTCGGCTTGAATACTTGCCGAAAGGGCTTGTATTTCGGCGAGGGTTTCTGCGGGATCACCGAGTTCTTCGTATTTGTAGAAATAACGGGTGAAGGGGATCTCGTAGCCGACCTTGGTCTTATTGTGGTCGATCCAGGCATCGCCAGCGTATGGGATAACGTCGCGCTGGAAGTACGCTTCAATGTCCTCACGGAACGGTATTTGCTCGGTGTCGCGTAGATCCGTGTCTGGCTCCGGGTTACCTTTCGTATCCACACAGATGTCCGCGTCAGGGTTCTTTGTGCCGAGTTCCGCGACGATCTTGCGTAGTGCTGCGATGCCGATCTTCTCACCACGATCCTTGATGCCTTCACGGAGTAGATCGGTGAACTCATCTCGATTGAGATACACGTGCTCAGGGTCGAGCGCCTCTAGGCTGGAGATGATAGCGTCCTGCACCCGCTTGCCTGCCTCGATTTCTTCGGTGCGCGCAGGTTCGGTTCGTTTCCTCGACGTGGCAAGATCCGTGAATGGCTTGGTTTGTTTGAGTGCTTCGATCGCGTCCGGGGTGGCTTGGAAACTCAACCTTAGCGGACGTTCCACGACAACTTCATGGTAAGCAAAGTCTTCGGTGTCGAAGATCTTCGACTCTTCGGTTTCTTGGAACGCGCCGTAGATGAGAGTGATGTCAGCGATATTGTCTTCGGTGAGTTCTTTGCGCTTTTCACCCAAGGGTTTACGCATCCGCTGGAAATACTGGGTGGCGTCGATCAGTTGCACCTTGTTCTTGCGGCGACGTTCCTTCTTATTTGAAAGAACCCAGATGTAGGTGAGAATGCCGGTGTTGTAGAACATCTGATCCGGTAGGGCGATAATCGCTTCCAACCAGTCATTTTCAAGGATCCAGCGGCGGATCTCAGATTCGCCCTGCCCGGCTCCACCTGTGAAGAGGGGAGAGCCGTTGAACACGATCCCAATCCGCGTACCAGGGGCATTCACCAGGTCCTTGGGGTCGTAGGGCTTCATCTTCGAGATCATGTGCTGCAAGAAGAGGAACGAGCCATCCGACACGCGCGGCGTTCCCGCTCCGAAGCGACCATGGTAGCCCTTGCGTTCAGCCTCGTCCTGAATCGGGTCGGCGTACTTCTTCCAGTTCACGCCGAAGGGTGGGTTGCACAGCATGTAGTCAAACCGCATGCCTGCTGTCTTGTCGTTAGTCAGTGAGTTGCCGAGGTAGATGCGTTCTTGGCGTTCGCCCTTGATCATGATGTCGGACTTAGCCACCGCATAGGTTTGCGGGTTAAGCTCTTGGCCGTACACCTCGAGGCGTGCAGTCCCGTTCAGGTCATCAACGTGCTGGGCAGCGATGGAGAGCATGCCGCCGGTGCCGACCCCAGGGTCATACAGCGAGGCCATGGCTCCGTCTGCGCAGAGCCGATTGATGTCTTCTTCGGGGTTAAATAAGAGATCGACCATCAGGCTGATGACCTCACGCGGGGTGAAGTGTTCACCAGCGGTCTCATTTGACAATTCAGAGAACCTGCGGATTAGCTCCTCGAAGATGTAACCCATCTGGTCGTTACTGACCACGTCGGGGTGGAGGTTTACCTTCGCGGAGGTGAACTCGCTGAGCACGTGATAGAGCAGGCCAGCTTTGTCGAGGCGCTCAATCACATTGTAGAAGTTGTAGGCCTCCATAACCTCGCGCGCAGCTGGGGCGAAAGCCTGCACATAGTACGACAGGTTTTGCTCCAAATTGTCGGGATCATCAAGCAAGGTTTTTAGGGTGAAGTTCGAGGTGTTCCAAAATGGGTATCCCGTTGCCTTGGCATACTGGAGTTCTTTGATCTGGTTCGGCATCGAGGTGGCCTTGATGTCCAGGACTGCCTGCTTGGTATCGACCAGGACCGAATCGAGGCGGGTGAGCACGGTGAAGGGCAAGACCACGTCGCCGTATTCGTGTTCCTTGTAGTCACCGCGTAGGATCTCTGCGATGTTCCATATTAGGGACACATGGCTCGTTAGTTTCTCAGTGCTCACTAGGGTCAATCCCTTCATTCATCAGCCGTTCGTAGCGCTCATTGGAGATCAACACCGCGATTGGTTTGCCGTAGCGCAGTATGTAGGCGGGCTCATCTTTTTCTACGGCTTCCTTGATCAGCTTGGAAGCCTGACCTCGCGAAAGGTCGCCAATGTTGATGTGACGCATTGGCGGTTTGCGTCGTTTGGCTGCCATAGCTCTCCCTCTAACTCGAACGTCTTGTCTTAAGTTTTCCACAAATAAGTGTCTAAACACATGTAAAACACGGGTTTAATTTACATTTAGAATAACTAGTTAAATTACATGTAGAAATTTGTGTAAATTTCTAAGTATTGATTGGGGCGGCTCGTCTGCTAGTAGTTGGATACCCCCCACGAATGAAACGCGTTAACGCAAGGTAACAACCGCACCCCCTCGACGGCCAGCGGCGTGGCTCTTCAGCGTGGGCTACCCCCACGGAGGTCCCCCAGATGCTGCGTGCTGAGCACCCAAACCGACCCCAGAAACAACAAACTCCCCGTTAAGCAGTGGTTATGTGGCAAGAGTTCGCCTTATCAAATCCGCCGTCTTAATATCCACTTAGACGTCGGATTTGATAAGTACCCTTTTGCGTTAGCGAGTATCGCTTAGGGGGTGTGAAAAATCGACCGCGTTAGCGGGTTTGGGTTTTGCGTTACCTAGTATCGTGTTTTTCCTGTTCGGATAGGGTTTTGGGGTTTAACTCGTTAACGGAGATGAAAAATGCGCCTCTCTGATCCGGAGTTAACGGTGGGTCAGTGGTGTTGGTTCTAGGTCAGTAAACTTAGAACGATATTGAGTTATTTCCTCTTCTCCTTTTGAAACCCAATCGCTAACTGACCTTTTTCTGGAATGGATTTGCAGCTCAGTTTTGCATCCTCAGAAACTGCGCGGTCAAACTTTGCTACAAGAAATAATGCGGTTCCGGAGCTTGATGGAAGATTGAAATGTGAATCATGGGTGCTCAAGCTATCGTTGCCTAGTTTGCATTGAGTGAAGTCATAACCGGTCTCGAGCAAGTCACGAGAAGCGAAAAGGTAAAGAGGCTCCTTATTAGCATATCTAGTGTCAAGCTGGTCACCACTCTTCAACTCGTCGTATACCCAGGAAGAATTCATCGCAAATTCTTCCTGCTCAGAATCAATTTTTCTATCGAGGAGAACAAAAATAGCAACGATTATTAAAGTGAGCAATAGGATGCCTGCAATAAGTGCAAATATCCGTTTGGGCATGTTTTTTACCACGATTCAACACTCCTAACGTATTTTCCTCTATGTATCGAGATGCTCAAAGTATACTAAATCGAGGCGTAAAAATTAATACCCAAACTTAAAGTCTTAATAATTAGTTTTCTGCGATAAAACTATTCTCGCATCGCAAAAATTACCTGATGGGGGTGCGGATTATTCTTTGGGCAGTTTTGGGATACCGCATTATCGAAGGTGCTTTTAAAGCAAGCGCCTAAAACTGAATTTTGCTCTGTTGCCAGAGCGGGCATAGTGGAATCCGAAGCGCGTCTAAGGCCTTGGAGTACACGCCTCCAAGGCCTTAGAGTCAGCGATTTAAAAGGGAAAAATCCCCACGGATTTAACCGTCAATTTGCGGAGACACGTCAACAAATTCGGTTATAGGCGCCGCCTGCTCACGTACCTTTTGCGCTTCGGCTTCGCTAACTATAGCCTCCGCCTTTTCTTCGGCATCACACCGCGCCTTGTAGTTTTCTATCTCATGCGCCTTGGCCGCCTCGTCCCAGCCAAGAATATCCGCAGCTATTGTCGCAACCTCGTCAATAACAGCCAATCCGCGATCCCGATGCTCGTAAGAGAGTCTGGTGCGACGCGCCAGTAAGTCTTCCACATGCAAAGCACCCTCATGCAAAACACCAAACGCTATTTCTGCACGCAGATACTCTTCAGCGCCCTTAAGCTCCTTCCCTAAAGAAGGATCCTTCTCAATCATTTTGAAAATCAGCTTGATATCACTTCCATACCTGTTTAACAGATCTTCTACGTGATCCACGCTCAAACCGTTTTTCTTTGCCAGCGCCTCACGCTGTTCCCACATAGCTTCATAGTCAACAGCTCCAGAAAGCGGAGTGCTTCTGGTAACGCACGGCATTCGCTTAGCCAGCTCCTTACCCAAGGCAAAATCAACAGCATCTTCAGCCATCTGCCTGTAACTCGTAAGCTTCCCACCTGCTATAACAGTGAGCCCCGGAGCAGCTTCGGTAACTGTGTGCTCCCTGGAAACCTTGGTTGACTTAGCCTTATCTCCGTCCAAAGTTCCTGGCTGCAACAAAGGCCGTAGCCCAGCGAAAGCCCCAATGATGTCATCACGTGTTAGCGGGTTAGCCAGCACCGAGTTCGCATGTTCAAGCAGATAATCAATATCCTCAGAATCAGGTACCGGTTCCAACCTGTTTTCATGGTATTTGGTATCAGTAGTTCCTATAACCCAATAACGCTTCCACGGGATTATAAACAACACAGACTTCTCTGTGCGCAAGAATAAACCAACTTTGGAATCAATCTTTTCCTTCGGCACAACAATATGAATGCCCTTGGAGGCCAAAACTTTCAAGCCACCCGTAGAACCGGAAAGAGACTGTGTTTTCTCAGTCCAAACCCCCGTTGCGTTAATGATGGATTTTGCTTTAACCACATGTTCAGCGCCTGTTTCCATATCACGAAGTTTGGCGCCAACCACCTTGTTTCCATCCTTGAGCATTTCAACAACCTGGGTACGATTCGCAGCCAAAGCGCCAAACTGAGCGGCCGTGCGAACCAGATTCACCACCAGACGGGCGTCGTCCACCCTGGCATCGTAGTAAACCAAAGAGCCAATAAGTGCGTCTTTTTTCAACGCGGGCGCAAGCTCCAATGACCCTTTCTTCGAGTAGTGCTTTTGAATGGGCACTGAACCCCTATGTGCAAACTGTGCGATGGCGTCATACATTCCCACCCCAACAGCCGAATAAGCCCGCTCTATTACGCGCATTTTTATGGGCCACAAAAAAGGCTGTGCTTTCACCAAATGTGGAGCCGTGTGGGTAAGTAATAAGCCACGTTCCCTCAAAGACTCAGCAACCAAGGCAAAATTAAGTTGATAAAGGTATCGCAGACCACCGTGCACCAGCTTTGAAGATCGCGACGAAGTGCCGGAGGCCCAGTCTTGCGCCTCGACTATACCGACTCGTAAACCACGGCTTGCCGCATCCAGTGCGATCCCCGCTCCCGTAACACCTCCGCCGATCACTAAAACATCAAGCGGCTTTTCCTCCATGTCGCGTAGCGCCTCTTCGCGCTTGCTTGGCGATAACTGCGTTGTGAACATCGTAGCTCCAGTCGTATTAGTTGATTTAGGGCAACCCAATCAGCCCCTAAGGTTAGGCTAACCTAAGTGAGCACTAATGGTCATCACGCTTGAACATTTTTTCACCGGCCTCTCGCCTTAGGGCATAAAATCACGTATTTACCCGTGAAAAATAACCCGGACTTAAAATAAGTAGAAAGAATTGTGTCCTTTGAAAACTCCCCAGGTCCGCTAAAAGCCCTAAAACAGTAAAGGGGCAATCAAAACAGGCCCTAATGCGCGGAAGGAAACATAAAATGGGGGTGGCGGTTATTAATCGAACCCCCGACAAGCTTTCGTTGGCCAATCACAGATGCGGCCAAAAGGAAGTATCAATTCTACTTAAGGGCAATGTAACCTCGCTGTGCGGCCTTTATTAAACGCCGTTCTGCGAGGGTGGACTGTGTGAGAAAACATCTAGCGGCACGGAATCCGGTAGCTACCACAGTCCTGACATCTTCCGAAGCGGGCATCAGTACTTCGTTGACATCCAGTGTTGCCCTGGTGAGTGCGGCTGCTGCCTCGACCTAGAGACCATCGACGTCGAGGGTTAGTCTGCCGGATTTAAATCCTTCAGTTGCCATGATGTTTCCTCTTCGTCCATACGCAATAGGCTGGGCTTAGGCTTCGGTATAGGCTGCGGATTCCTGGGAGAAGCCTGCGTGCTGTGAAGAGCGATAGCTAGTTCATTGGTGGTGGCGTATTTGATGTAGTCGTACCAGTTGTTTGGAAAGCTCTGGATGCGGTGGATTTTCTTGTGTTTATTGGAAAATCGCAGGAAATAGAGGGAGAGGCTGAAAGGCTCTGTTCTTAGCTGGATGACTTGCGATTTTGGGAAATATTTTATGCGTATTGATGATTTCTCTTGTTCACGGGTTTGTTAGGCGTTTTCGCGAGGCAAGATCACTATCTCTAAACCGGTGAGTACGACTTCTATGATGATTTCAAAGTATTCTTGACTCATGCGGTCTTCGTTTTTCGGGTTGGCTAGCGGAATTAAGTAGCCCTGGATTATGTCGGTCAGCGTTGTGGAGCAGGCAGCTAGGGGCTGAAGTTGGGTAATCATTTGGCCTAGGTCGTGGCGCTGTTCCTGCTTGGTTGGGCTGCGCAAGTTGCGAGCAGTGATGCTCCACAGCGTCGTGTTGGTGATAATTGAGTATGCGATGTGAATGTACTTGTTAAAACCAGCGTCCCGTAGTTTTTCGTAAGCCACCTCCAAGATTGGTATAAACGCGGCGTCTATATGTCCATACATCAGTTTGTCGGTGACTCCGGGGAATTCAAGAAAGACGGGCCTGACATTTTCTGCTAGGGAGATGAACCAATCTTTCCATTCCAGCTGCTCGTCCGGTAGCTCGATGGTGCTAGTGATTTCGCCGATTACAGAAGCGGTAATGGCGTCACGGTTTTGGTAATGGTGGTAGATGACAGAGGGAACTACTCCCAGACGCTGCGCAAGGTCACGAATCGACCATTTTTCTAGACCGCACTCTCGGGTCAGTTCCATTGCGGTGTGCGTGATCTTTTCCTGCGTCAGCCAGGCGCGTCTACCCGTGTTTACCCGCTTGTCTTTATTTCCCACGAAAACAGCATACCCTCAACCTCGACAATACTAGAACATTGTTCTAGTATTGTTTCAGCTTGATTGGCTGTTCACTTTGGAAAGGATGTTTTAATGTGCGCCACTAACGAACAAAACGAGAAAGTCGAATCAAAAATAACGGGACTGTTTCCCCTGTTTTTGACGGTGTTACTGGCGTATATGGGGCAGATGATTCTTAATCCAATTCTGGCTCCGCTATCGCGCGAAATCGGGTTGAAGGAATGGCACATTGGCGCCACCATTTCGTTAGCAGCCGTAATGTTTTCTCTTACCTCCACCAGGTGGGGACGGGTCTCATTGCGATGGGGATCTCGGCGTATCTTGCTTATTGGCATGCTTGCCGGAATCCTGGCTCTAGGCGGATTCGCTGTGGTGGTGTGGCTAGGATTTAAGGGTCTGCTCACCGGCATAGCGTTGATTATAGGAGTGGTCATAACTAGGGGCGTGCTGTACGGCGGTGCCATCGCATCAGTTTCCCCAGCCGCGCAAACCTACGTTGTGACGCATACCTACAGTGAGACGCAACGGGTAAAAGGTGTGGGAATCTTGGGCGCTGCGCAAGGATTCTCGTCTATTCTTGGAGCCTTATTGGGTGGCAGCCTTGCAGCTATAGGCGGTTTCATGATGCCCCTGCTGGTGATGCCTCTGGTCATGCTTTTAGGCGTTGCCGTTTTGCTGCTAACATTCAAACCCACAGGTGGCGAAGAAAAAGTCGCTCAACCGGCAAAAGTTTCCTATTTTGATTCAAGAGTATTCGTGTTCCTGGCTTGCGGTTTCCTCATGTTTACCGCTTTTTCTACCGTGGCTACACTTTTCGGCTTTTTACTGCAGGATGTTTTGAAGCTAGCGGCCGGCGCCACAGCAGGGTTCACCGCTTTGTGCATGTCAATAATGGGTGTGGTGATGATACTGGCGCAGGCCTTGGTGGCTCCAAGGTTAAACTGGGGTGCTAAAAAACTCTTTAGAAGAGGGTTAATAATCGTTCTTCTCGGGTTACTGCTCTTGGTTTATCCACTAAATCTTGGACTGTTCATCGTGGCCAGCATCTTGACAGGCTTTGGTCTAGGTCTGGCGATGCCTGGCTACAACACGGCGCCTACTTTGCAAATGAAGCCCGAAGAGCAAGGTGGGCTGGCCGGGTTGATTAATGCTAACAATGGTGCAGCCTATGTAGTGGCACCGATAGCCTCCACCGCACTTTACGGACTCTCTCCGTGGCTACCAATGACATGTTGCACAGTTCTGATAGCTACGGCAGTTTTGCTGAGTTTTTATCATCCCGAGTTCCGCGAATAATCTCTTTATGATTAGAAGCAAAAACCATAAAAATCCCTGCTAAAGCGGTGTTGACTTCAGCAGAACTATGATGTCTAGTCGCTGCGAGATTCAAACAAACTCAAACGTCTCAAAAACCCCATGTAAACACGGGGGCATTCAGCTCAATCGCTTGTAATGGTGTGTATATTCTTCATTGGTAATGACCCTGAAGCTATTGAGAACACCTGGCGCTATATAGGCAAGACAGAAAACTTTGTTGAGCGCTTACGCGATCGTGACAAAAGAAGCCGCAGTGGGAAAGAGAGTCGGCGAACGAGTGAACAACGTCGACGAGGAGGGTGCCAAGCTTCCTGTCATAAACGCGCCGATAGCTTGCGCCAGGACGATGCTAAACACGAGTCCGAATGCGATGGCGAGCTTTTTCGCAGATGTGAATCTGTGGCGGCTTCTTGCGCACTCGGCCCGTGATCGTGGTGGTGTTCGTTCACGATGAGTTCCTTGTAGAAACCCGGCTCGTGAATCCCTCGTTCACTCTTGTAGGCACATGTCTGAGCAGGTGTTGATTTGGTCGAGGTGGATAGCGTGGTCGGCGGCTTCGGTGACGAGTTCGGCGTCGTGGGTGATGACGATGACGACGGCACCGGTATCAGCGAGTTTGCGCATCACTTGAGAGATTGCGACGAGGTGCTTGTAGCCCACACCCGAGGTCGGCTCGTCAAAGATGTAGACATTTTTGTTCGCTGCAAGTGCTGTGGCGATGACCAGGCGTTGGCGCTGCCCACCAGACAGCGCTTGCGGATGATCGGACTCGTGCTCCGCAAGATCGAGTTCTTCAAGGATCGCCTGGGCATCGATGTGTTGTTTTTCGGCTCTCGTTATCCCGAGCGTGACTTCGTCAATGACGGTGTCTGAGAACAGCTGCCGTGTGGGGTCTTGCATGACAAGGTATGTGTCCCGGCTGGCGAATTTCTGTCCATTGAGTGTGATGGATGCACCTTTGGCCTTTTCAAGTCCGCAGAGGATCCGTGCCAGTGTTGATTTGCCCGACCCGCACGGGCCCAACAGTGCGCTGATTTTCCCTGACGGAAAGAGCACATGGTCGATGTTGAGAACCGTTTTCCCGTGCCGGTAGGCGAAGGTGAGATTGCTGATCTCCAGCCCATCTCCTGCCGGTTGCGGAAGTTGTGGCATAGACACAGTCACTAGGGATCGCAGTCCAAGCTGTTTGCGCTCCTCATCCGAGGTAGCGTAGAACTCTTCGCCGGTTGCGGTGAGGGCTATCTTGCCTTTGTCGAAGCAATAGACGCGGTCGACGATCCCGGAAAGGAAACTTAGCCGGTGTTCAGCAATGATGATGGTGTGTCCATCGGCTTTGAGCCTGGCGATGAGTGTGGCGAGTTGATCGATAACGTCAGCGGACAAGTTCGCGGTCGGCTCGTCAAAGACGATCAGCGACGTGTTGTTGCACATGGCGACGGCGCAGGCCACGCGTTGCATCTGCCCACCCGACAGTTGTGTGACGCGGGATTCCAGCAGGTCGGCGATGCCTAACTCGGTAGCGACTTCGTTAATGCGCGCACAAATCTCCTGCGGGTCGCGGCCGAGGTTTTCTGGGCCGAAGGCGAGTTCTTGACGCACGTGAGTGGTGTAGAACTGGGTGCGCGGGTTTTGAAACACTGTCGAACAGTGGTGGGCAAGGCGTGGCAGGTCGGCTCGTGCCACGTCAATGTTGTCGACTGTGACGCTTCCGGTAAGGTCGCCGTCGTGGAAGTGCGGGATCAGCCCGTTAAACAGCCGTAGCGCGGTAGTTTTCCCAGACCCTGACGCGCCACACAGCAAGGTGACGGTTCCAGGTGTGATGGTGATGGTTGCGTCATTGATTGAGGGGTGGTCTGCTCCTCGATAGGTGAAGGTGACCCCAGTTGCTTGGGCTGTTGTCATAGGACGATTCTCCATATCGCGAAGCCGATAACGATGAGCAGAATGACTGCGTCGATCACACGGAATTTCACGACTGTGACTGAGGTGGGCTTTGCGGTTCCGCCCAGTCCGCGCACGAGGGCAGCAGATGCCAGTTCGTCCCCGCTGCGTACCACGGTCGATAGCAGCGGGATTGTGAAGTACTGGGCCGCGCGCAGGGAAAGCGCGGACATGCCGCGTAGCTTCATCGCATCTGAGATCGCTTTAACCTCGTGGCCGATCACGGGCAGCACACGTAAGGCAACCGAGATTGGGATCGTGAAACAGGTTGGGATTCGTGAGCTGGCGAGTGCTTTTTGCAAGGTGGCGGGTCGGATCACGCCGATCGCGTAGGCTCCCATTCCTGCGCTGACACTGAATCGCCACATCCACTGCAAAAACAGCACGAGGAACGCGCTGGCCGTTGACTTCCACACCAGTGGTATCGCGAAGACGAGCCCGCCGAGGAGCGCAAACGTGGCCAGGTAGACGGCCACCCAGCTCGGGCGCACGAGCGTGTTGGGATTGATCGCAGCGCTCGCCAGCATCACGGCGGCGAATCCGCCCAGAGTACACACGAACCACGGCGAGTAGGCACTGTAGATCGTGGTGGAGACGATGACGAGCGCTGCGATAATCGTGCGCGGGTCGGGAAGTTTAGACAAGACCGGCCCGTTCAAAGTGCTTACGCGCCACCCGGGTTCCCAACAGACCAGCAAGCCAGCCCACGATGAGCATCACGACGAAGAAGCCCAGCAGAATCGGAATCGTGACGACCTGCGCCATCTTGGCAGCGTAGTCTGCGCCCATTTGTTCGGCGATCTGCGACATATATGCGTCTTGGTTCATAAATAGCGGCATCCACGGTGACACGTAGATCGGCAGAATAAACAGTGCGTATGCCAGCGGAACGCGAACCTTCACGCTCTTCGGCCCCTTGGTGATGACTAGGTCGGCGAGCAGGCCGAACACAGCGGCCACCGCGATGCCGCCCACCCAGTGGCCGGTCACGAAAAAGAGGATTTCGATGATAATCAGCGTGATTGTCAAAGCCCCCATCTTCGGAGTGCGTGCTGTGAACAGCGCAAAGACGATGCCGTTAACGAGGATCGAAAGCAAGAAACCGGCATACATGGCGGCGGGAATGAACCCGAGCATTCCGAATGCAAATACGATGACGAACATCAAAGCGGTGAAGACGCCAATGTTGATGAAGTCGCGCGTGTTGAGGTGCGAGGACGTGCGTGTGGACATAGTTATTCCTTTCATGATTGTGAACAGTTCTGTGTTTAGACGAGTTGCCATCCGGCAGCATTGATGCGTTCTTGCCAGAAATCGCGGTATTGACCCGGCTGGTTAACCAGCTCATCATGGCACCCGCGCTGGGCGATACGCCCACCGTGGGAGAGCACAATGATTTGGTCAGCTTGGCGAATGGTTTCCAGTTTGTGGGCGATGACGATCAACGTGGAGTGCCTGCGTAGCTCGTTCATTGCCGCAACAATGTTGGCTTCGTTTTCCGCGTCCAACGCGCTGGTGGCCTCGTCGAACAGCACGATCGGGGCTTTCTTCACCAAGGCGCGAGCGATGGACACACGTTGACGTTCCCCACCCGACAGGGCGCGTCCGCCAGCTCCGGCCAGTGAATCCCAGCCATCTGGGAGCCGGTTGACGATTTCCGTCACGCCCGACAGATCAGCCGCCCATCGAATCTCTTCAGCGGTGGCTTCGGGGTTGCCAAGGCGAATGTTAGCCTCGAGCGTGTCATTGAATAGGTAGACGTCTTGGAAGACCAGGGATATCTGGCGCATCAAATCTTCGGTGGTCTGCTCGCGCACGTCCACTCCGCCAACGCGCACGCTGCCGGACTGCACATCCCAGAAACGTGCAACCAACCTCGCGATTGTGGTTTTTCCGCAGCCGGAAGGGCCAACCAGGGCACACATGCCGCCTTGCGGGACATGGAAGGAAATATCGTGCAGCACCGGAGTGTCCGGATCGTAGCCGAAGGTGACGTCCTCGAAACGAACATCGCCAGGAGCGCTCACCGGTGTGGAGACATCGGGTTCGGACAGTTCGGGAGCGTCCATGACCTTGTCGACGTGATTCATCTGCTGGCGGCGTTCTTCCAGCCCGGTCATGCAGCCACCGATGTCTTGGAGCATGGTGGTGAACCGCAGGCACATGCCGATGGTGACCACAGCGTTCAACGCATTCATCTGCCCGCCGAGGGCGAGTTGGGCGGTCAGCCAAATCATTACTACGACAAGCGCTTGGACGAACATTCCGTTTATCAGGTTCGCTAATGTTTCGATCCACAATGCTTTGCGGCTTTTGCGGTCAGCCTGTTTGAATGCCCGATCAAGGGCCGGGTAGTCGTCGGCGACGTGGCAGGAACGTAACGCGCCTTGGCAGGTGGCGAATTCGACCATGCGAGCCGCCAACTCTGATTCGGCTGGTTCGGAAATCTGCTTACCTTTATTGAGTAGGACACGGGAGCTATGAAGGAAGGCGAGCATGATCGGGAAGGCGATCGTCAAGGTTAGACCCAGCCGCCAATCCCAGAACCAGGTTCCCACAGTGACTACGAGCACGGCTGAGAGTTTTTGGACGAGGGAGAAAATGAAATGTGCCGCTGACTCGCCCAGGTTCATCATTTCCTGGGTGACCATGCGCGACAGTCGGCCAGAGCTACCCGAATCGAACATGCCCAGTGGTAGGCGGGCTACCTTGTTACCCACCGCTTGGTGGACGTCGTGAATGAATCCGAGCGCGCCGATATAGCCGGTGCGCATGCCATAAAACTCGGTGCCTACACCCGCTACCGAGATCACCGCCAAGGCGATGAGCCAGCCCCAAAACGATAACCCCCACACCGGCATTCCGGTCGCTAGGGCACTTGCTGCGGGAAGCAAAGTCAGCAGGGCAAAGCCGTGACACAGTCCTGAGACCGCACCCCACGCTTGACCGACCGAGAGGTCTCGCCACGAGGCGGGTTCCATCAAACGCTTAAAGCGTGGCAGCAATAGTTGATTCATCGTGTCATCTCCTCGCATGCACCTTGGGCAAGAAGTGCCTGATAGTGCGCATTACCCACCAGGTCGTCGTGCGTACCGACCACAGCAATGCGCCCGCGTTCCATGACGACGATTTGGTCTGCCCCTCTGATCGAGGCCAGTCGGTGGGCGATCACAATCACGGTTCTGCCTTTGGCAAGAGTCGAGAGAGCTTGTTGGATTTTCGATTCCGATTCCGGGTCCGCCATCGCCGTCGCCTCGTCCAGCACCAACACTGGGGCATCAACCATGAGCGCCCGGGCGATCGCGATACGGGCTGCCTGCCCGCCCGAAACGTGGGTGTCCTCCCCCAACACGGTGTCGTAGCCATCTGGCAGGCTCATGATGAACTCATCGATCTGCGCTGCCCGCGCCGCCTGCCGCACCTGATCCAAGGTTGCGTCTGGCGCGCCCAGGGCAATGTTGTTGTGGATGGTGTCGCGAATAAGCTGTGCATCTTGCAGGACAAATGCGACCGTCGAATACAACACATCCTGGGAAATGCTCTTTAGATCAACCCCGCCGATGGTGATCATGCCAGCGTCCGGGTCATCGAAGCGGGCCATCAAACTCGCCAACGTCGACTTCCCCGCACCCGACGGACCAACCAGCGCGGTCACCGTGCCTGCCGGAACGCTCAGGCTCACCTCGTCTAATGCCTGGGTGTCGTCATAGGCATACGACACACCCCGAATCTCAATATCATGACCGTGTGGTGTCTGTGGCGCATCGGGCTGACTCAACGCCGGTAGCTCCATGACGTTCACCAGCCTCACTGCCGCAGACCCTGCGAGCTGGTACGACCAGGCGATCGTTGCCACCGTCATCAACGCTCCCGGCAACACCAAGGCGATCAACGTCGTCGTTATCACCTCGTAGATGCTCACCCAACCGGCGTTCATCATCAACGCGCCACCGCCAAGGTTCACGATCAACAACACCGGGATCGACACCCACGAAAATGAGGCGACCGACATCGACACCAGCGGCATACACCACGCCCGGTAGAACTTAGAAAACTCGTTAGCTGCATCTAAATAGGCTTTATGTGCTTGGCCAACCTTGCCGAACGCTTTCACCACTGAGATACCGGCAACGAACTCGGCCATCGTTGCCGAAACCTGAGCGAGCTTGGTGTCCATTTGGGCGGTCTTCTCATTCATCCCACGCATCGACATGCCATACATGCCCACATAGAGCGGGATCGTCGCAATCGACAGCAACGCGAGTCGCCAATCCACCACAAACGCATATATCAACAAGGCGAGCGGGGATACGATCGCGTTCAGTTTCTCGATCGGCCCGTGCGCGATCACTGTGTGCACCGTGGACGTATCATCCTGAATGGTCTTGCGGATCTTCCCCTCACCCTCGCGGGTAAACCACGACAGCGGAGCAGTCGACATTCGGGCGGCAATTTGCCGACGCATCTGATTACGCAACGACAGGTCAATAAAATGCGTCACGCCCAATGCAACAAAATATAAGGTCAACCGGGTCATGTATGCGCTGACGAGAAGCATGACAATCCAGTTCACCCGCGCCGGGTCCATCTGGTCTTGCATAAGTTCTCTGCCAAGCTCCACCAGAGCCACATACGGGGCAATAGCTAACACACCAGAGAGAAAAGCCAAAACCTGCGCGACGAACAGCTTGCCTTTCACCGGCTGCGATAGCTGACGGATTGCGTTCTGGCCAGCGACAGATTTTTCCTTCGCGGACCCATACTCACCGTCAACAACCTGATCCATTGCACTATCGTCCATGCAAACACCATCCTTCTTAGGCAAGGCTAATCTTATCTAAATTCTGGGAGGTGTACTTAACCGTGCGCGTCAACCGATACGAGCATCACCCTTTCAGGGCAATCCTCACCTGCTCACCGGTGCGGAACACGAACCGGATCGTGTCCTCGCCTACGATGGCTGATCGATGAGTGCGCTCCACTGTGAGGGGCGGAACTCGCTCGCAGGTTCCCCTGCCAGATCGCCTAGGGCTGTGGTGACGGCCGCATGTTTGGCTGTCTTTGCTGCGATATCTGCTTCCAGGCTTGTTTTGCGTGCGAGTGTCTTACGGGTAGTACGCATCGAGCTCGGTGTACTTCTTCGACCTCAACAGTTGGTCGATTGTCGGCGAACACATCCAGCACATCCGTCAGTGGGTGGCCACGAGATACGTCTGCGGCGCTGGCGGCGATGCCGTCGATATTGACGGTGACTGTGCCTGGGTAGTCGATGAGCATGTTGTAGATCTGCGCGGCAGCCACCACATCACCGCCAGGCGAATTGAGCCAGATCGTCACCGGACGGCCTGACGTGGTGCCGCCGAAGAAGAACGAGTAGCCACCGCCGGTAAGGGTGTGATCGTCAGTTTTCCGGGTGGTGTCACCACGTAGCCACTCGATTAGCCTCATTGAGATTGACTCCGTGCAATAATAGACAAATGGACGAAGCCTTTGTTGCAGAAATGACGAAAAGCATTGAAGTAGCCTTGGAAGATGACGAACCTTGCCTGCGCAATGCTCCAATTGATGAATTCCCTGATATTGAATTCCGGTGGTTTCTCACGCGCGATTTGAATGAGGATAAGCCAAAAAATGTCAAGGCATCTTCTGGACAGATCTCAAGTTCGGGCACCCATCTCATCTTTATCGGAATGAACCCCGCCCAGGCGACGTATTTCGGACCAACTAGAAAGGGAGGTGATTCAACTAAAGAGGAAGGTGATTCAAATAAAAAGCAAGGTGATTTAACTTGTGCAAGAATTGTCAACGCATTTGCTGGCGGATACTTACCGGAAGACTTCTACCCGGTCTCTCGCTTGAGTTTCTTCAATCTCATTCCTATTGTGGATCAGGATCCTTCCGAAGCTCAGCAAAAGTGGAACAAAGTAGGTAGTTATCATGCAGAGATTCTGGCAACCAATCTCGAAGTATTAAGCAGACTGCTTGCCATCGAAGATAACTTTATTTTAATTCCCGCTTTCGGCGTGAAGATAAAACCGTCAGACTGGAGATGGGAAGGATTTGAAAAAATCTTCCCACTTCTAAAGGGCACCTTTGATGATATGGACATCTCTGATAGGAATGACCGCCTGCTTTCCGTGAGAAATAACTACCACCCAAGAGGTTGGCCATCAAACGAAACCCTCGGAACAGCTTTTTCACCAGCCTGGGAGAAGCTTGAGTGTTTAGCTAGAAAGAGTCAAAGGAGTAGAAGCCCCCGCTCGTCATAAACGCTGCCGCTCACGTGTCCGGTACCGTTTCGGATCGCACGATCGAGCGCCATGATGGTGGCAACCACGCCGTCAATCTTCTCCGTGCTCTTTTACTTGTCGGGCTTGATGTTCCCGGCCGGATCCGTGCGTACGTGAATGTTATCGACCATCCATGACAGGACGCTTCACCTAGCCCGCAAAATCTACCAGCTCCTCAGCAAAGAACTAACCAAGAAACACGTCACTCTAGTAGCTTGACAAATATAGAAGCATCAGACAGATACTCGGGAGCCTCTGGTATAGGCGCTCCCGTGCGCCTTTTTGTGACTGTCGGGTTCAACGCACCAGGCCTCGTGCCCGCATTCAAGCGATATCCGCCCCGATCAGCATTATCCATAGCAATGCAGGGAAACCCTTCTTGTAGAATGAAAACCTATTGGGGCATACAACTCCTGATGCCGTTGCCGTATCAAAATGTGTAGCGAAAAGTTGAAGGGACTGGTCATCAAAAAAATATCTGTGTTTCTTGTATCCGCTCTGGCATATTTTGTCGGCGCGTGGCTTTTCGCCGCCATCTTTCAACGGTGCAAGGATCAGGATCAGAGATTTTTTGTGGTCTTCTTATTGATGCCACTCATGTATGTGTGTTTCACGATTCTTCTTCTGCTTTTCAATAAACATATCATCGGTATTCAATCTGCCCGCGCGTTGCAACTTTCAGCAGGAGCCTTTATCGGACTCTCAGCTTTTCTCTTTTCACTCGATGGTGTCGGCTCGTTAGTTCATAGTGATTCTTTTTCTCAACTGCTGAGCCAGTTTTCCGTTCCCGCCATCGGCGCTCTTGTTGCTGGTGGTGTAGCGCTTGGGTTTAGCGTTTTTACCCAAGCGCCACACCAAGGAAAAGACCAAATCAATTATCGGTAGATGAATTCAGCTAGCTTTCGGCAAGCTGCCAAACGAATCTCTAGTGAAGTTGGCTTATCTTTGACTAGGTATGGTGAGGGAAAGGGCACTGATGCGTGATATCGTCAAAATCGCTCTGGTCTATGCCGTATGTGTTCTGGTATTCCAGACTGTTTTTCTCAGCGACCTGGTGTGGGTGCTGTACCCTGCGGTAGTCATTGAACCGATTCTCATAGCTGTAGTCGCATTATTAATCACCCGGAAAATCCAGGTAGCAGACTGGCAGCTAAACTTTTTTGTTTTGCCACTCTTGCTTTACTGCTTTGGCTTGGTTGCTGACATTATGGCATTTTGGATTTCAACTGGAGGAAGCGTGTTTTCAACCGGAAATCACATTTGGTATCCAGTAGCTCCAAATTCCCCTTGGGATGTTAAATGGTGCGGACTTTACGGAATCCCAGCTGTTATTTTCATGGCAGGCTACCTGATTCGTTTAGCGGCTCTTCGTACTTGGGCGTGGGTCATAGGTTGAGTCCTCCGCTGACGAGGAGTGTGCGGAGGCGGTAGTTTTCGGGGTTGCGGAAGCCACGTGCGATGCGTCTGACGAGTTCGATGATGCCGTTGATGGCTTCGGTGCTGCCGTTGGTCGCACCGCCGGTGGTGAA
>NZ_JASOMS010000086.1:0-323 GCF_030216865.1 Pauljensenia sp. UMB6358 | reverse complement strand
GATGACTAACGCGGTCCGCGAAGTCAACAAATCCGTTGCGACCTTTGACCTGTCAAAGATAACTGGCGCGGTGGACCAGTTAGCGGGCAAAGGGCCAGCAATTGCCGGTTTTGCCGCTAGTTTCGCAACTATTGGCCTAAAGTCTGTGCCAGGCCTGAACATGCTGTTGGGTGGTATTAACCCGCTTATCCCGGCTATTGGCGCGATTATCGCGGCCTCTCCTAAGCTACGTCAGGGCTTCGGGGAAGCGTTTAAAGCGGCGGCCCCGGCTGGGCAAGCATTAGGCCAGCTTGCCGTAATTGTTGCAGACTTAGGCACGAAAC
>NZ_JASOMS010000085.1:0-324 GCF_030216865.1 Pauljensenia sp. UMB6358 | reverse complement strand
AGGCGCGAGCCAGCCGGAATGGTTGCGCGCCCAGTAATGACGGCGGTACGACTCGTCAGACATGAACTGCTGCAGTGTCATGGGGTGTCGGTCAACTGCGCCGGGGGATCGGTAATCCGGCAGGCCGGAGTCCGTGGAAATTCCCGCACCGGTGATCACCGCGATGAGCTTACCGTCGAGCAGTTCGACAACAGGTTCGAGGGCGGCCGGCACATCCGTGGGATCGGGTCGCGCATCTTCAGCCGGAGGCACGGGCGTGTTCTTGATCCGCAGGTTAGGGATGTTGCCGTCGGGGAAGTAATCCTCAATCGAATGGTGAGCCAC
>NZ_JASOMS010000084.1:0-326 GCF_030216865.1 Pauljensenia sp. UMB6358 | reverse complement strand
GGTTTTCCTGCCCACCGGCCTTTCGTATGCTTTAAAGCTTCGATAAACGCGACCGCAAAATCAGCTCGGCGCTTGTCATAGCGCGAGCTTTCAGCCATGAACCGGGTCGGGTGATAATCAGCTAGCTCACGCATACGAATCAGTTACCTTCTATTGGTTAAAAAATCAGTTACTACCAGCGATAACAGGCGCCCTCAAGCCTTGTGGGGCTAGGCTTCGGGCAGATTAGCTAACGCCCAGGCGAGCGCGTGACCGTCGTCAGGGAAAATCTGGTCGGCTTGCTTGATCAGTTCGAGGCCGCATTCGATGAAGGACTTACCCTGCCA
>NZ_JASOMS010000083.1:0-326 GCF_030216865.1 Pauljensenia sp. UMB6358 | reverse complement strand
ATGACTCAAAATTCAAGCAGGGTCTAAACAGTGCGGAACAAGGATTCAAAAAGACCGGTGAAGCCGCTTCCCAAGCTGGTCAGAAAGCAGGAGAAGCAGCAGGCCAGGCTGGTGAAGCCGCTAAAGCAGCCGGGCAGGCCGGAGAAGCCACCGAAAAAACAGCTAACCGGGCTTCCACGGCTATGGGCAAGCTTAAGAGCGTGGGTAAGGTTACCGCTGCCGCGTTCACAGCAACCGCTGGTATCGCTGGCACCCTAACCGCGAAAATTGTTCGCCAAGGCGTAGCATTCAATGCCCTCGAACAAGGCTCGCGCGCCGCGTTGAAA
>NZ_JASOMS010000082.1:0-327 GCF_030216865.1 Pauljensenia sp. UMB6358 | reverse complement strand
AGCCCGATATATGCGGGAAACCTTGCAGGCTACAAGCGGATTGCCGCCAACATGAAAAGCAAGAAACGCCCCTCTAAGCTGCCCGAAGAATGGGAAGTGATACCAGACACCCATGAGGGGATAGTCACGCAGGAGGAATTTGATACCGTACAGCAGCTTATTACAAGCCGCAGATTACCAGAAAACAAGGGCGGCTTTGAGAACATCTTTGCAGGCGTTATTAAGTGTGCGGACTGCGGCTATGCGATGCGGGCTATGAGTGCCAACAGGAGGAAACGCCCCGACATCATCGACTGCGTACAATATTCCTGCAATAATTATGGCAGA
>NZ_JASOMS010000081.1:0-328 GCF_030216865.1 Pauljensenia sp. UMB6358 | reverse complement strand
GAGTTGGAACCAGCGACAAACACATTTTGTTGCCGATCGGTTCGACGTTCGCAAGTTCCGTAATAAGAACTGCATGGTCGGCATGGCCGGGCTCATGTCATCGGGTGGGAAAGTCACCCTGGACTACCAGACTATCGGAACAATCAAGTGGACTTTTATCGGCTAAACATAAGGGGGTAAGCGCAGTTGGAACTACTACTGCAAGCATTACCGGGGAATCGTCTCGTACAAGTCCCCGCCCCAGTGACTCACGTGAAGATCACAAGGTCTTTGAACGCGCCATCCCGGTGCACCTTCCAGTTTCCTTTGAAAACTTTGGCTACCAGCC
>NZ_JASOMS010000080.1:0-330 GCF_030216865.1 Pauljensenia sp. UMB6358 | reverse complement strand
CGTGTGCGTTCTCATTCGGTCATGTCCGACCAGGACGTCTCCGCACGCCAGGCGCATGACAACGCATCTAGCTATCTGAAAGAGGCGGACTTCGCACAGGCGTTCATTTGGGGAATGCGCTACCTGGTCCTGAGTCTTGACGAGCGTGACGTCGTGCGTGCCACGCCTGGCCTGACCGCTCATGAAGCGGCCACGGCTGCCAGCGCGCAGTTTCCAGACTCGCGCGACTCCCTCGTCAATGCGGCCGCGCTGTTCGATGCTGTCCTATACGGCAGGTCAACTCCGACACGTGACGATGTCACCCGCCTGATGAAACTGACGAAAGCGCTA
>NZ_JASOMS010000079.1:0-336 GCF_030216865.1 Pauljensenia sp. UMB6358 | reverse complement strand
TGGACCAACGTTTAATCTATTTAGAGAAAGTTTATGACGGCTTGAAGAAATATGCCGATCTCTTAGTTAAGACCACGGTCTTAGAACTCGGGACTTCGGTCAATTTTGCTAAGGATAATCATATTCCCATGGCCATTAAAGAGATGCGTGAATATATGGATTCGGCCAAAGACTTTGACTTTGAAGAAGAAATCGATGGGGCACGGGTTATTAAGGAAGGTTTCGGTGTGGTGGCTTGCATCACTCCTTGGAATTACCCACTCAATCAAATTCAGCGTAAGGTCACCCCAGCCCTCATTGCCGGAAATACAGTAGTGGTTAAACCGGCTTCCAATA
>NZ_JASOMS010000078.1:0-337 GCF_030216865.1 Pauljensenia sp. UMB6358 | reverse complement strand
GCGTGTGAGTAAGGTTAGCGAACCGGTCGGCCTGTTTCGCTGTAGTAGCGAGAGTGTCACCTACGGCCCCAATAAACTTGACGAGGTCGCCCCCGCCGGTGGGGCGTACTAGGTATTTTGTTAGGTTTGCGCCTAGGTTACGCACCTGCGCGCTCACACGCTGGGTTGCGCCCTCCCAAGTCTGTTTAACATTAGCTGCGGCCCCACCGAATTTTTCTGACATGCCCGCAACTAGCATGTCTATAGCCTTGGTCGCATCCAGGGACCCGTTACTAATTTCTTGGCGGATCTGTGCCCCGGTTTTGCCCATTTGTGAGCCGATAAGCTCAGCGGCGTT
>NZ_JASOMS010000077.1:0-339 GCF_030216865.1 Pauljensenia sp. UMB6358 | reverse complement strand
CTAGGTCGTCGAGTGATATTGCGGTGGTGCAATGCTCGATGAACTGGGTGAACACTGCCGCGTTGGTGATGTCGTTTCGACGTTTGACGCTGGAGGCGCCGCATTGTTTGCAGCGCCATCTGGTGGTGCCTTTGCTGGTGGTGCCGTTGCGTTTCATTTCACCGCCGCAGTGGCAGCGTGGTTGGTTCTTCGACATTGCGACACCACACCACGCCGCGCATAGCACATCACGGCTGCCACACCGAGGATTTCCCGTCGGGGGCTAGATATATGCTTCCGGAGCATATACTTTCCGGAAACCTACAGGTCAATCCGTGAAAATCCGCGATTCCGGACACA
>NZ_JASOMS010000007.1:0-129403 GCF_030216865.1 Pauljensenia sp. UMB6358 | reverse complement strand
GGCGTGAGCGCCAGCATCTCGCCCTCGCGGATGCCCGTCCAGTAGAGCAGCTCGAACGCCAGGAAGATGCGCGGCTTACCGAATCCGGGGAGATCGAGACCTCCGATGCGCTGGACGGGACGCTCATCCGCATAGAAGCGGGGGCGGTCATGGACAAACCGGCGGCGGAGGTCGTCACCGGCGAGATGGCCACCTACGCAGACGCTCTGACAATTACGCGGGAGCTACACGAGGAAGAGGTCGAAAAGTACTCAGACCTGCGCAATATCACGTTCCTCGACCAATTCAGGGCAAAGGAATGGCCGACGACATTCAGGCGATGCTGCTGAGCGAGAGGGACCTGCAGCCCGAAATGGTCTGGATGAGGCTGGAGGCCCTTGCCGAAGACGGATTGATTCTGGCAAACCTGCTCAACGAGCCCAACCAGGATTTCGGCGTTCACGAAGGCGACCAGCTGCCTATCGGTTTCCATGAGGTCGACAGTGGGATCGTCTGCTTCGCCCTCGCGGAAGGGGAGAAGGGGTAGTGGCGATTCGTCAATGCGATGGGATGAAGAGCAACCCGCCCTGCCCTGTTGATTCGCCCGAATCGGTGGCTTTGCAAGCCACCCGCAACAATTCCCTCTCGCGAAACGGGGAGTAGTTGCGCCAAAACAGGCCGATTCCAGCGCAAAACGCAACCATTCCCCGCCCCTCCGAATCAGCCCCTGATTCGGAAATGATTCGGACGAGGCAGCACGACATGGACAAGGTGGAACCATATAGAACCAGGTAGGGACAGGGATTTGCATTTGTGACTTGAGTGGGAGTAGACGAACGCTTGTCGCACCTATTGAGCAGGGTCATATCTGGTAGTCAGTTATATCCAATTGAAGATAGGATATGAGATAGCCACCTGCTGAAACAGGGGATAAATGTGAAGTAGAGACCTCGGAAACAAGTGTTCCGGGGTCTTTCTTTCGTCGAATAGCCCGAATACAGTTTTAGGCTTAAACGACAAAACCTGTTGGTTTGGCGGGGGCTTTTTGTTGTGTTGGCGTGGTTTTGCGGGTGTTGGAGTTGGTCTGACTGGGACGTTGAGGCTGAAGCCATATTCGTTTGCGTGTGAGTCCATCGCTTGCCCTCCTTTGAGCGGGGCTGCCGCCCCTTGTGACTAAGGGTGCGTGATTGTGCCCTAGTGGGCAAGCTGGTTTTGCGGGCGATAGGAGGGGGTTATTGCACCGCGAATCTCTAGCGCACTCTAAGGCGCGCTAAGGCTTGGAAAGCGCTCGTCGTCGAATGACGGCTTACGCTGTTCCCAAGCTGGCGTCGAAGGCGATTGTCGCTGTGTGCTCTCAGCATCTCGAGTTACCGTGAATTCGCGAATTGCTAATAATCCTTCAATAATTTTGCAGGCACTAGCGACCATCGCTAGGGAAGTGAAACATCTTTCACTGAATTTGAAGTTTTGGGTATTAACCCCGGTTTTTTGGGAAGAGCCTCTGTGAAAATTTGATTTTTCACCGGCTCAATAGAGTTATCGGTGTTCGCAAATGGGGTTTGCGAACTTCTCTTTGGAAGAGTACCTTTACTATGGAACCGTTCTAAGCAACAAAGAAGGGGCGTTTGGGATGCGTTTGAGGGCAGCTCGACCTAAGGAGGGGATCTTCCGCATGAGGGGGAGCGGGCTTTTAGCAGCCCTTCTTTGCTGCCTGCTGCTGATAACACTTACACCTGCTGAGGCGATCGCGGCACCGCGATCCCTGGGCAACGATGGCTTAGAGGGCGGGCAACCCGGCACGATTAGGGGCAAGGTTTACGATGACCACCGCCACAACCCCGAGATCTACAACGCTTCCACGCGTCTCGACCCGCAGGACTGGCCGATCGCAGGCGTCAAGATGAAGGCCATGCTGATTAAGTCTGACGGCACGGTGATTATGTCTCGCGACGAGTTCAACAACCCGGTGCCGTTCGAGGCCACCACCAACGCGGATGGTGACTACACTTTCAACTTCCGTCCAGCGCTGCGCGAAGCGTATAACTTGCCTGCCGATGCAGAGAACCCGCGCGTACGTATCGAGCGCTTCGACCGGGTTCGGGTCTGGGTTGATGAGTCCAACTACAACCCTGGTGGCCCGCTTGCAGATTTCACCCCCAAGCGCCTCAACGGCGGTGGCCGCTTCAACGTCGTTGACACGCTAACCTTGTCATGGTTGGGAACCACAAACTACATTCATGGTTCGATCTCGAACTTCAACATGGCTTTCCGTCCCAAAACGAAGACCGCCGCAGACGAGAACGACGCTTGGAACAAGGATGATGTGAACGGCCACCCTGCCAGCCGTCAGGCTCCCGCCGACCCGCTGGGCAACGAGTACGACAAGAAGGGCAAGCACCTGCCGAAGAACCAGTGGGTGCCTTCGTCGCGTCACATTGCGCCAGATACCAGAAACGTTAACACTAACCTTTTCCTGTGCGGCCACGTTTATGCCGACCGCACGTTCAGATTTGACCGCTGGGATAGCGCGCCGGGCAAGAGAGACCGAACTGCAGCTAAAGACCCGGCTGTGCCTGGCGTGCGAGTTGTGGTTTCTTCTTATGCCCAGGACGGCCTCGGCAAGCCGACGGACATTTTGCAGACCCGCTACGACTACACCGATATGGACGGCGCGTTCTGCATCGGCTGGGACGATGTATCCGAAGTTCATAACCGCCCGATTTCGGCGGGTGCTTCGCCTGCCAAGTTCATGGTGACCATCGAGCCGCCAGCGAACTATGAAGAGGCAGAGGCCGATATCAAGGCATTGATTAACAAGGATCGTCGCCCGCAGGCTGAGGATGCTGGCACCGAAAAAGCCAAGTCGGAAGGGCTTTATAACGAGCTGCTGAAGCCTGAAAATAAGAGCCGCATCCTGAAGGCAAGTTCTTCGGGCAGTGGTTTGCCCGAAGGTTTCGCCGCGGTTGGTGCCAATGGCTGGTATGGCACGATCCGCCCAGCTTATGGTAACGCAGGCGCCCCGTTTGGCACTGGTGTTTCTTCAGTCGATGGCGCCTGTGAGTTCCGCACAGGCTACTGTCTGCCCGACCTCCTGGTTTGGGAGGTTGCGCAGGCTGTGGGTCAGAATAACTACCAGTTGGCTGGAACTGGTCTCGATCTGGGTCTGATCCCAACCCTGCCCGAGGTGGATTATTCGCGGCACTCCACCGAGTCGGTGCTGGCAAACGAGAGCACCATTGATGAGCAGGAGAGCAAAGACGCTAAGACTATCTGGGCGAATATCAGGGTGCCGATGCCTGGCTTCAGCTACCGTTTGGTCGCCGTGCCGCGTGGTTCCTCCTGGGATTCCATTGCTTCAGAGCGAGGGTCTTGGTATTTCGCCAACGAAGAGGGTTGGGTCACCTCCGAGGATGTGGCTACCAAAAATAATGGCCTGATGAAGATGCAAGTGCCGGAGGGATTCCCGACCGGCGATTACCAGATGGCGCTGGTCTCCAAGCGCGAGCCGCAGAAGGATGCTTTGGGCAATTCAAAGGGCCAGACTGAGTACGACGTCATCAATATCGCGCCACTGCGGGTCACCGATTCCAAGGTTTTCACCTACACGGGCAATATAACTAAGGGTTCTGACGAGGCCGCCGAGAACGATAAAGCGCGGCAGGCCCGCGACGACGCTTACGGCAAGTCTCAGGAGGGCGAAGCCAGCTACACCGCACTGCCTGGCCAGAAGGTGTACACCAGCTATCTCGATTTGGGCGAGTCGCGTGACGCCGATGAGGGCACGCACCGCGTCGAGCTGTGCGATGCAGATGCCGACGGCAAACTGAAGCTGACTGAAGGCAAGCCAACCTGCCGCGAGGTCGATTCGCAGATTCGCCCCGACACCAAGAAGAATGCCAACGGCGTAGTTGAAGTCATTGAAGACCAGTTCGCCCACAAGTCAATGGGCGAGTGGAATGTGCCGGTCGACCTTGCTGCGGGCAATTATCTGATGCGGTTGGTGCACACTAAAGCTAAGCAGGATTTTGATGTTACTAAGCCGATAGACGTAGGCACTAACTACCCGCTCAAGGGCATGACCATCCCGCGCGATGAGGTCGTCGATCAGCGTCCGTTCACGGTTCTTGAGCCGTTCATCGATGCGGTCAGCAAGCCGTGTGGCGAAGACGGCAAGACCGCCGGCGATGTTTCCGTGACTCTAAAGGGCCTGCACAAGGGCACCAGTTACACGCTCACGTTTAAGCCCAACGGCGACGGCACCGAGATCTCCAAGCAGATCACGGCGTCTTGCGATGGTGACGGCATTTGCTCACAGCAGGTGACTTTCACTGAGGCAGAGCTGGACGGTATCCGCGCTAACGAGGCGAACACCGGGCGCGGCGCGTTGACGCTGGCGCGGGGTGACACGAAGCTAGACACCGACTCGATGAGGGTGCTTTCCCAGAAACAGTGTGAAACCACCGGCGGGTCGGCGCTGGGTGACGGCTGGGAGTGGGATCAGCCGGAGATTGTCCTGCCCTATACCGAGATTCACCTGGGCTACACGCCAAAGCAAAATGCCGATTACGCGACGGAGATAATACCGGATCCCGACACCTACACTCAGTTCAATCGCATTAAATACGGTGGTTTCTATAAGAACGGATACAACAAAAAAGGCACCGATGCCGAAACGGCAGATGCCGGAAAATCGCTTACCGAAGCCGACTTCGAAACAAACTGCGTGGAGAACCCGACCGTCGGCGAACTGAACACTAATGGTGAAGCGAATCGAGATCAAGACAAGAATAACAGCTCGTTTTGCCACATTCCTTGCTTGGAGGGCACCGGCGAGGGTTCTTGCCAGCAGCTCTACGGTGCCCCGTACGGTACGCCGGTCTATCTGACCCCGTATCGCCGCAGCCTTAACAGTGGTGCCCTTGCTACGGAAAATGCTGTTGCGGGCACTAAAGAGGCTTACCGTAACGGCCCGATTCGCGTGGAGGTGCGCGACGGCAAAGACTACCAGCCCGGCAGCGTATTAAGTGATCGTACTAAGGGCGGTAGCCAGAGTTCCGGCCAGTTGATCGTGTGGAACAGTGACGGCAAGTTGAAGAACAGCGTCCAAACCAAGGGAGACTTTTCATCGGCTGCCGGTGGTAGCTCGAACATTGACTACGGTGCATGGCAGTTCTACAACAAAGTCACCGGCAAGCCAGTCGATGGTTTTAATGACATAGTTTGGCGCGTGCGTGGCAACGGCAAATACTACGATGCTGTCTCCGGAAACACGGGCGAGCGTTGGCCGACACTTGTCTGGGGAAACCAGCCAGGTGGCGGGTCAGACGACTCCCGCACCTGGTGGAGTAATAAGACTGTCTGGGGAGGCTTACAAGGTGATAAGAAACGTTGGGAAAACGAGGTCGGTACAAACAAGGATCCCGGCTACTTCCTGGTTCGTCCCGGTGGCGAGAAGATGCCGAACAAAGACATCGTCCTGTGCAGCCCCAAGATGCAAAGGAATGATGACGGCAGTATTCCTGTAGACCAGATCACCGGCAAACTCAATACACCTGATGGTTGTGTTACTCCTCCAAACAAGTCCGAGCTGAACGTCGGTGTTCAGGTGCTCACCTTCGACTACCAGACCCAGAAGGCCGGCGACTACCTCAGTCGCGAGTGGATGTCCGAAACGAAGGTGCTGGACAAGAACGGCAACCCCGTGCTGGATTCAAACGGCAACGAGGTGATCCACAAGGGCGTTAACTCTGAGCGTGCTTTACCCAAGGCCCAGACCAAACAGGCTGTGTTGGTTCCCTACAACGCCCGCAGGTTCTACAACGAGAACTGGTCGAACCCGCGTCCGCACCAGTTCCACTGGGGCGAGCCGGTCGGCTTTGACGGGCGTTGGATTGTCGGACAGTACAACACCAAGGACTTCAACACGAAATCCACTGACAAGACCGAAGGTGGCGGCTGGGCCTCGAAGCAGTGGGACACCTCCGATTGGACGTGGGACGCCCAAAATAAGGTATTTAAGACGGATAGTCTTGTCGACTGGAATGCAAAAGGCAGCTTCTGCAAGTACATATTCCGTTACCACAACGGAACCAACTATGCTGGCACCATTTCTAATGGCTACAACAACCAGAAGTTAAAGTTCATTCCGAAATACGAGCAGGAAAAGCTCTGGCGTGAGCTTGGCCTCGACATCGTCACGGTTATGTACAACGGCGATAACAATAACCTGCCCAGCGAACGCGTCGGCTGTGTGATCTCCACAGACGCCGAGGACGGCGTGCCGATCTATTCCAAGGGCAGTTTCATGGATAAGTACCGAAACACTCGTGGTAGAGCAGGCTTCGAGGCCCAGAATTACGACAAGAATCTTGAGGAATCGCTACCTGACGAATGGAACGGCAAACCCGCCAACTTCAATCCGCATAGCGCGGCTAATAAGCCCACGGGTCGCCTGCGCTACGGCGCTCCGCTCGGCATCCACGACCTGCAGGTCGACGTCATTGACGAGCCGCAATTCGCCTTTGGCACTCCCAATAGTCGCATAACGCTTCCCGAGCCTTGGCGCATCGAGGTTCTTCCTGACGTCGACCTGAAAGATCCCGTCATTACAGCCTGGACCGGCGAAGGCGCTTTCTCACCGGCTATGGATGGGGAGCAGCCTGCTTCGGGCACCACCGTCTGGAAGCAGGGTGACACCTATCGTGTGCATCGCGGAGATAACTTCGACCTGAAGTTCTTGGCTGGGCCTAAGGCTGGCGAGGCGGCATACCAGATCAAGAAGTTCGAGCCGATGGGCGACAACCGTCCTAAAGGCGTGAACCTCGGTGAAGCTAACAACGGCAAGTGTCTAACCGATGATGGCGGTGCTTTTGCCACTGGCGATCCGGCGACGTGCAATAAGCGCATTATCAAGCTGGACGGCACGGTCGCGGGTGATGCCACGCTGGGCGTCTACCAGTACAAGGTGACGGCGACCAGCACCAACTCGTCCGACCATGGCGAGCACGAAGAGATCTCGTTCATCATGAACATTGAGGTACTGGCCGAGCCCGCCGCAAAGCCGACGCTTAAACCTGCCGATTTCTACGGCACGGTAAACAACCCGGTGAAGTGGGGCCCGCTTGAATACACCCTGGGCAAGAACTCCGATGGCACCGACCAGAAGCTCGACTCCATGAGAGTGGTGAACCCTGCTCAGCTGCCCGAAGGCGTCAGTTTCGGCACTAGATGCGAGATCCCAGGTGGCGAAGGCGAGCCGTGTAAGAAGTACGGCTACTACTTCATCGGCACGCCGACTAAAGAACAAAAAACCTGGGTTGACGTCGAGTTGACCGTCCGCAACAATGACGGCCAGACCGCAACTGTCACCGCCAGGTACAACATGACGGTCGCCAATAACGAGACCGTTCTTACTGCGCAGACAATAACCGGTGAAGCAGGCACCTTGTTGGAGACCGAGACCAACTACGTTGGCAAGCCGATCAACTCGAAAGACGGGCACAAGTCGTACTCCCTGTTTGGCATGAATGGCGTCACGGCCAACATGAAGAAGGGCAGCGGGTTCACGCTGGAATACGAGACGCTGCCTGATGCAGCCGAGCAGAATAAATATCCGGTGCTCTCGCTAGAGGAAGTGCGCGACGCCCGCGGCAACCTAACCGACGTCGTGTTCAAGGGTCAGCTGAATAACGTCGGCGAATACAAGATGGTTGCTCGCTGGACCTACCAGGACGGCACCGTGGTGAAGGTCGCCAAGCTACCGGTGACGGTGAAGGTTGAGGACGCCACGCCTCCGCTTATCGACGGGATAAACGATCAAGAGGTTTACCTTGGCGAGAACGGCAAGGTTGCTGACGACACAGTTATTAACAACGTCTATGTCGCCGACAACGACCGCAAGGGCAGCTACCCGGTTGCGATAACCGGCCATAGCGCGACGGACACTGACCTGACTAGCGCCACATTCTGCGCGCCCGTTGTGGGCGACGGCGGAACTGCCAGTAAAGCCAGGAAGGTTTTTCACAATGGCATCGAATACACTGAGGATGTCGGTGGCCAGACGCTGACCTTGACCGGCCAGCAGGGCAGGCTCAACGACAGCGGCGTGTTCGAGCCAGCAACCGACGTGGTTAACGACCCGTGGCAACTGACTGTCGGCACGGAGGGTAAGTCGGCGGGGACATACATGTGCCACGTGAACTTCACCGACGCCACCGGCAACACAGATCGCAACACCACGCAGTTCAGCCCGAACAAGTCGCTGAACGAGACCACTCATGTCGACGAGAACTGGCTTGGCGAGCGCACGTTCCTGCTTAACATCAAGCAGGCGTTGGAGCTGAACGTTATGCCCGACGAGGAGACGATCGTTAAGGGATCGCCGATGTTCAGGCCGATGAACGTTGAGGCTTTCTCTCACGGGAATCCCTCGAAGATCAACGTTCAGACGCTTTGCGCCCCGTCCCAGGCCTCTGACGGCTCCGTTGACGCCCTACCTTCCGATCAAAACGGCCAGCCTTCGGTGGGGATCAGCGACACCAAGTTCGGCGTCGAAACGCCTAACGCCGACCAGATCGGCCTGGACGGCTACAAGGCGCGTACTGTCGCGAAGATTGACGGCAACGCAAACGACGCCCAGGTTGGCACGTACAAGTGTTACGTCTACGCGGTGGGCGAGGGCTTCACACTGAATGCCGACGGCACGGTGAGTGGCGACGGCACGCCCATTGAGGGTGTCAACTGGGTGCGTAAGCCGATCACGGTTCATGTTGTCGAGGCTGTACTGCCCAAGACGGGCGTGTTTAGCCTCAACTACGTCGCGGGTTACGCGGCGCTGTTGATAGTTGCTTTGGCAGGGGGTGGCTACCTGTATCGGACTAGGCGTGGAGAGTCCAGGGCTTAAATGGGGTCCGCCGGTAGGACAGCTGAAACTGGCCGATCGCTGGAAAGCCAAATAACTCATCTTGTGCCTGCTGGAGAGATCCGACACGCACAAGTTGGGACGAGATAACCAGCAATTCGAATCCTGGACATAGTAGGGGGCATCGGAAGATGCCTGGCCCGAAACTTCGGGCAGCATGGACATCAACCGATGTCAAAAATGACATTGAAAGGAAAGAAAATGGCTAAGAAAAAGTCATTCCGCAAGTTGCTAGCAGCAGCTTTCGCGCTGACGCTAGTCGGCGGACTGGGCGCTGGCGGAGCAGCGAACGCTGCGCCCGCTGCCACTGCCCCTTGGGCAGACGGAGCACCGGACAAGGGCTCGATCGAGATCGTCAAGACAGATGACAAGAACAATAACAAGCCGGTTGAAGGCGCTGGCTTCACCGTCACTCAGGTCACCAAAATCGGCAATGATGACGTGAATACCACTACCTACGCCGGCTGGGAAAACATCGCTAAAAACATTAATGCGATGAATGCCGGTACTGCCACCGTAACTCTGGGCACGGCTCAGGCTGAGAAAAAAACCGGTGATGATGGTAAGGTTAAGTTTGCTGATCTTCCGGTAGGCCTCTACCAGGTCGAGGAGACCACGATCCCTGCTGGCCACACCGTGGATGTCAAGAAGTTCTACATGACCATCCCGGAAATCACCGGCACCGATTCGACCAACCTGACCTACAACTACGACGTAACCGTTAACCCGAAGAACGTCAACGAGTCCGGCAACGTCTCCAAGAGCAACCCGTCGGGTAGCATTGTTGGCGCGGGAGCTAATACCAGCTACACCGTTACCGCCAAGCTGAACAAGTCCAAGGGCACCGAACAGGGCGCCAAGGATCTGACCAAGGCCGATATTAAGAACTTCGCCATCTTCGATGACGTCCAGGTCGACGCTTTCGAAACTCCTACTGCGGACATGGTGGGCGAGGTCAAGGCCGGTGACACCAAGCTGACTCTCAACGATGATTACAAGGTTTCTGTCACAGCTGACCCGGCTGGTGCTGGTTACACCGCTGGTACGCGTACCCGTGTCCAGGTGACCTTCACCGACGCCGGCCTCACCAAGATTGCCACTGCCGCTAACGCTGCAGCTGGCACCAACGTTCAGGTAACCGCTGTCTTCAACCTGAAGCTCAAGGACGATCTGTCTGGTGCGAAGAAAGATAATGCCGGTAACGTTGTCGTAATCAACAAGTTCGGTTTCATTCCCGGCAACGGTGAGGGCGAGAACCCCTCCGACCCGGTTGTCCCGAACCCGGGCGATCCCGATCCGAACAACCCTAACCCTACAGACCCGACCATCAAGTTCGGCGATTTCCAGATCAAGAAGACCGACGCCACCGATAATGCTGCACTTTCGGGCGCAGAGTTCATCGCCTTCGCCCAGAAGGCTGACGCCGAAAACTGCGTTAAGACCGACGATCGGTCGAACTGTGCAGGAGTTGCTGCTGAGTACAGCACCAAGACCACCGGCACTGACGGCAAGACTGAGGCTTACAAAGCCAAGGTAGGCCAGGAATTCTATGTGGTTGAGAAGAAGGCTCCGTCGGGCTACATCCTCTCCAACAAGGTGACTGCGGTCACTGTTACTGCTGGTAGCAACATCTTCGAGACCGGTATCACCAACATCCGGACCAAGGACTCTGGCAAGTGGTTCAACCTGCCTCGCACCGGCGCCATCGGTGTTGGCATCTTCGCTCTGCTGGGCGCTGGCCTGGTAGCTGGCGGTACCGCAATGCACCTGCGTTCGCGTCGTCGTGAAGACGCCTAACAACGCAGCGGTAGATAGCCGTTGAACAGTGGGGGGCTGGCCAAACGGTCAGCCCCCCACACTCTCTAAAACCACACGCAGGCTAGGTACTGCGAAAAGACACGGTAGGAAGAATGAACGAAGATCTCCAAGGCCACAACGAAGCAACCGGCAAGGCTGCGCGAACCTCTCTTGCAGACGACGCTTATACTCCCGACCCCGAATACCGAGCCATTCGCGGCTCGGACGACCAGGCCAACGACAAGAAAGATCGCCGAAAACGCTGGACACCACTAATCTTCATTCTGCTGGGCGTGCTCTGCCTGGCATACCCGATCACCTCCACGGTCTGGAATAATCATCAGCAGAAAATCGTCAGCGAGGCTTACAAAGACCAGGTGAATAAGCAGTCGCAGGAATTGAAAGACTCCTACATCAAGCGTGCCAGGGAATACAATGACACCCACAAGGGCTTCCCGGTGCTCGACCCGTACCTGGGCAACGTGGCCCCCGACTCGCCCGAATACCAGGAATACCTGAATGTGCTCGACCAGCCGAGCGGCATCATCGGCGTCGTCAAGATCCCCAAGATCCAGGTCAAGCTGCCGATACGGCACGGCACCGACCATGACACCTTGAATGCCGGTGCCGGCCACATGTTCGGCTCCGACCTGCCGGTCGGCGGTGTCGACCGACACACGGTCATCACCGCTCACACCGGCCTGCCGACTTCCACCATGTTCGACCGGCTGACCGACCTGAAGATCGGCGACGAGTTCTTCCTCGAGGTTCAAGACCAATCATTCGGTTATCGCGTCACCAGAATCGACGTCGTGAAACCCAATGACCCGTCCCTGCTCGGCCGCGAAAAGGACAAGGATCTGGCCACCCTGCTCACCTGCACGCCCTACGGCATCAACTCCCATCGGCTGCTGGTGACCGGCGAGCGAATCATGCCGACCCCGCAAATCCCCGCGGTCGACGGTACCCAGTGGTCGTGGTGGATGATCCTGTTCTTGATTGCGATCGTGATTTCGCTGCTGATCGCGACCCAGGTGGCCCGCTACACGGCTGCCAGGCGCAAGAAAGAGAAGGAAGAGGAATCCGCCGAGGGCGCTGAGGCTCCCGATTCACTTGCCGAACTCTCCTAGCCAGACTCGTTTTTTCGTCCGGAAAACCTGGCTTATTTGAAGAATACAGAGGCGTGGTGGCCTGGTGCTTCGCAGATTGTGGGTCAAGACTTGTGAGATGAGTGATGGTCATGCCTCACTTATCCATCATGGATGTCTTGCCTGGCGTAGTGAGCATGAGTGATTATGCAAATCGCTTCGTTCGCCATCGAGGCAATCACCGAACTTAATAAGAACATCTCCGTAATGAACATTGCGAGCAGTGCCATTCTCGCCATTCAAACCAGTGCGTGAAAGAGTGTTGTTCTTCAAGAACTCGAAGCAGTCGCCCAACTTACGCTGTTCCCAAGCTAGTGTCGAAGGCGATTGTCGCTGTGTACTCTCAGCATCTCGAGTTACCGTGAATTCGCGAATTGCTCATAATCCTTCAATAGCTTTGCAGGCACTAGCGACCATCGCTAGAGAAGCGAAACATCTTTCACTGAATTTGAAGTTTCGGGCATTAGCCCTGATGGCTCAAGAAATCAGGCAAACCCTGCAAGGGTGATGTGCGAGGCCTCGTCGAAAACTCCGACCACGATGAGCAGAATCGAAGGCGAATAAATCTGCGATCGCGGCACACTGGAGCGTGATCGGCGCGCCAACGTGGTAGTTGCGTGAAACTCGGCACAAACGCCAAAAGATATTGAGGTGAGGAGCCACGAATCCCTATCATTGATACTTGCGCCTTATTGTGCCCGAGGTGATCCGTATCCACCCTGCTGTATCAGGCGCTGAGCGGGATGGACGGAGTCAGATAATGGGCGAAGGCGTGTGTGCGCACCGAAAATGCAGGGAAGGATCCCCTTTGGCTGCCAGTAGCACTGCCAACCAGCCCAGGAACCGCATCTCATTCGCTAAGCTCGCCGAACCGCTTCAGGCCCCGAACCTTCTGGGCCTGCAGGTCGAGAGCTTCGATTGGCTGCTGGGCAACGACGCGTGGAAGGCTCGCGTCGAAGCCGCTAAGGCGGAAGGCCGTAACGACGTCCCCGACGTCTCCGGTCTTGAAGAAATCTTCGAAGAAGTTTCGCCGATTGAGGACTTAGGCAAGACCATGTCCCTTACGTTCAGGGAATGCCAGCTCGAACGACCGAAGTACTCGATCGAAGAAGCAAAGACCAAGGACTACACATACTCTGCACCGATGTATGTGACCGCGGAGTTCATGAACAACGAGACCCTTGAGATCAAGCGTCAGACCGTGTTCATGGGCGATTTCCCGCTCATGACCCCGCGTGGCACCTTTATCATCAATGGCACTGAGCGTGTTGTCGTCTCGCAGCTCGTCCGTTCCCCGGGCGTCTACTTCGAGCGCGTTTCCGAGCGTTCCACCGACCGTGAAACGTTCAGCGCAAAGGTCATTCCTAGTCGCGGCGCATGGCTCGAATTTGAAATCGACAAGCGCGATTCTGTTGGCGTTCGTATTGACCGCAAGCGCAAGCAACCTGTCACCCACTTCCTCAAGGCAATCGGCATGACCGAATCTGAGATTCGTGAAGAGTTTGCCGAATACCCGGTGCTCCTCGAGACCCTCGAGAAAGACACCGTCAAGACCCAGGAAGAAGCCCTCGTCGACATCTACCGCAAGCTCCGTCCCGGCGAGCCCGCAAACGTCGAATCGGCACGCACCCTGCTGAACAACTTCTACTTCGATTCGAAGCGCTACGACCTGGCAAAGGTCGGTCGCTACAAGATCAACAAGAAGCTCGGCACCGACGCAGATCCGAAGGCATCGACTCTCTCCATCGATGACGTCGTTGCAACCGTGAAGTACATGCTCGCTCTGCACAAGGGTGAGAAGACCTTCCTCGGCACCCGCAACGGAGGCGAGGTTGTCGAACTCCGTGTTGAAGCGGACGACATCGATCACTTTGGCAACCGCCGCATTCGCGCAGTTGGCGAGCTCATTCAGGCGCAGGTCCGCGCAGGTCTGTCCCGCATGGAGCGCACCGTCCGCGAACGCATGACGACCCAGGAAGCCGACTCGATTACTCCTCAGTCGCTGATCAATATCCGCCCGGTTGTTGCAGCGATCAAGGAATTCTTCGGCACCTCCCAGCTGTCGCAGTTCATGGATCAGAACAACCCGCTCGCAGGTCTGACGCACAAGCGTCGTCTGTCGGCTCTTGGCCCTGGCGGTCTGTCCCGTGAACGCGCAGGCATGGAAGTTCGTGACGTCCACCCGTCGCACTATGGCCGCATGTGCCCGATCGAATCCCCTGAAGGCCCGAACATTGGTCTGATCGGCTCGCTCGCAACCTTCGGTCGCATCAACCCCTTCGGTTTCGTTGAGACCCCGTACCGCGTTGTTCGCAACGGAAAAGTCACCGACGAGGTCGAATACCTGACCGCAGACGACGAAATCGGTCACTACATTGCACAGGCCTCGTCCCGTCTGAACGACGACGGCACTTTCGCAGAAGACCATGTCCTCTGCCGTGTCGCCGGCGAAGACCCGACACTGATCCTGCGCGACCGAGTTGACTACATGGACGTGTCCGCACGTCAGATGGTGTCTGTTGCAGCAGCGTTCATTCCGTTCCTCGAGCACGACGACGCAAACCGCGCACTCATGGGCGCGAACATGCAGCGTCAGGCAGTGCCGTTGCTGACCACCGAAGCGCCGCTGGTCGGTACCGGTATGGAACGTCGTGCAGCACAGGACTCCGGTGAAATGATCATCGCCACCCACGCTGGTGTTGTTTCCGAAGTTTCGGCAGACATGATCATCGTTTCCACGGACGAAGGCGGTCGCGACACCTACCGTCTTGAAAAGTTCGAACGTTCGAATCCGGGCAACTGCACCAACCAGCGTGTCATCGTCGACGAAGGCGACCGCGTTGAGGCCGGCTCCGTCTTGGCTGATGGTCCGGCAACCGACAATGGTGAAGTCGCACTCGGCAAGAACCTGCTCGTCGCCTACATGTCGTGGGAAGGCCTCAACTACGAAGACGCGATCATCCTGTCGCGTCGCGTCGTTGAAGAGGACGTCCTCACCTCGATCCATATCGAGGAATACGAGGTCGACGCCCGCGAAACCAAGCTCGGCGAAGAAGAAATCACCCGCGATATCCCGAACGTCTCCGAAGAGTCACTCGCTGACCTAGACGAACGTGGCATTATCCGCATTGGTGCCGAGGTTACCGCTGGCGACGTTCTCGTTGGCAAGGTCACCCCGAAGGGTGAAACTGAGCTCACCTCCGAAGAACGCCTTCTGCGCGCAATCTTCGGTGAGAAAGCCCGCGAGGTTCGCGATACCTCCCTGCGTGTTCCTCACGGCCAGGAAGGCATCGTCATCGGCGTCCGCGAATTCAACGACGAAGAAGACGAACTCAACCCTGGCGTTCGACAGACCGTTCGCGTCTACGTCGCCCAACGTCGCAAGATCACCATTGGTGACAAGATGGCAGGCCGCCACGGTAACAAGGGCGTTGTCTCCAAGATTCTGCCGGTCGAGGACATGCCGTTCCTCGAAGACGGAACCCCGGTTGACATCATCCTCAACCCGCTTGGTGTCCCCGGCCGTATGAACGTCGGCCAGGTACTCGAATACCACCTCGGCTGGCTCGCTCACCAGGGCTGGGATGCTTCCAAGGCTGTCGAGGCCGGCGAAGCATGGACCCGTCACCTCCCGGCTGACGGCATCACCACCGAACCTGAGACTCTCGTGGCAACCCCCGTGTTCGACGGTCTTGAAGCCGACGAACTCGCAGGCCTGCTGCGTAACGTGAACCCGAACCGCGACGGCAACCGTCTGACGAACGAGCAGGGCAAGGCCCGCCTGTTCGACGGTCGTTCCGGTGAACCGTTCCCGTATCCGATCGCAGTGGGCTACACCTACATGCTCAAGCTCCACCACCTGGTTGACGACAAGATTCACGCCCGTTCAACCGGCCCGTACTCGATGATCACGCAGCAGCCACTGGGCGGTAAAGCCCAGTTCGGTGGCCAGCGTTTCGGTGAGATGGAAGTGTGGGCGCTCGAAGCTTACGGTGCAGCCTACGCGCTCCAGGAACTCCTCACAATCAAGTCGGATGACACGACCGGTCGTGTGAAGGTCTACGAAGCGATCGTCAAGGGCGAAGACATTCCTGAGCCCGGAATCCCCGAGTCCTTCCGAGTTCTCATCCAGGAAATGCGCTCGCTGTGCCTGAACGTCGAAGCTCTCGACGCAGCCGGCAACGCCATTGACCTGCGTGACCAGGAAGAAGACTTCAACGCGCGCGAAGACCTCGGCATCACACTTGATGCCCGTCCGAACGCCGCGGCGACCATCGACGCGATCTGATAGGGAGAGATGACTTTGCTGGACGCCAAAACGTTCGACAGCCTGAAGATCACCCTGGCCACAAGCGATGACATCGCTTCGTGGTCACACGGTGAAGTCAAGAAGCCGGAGACCATCAACTACCGCACGCTCAAGCCCGAGCGCGACGGCCTGTTCGGTGAACAGATCTTCGGCCCCACACGCGACTGGGAATGCGCGTGTGGCAAGTACAAGCGTGTCCGTTACAAGGGCATCGTGTGTGAAAAGTGTGGCGTCGAGGTCACGCGCTCTAAGGTTCGCCGCGAGCGCATGGGCCACATCGACCTCGCCGCACCGGTCACCCACATCTGGTACTTCAAGGGCGTGCCCTCGCGCCTCGGTTACGTGCTGAACCTCGCTCCGAAGGACCTCGAAAAGGTCATTTACTTCGCCGCATACATGGTCACCGAAATCGACGAAAAGGGCCGCGACGAGGACCTCATGGATCTGCGCGCTGAACTCGAAGTTCAGAAGAAGCAGATGGAAGACCGCCGTGACGACGCCATCAACCAGGCAGCCGAGAAGCTCGAAGCTGACCTCGCTGCTCTCGAAGCTGATGGTGCCTCCGCCGCGGAACGCGAAAAGCTCCGCAAGAGCGCCGAGAAAGACATGACGCGCCTTCGTAAGCGCTTCGACGGTGACATCGACGGTCTTGAGGTCGTGTGGGATAACTTCACGAACCTGAAGGTCGGTGCCCTGATCGGTGACGAGCGCCTCTACCGCGCGATGGTCGCCCGCTACGGCACCTACTTCAAGGGCGACATGGGCGCAGCTGCCATCCAGAAGCGCCTGGAAACCTTCGATCTTGAAGCCGAAGTCGAATCCCTCCGTCAGACCATTGCGTCCGACTCCGGGCCTCGTAAAGCACGTGCCATCAAGCGCCTGAAGGTCATCAACGCCTTCATCGCGACCGGCAACTCGCCGGCATCGATGGTCCTGACCAAGATTCCGGTTATTCCGCCGGACCTGCGCCCGATGGTTCAGCTGGACGGTGGCCGCTTCGCGACCTCCGACCTCAACGACCTGTACCGTCGAGTGATCAACCGCAACACCCGACTCAAGCGGCTGCTTGAACTGGGTGCGCCGGACGTCATCGTCGCGAACGAAAAGCGCATGCTGCAGGAATCTGTGGACGCGCTCTTCGACAACGGTCGCCGTGGTCGCCCCGTTGCAGGCCCGGGCAACCGCCCGCTGAAGTCGATCTCTGACATGCTCAAGGGCAAGCAGGGTCGCTTCCGTCAGAACCTGCTCGGTAAGCGCGTCGACTACTCTGGCCGTTCGGTCATCGTCGTCGGCCCGCAGCTGAAGCTCCACCAGTGTGGTCTGCCCAAGCAGATGGCACTCGAGCTCTTCAAGCCCTTCGTCATGAAGCGCCTCGTTGAGAAGAACTACGCGCAGAACGTCAAGGCAGCGAAGCGCAAGGTCGAGCGTCAGCGCCCCGAGGTGTGGGACGTCCTCGACGACGTTATCCGCGAGCACCCCGTGCTACTGAACCGTGCACCTACCCTTCACCGTCTGGGTATCCAGGCGTTCGAGCCTCAGCTCATTGAAGGTAAGGCCATTCAGTTGCACCCGCTCGCCTGTGGCGCGTTCAACGCTGACTTCGACGGTGACCAGATGGCAGTCCACCTGCCACTGGGTGCCGAGGCTCAGGCTGAAGCGCGTATCCTCATGCTGTCGACGAACAACATTCTGAAGCCGTCCGACGGGCGCCCCGTTGCGATGCCGTCACAGGACATGATCATTGGCCTGTTCCACCTGACTTCGGAACCGGATTCGACGATCGAAGTTGCCAAGGATTCTGCCGGCAACCCCATCGTTCCGTCGTTCTCCAGTGCCGCTGAAGCGATTATGGCGTTCGACATGGGTCTGCTTGACCTCAACGCGAAGGCTCTCATTCGCTTCGACGGCATCGTTCCGCCGGCCGATTGGGAAGCACCTGAAGGTTGGGAACCGGGCGACGATGTTCTGCTCGAAACCAGCCTCGGTCGCGCGATCTTCAACGAGCAGCTACCGGTTGACTACCCGTTCGTGAACGAGGTCGTCGGCAAGAAGCAGCTCGGTCAGATCGTCAACACCCTGACCCAGCGTTACCCGAACGTTCTGGTTGCAGAATGCCTCGATGCCCTGAAGTCGGCCGGCTTCCACTGGTCGACGTGGTCGGGTATCACGATCGCGTTCTCCGACATCCAGGCGTCGCCGCGCAAGGAAGAAATTCTTGCTGAATACGAGGCTCGCGCAGCCAAGATTCAGGAAGACTTCGACGCAGGCTTCATCCTCGAAGAAAACCGCTACAAGGACCTCGTTGACCTTTGGCTCGAATGCACCCAGAAGGTTGCAGACGACATGCGCGGTAACTTCGACGATCGCAACACCGTGTACCGCATGGTCAACTCGGGCGCGCGTGGTAACTGGTCACAGGTCCAGCAGATCGCAGGTATGCGTGGTCTGGTGTCCGACCCGAAGCAGAAGCTCATTGAGCGTCCGATCAAGGCGAACTACCGCGAAGGCTTGACCGTTCTCGAGTACTTCATCGCAACGCACGGTGCTCGTAAGGGTCTTGCTGATACGGCACTTCGTACCGCAGAGTCTGGCTACCTGACTCGTCGTCTGGTTGACGTCTCGCAGGACGTCATCGTTCGTGAAGAGGATTGTGGCACCCGCCAGGGCGTCAAGATCAAGATCGCGAAGAAGGTCGACGGCGTTTGGGAGGCTCTCGAAACGGTTGAGACCACCGCATATGCGCGTAACCTTGCCCGCGATGCTGTGAACGAAGCCGGCGAGGTCATCATGCCCGCAGGCACCGATCTTGGTGACGATGAGCTCATCGCACTTGCGCAAGCAGGCGTTGAAGAGATCACCTGCCGTTCCGTCCTCACCTGTGAATCGCAGGTCGGCACCTGTGCTGCCTGCTACGGTCGCTCGTTGGCTACCGGCAAGCAGGTTGATATTGGTGAAGCAGTTGGCATTATCGCCGCGCAGTCGATTGGTGAGCCCGGTACTCAGCTCACGATGCGTACGTTCCACACCGGTGGCGCCGCATCTGCAGCTGATATTACCCAGGGTCTGCCACGAGTTCAGGAACTCTTTGAGGCTCGTAGTCCGAAGATGGAAGCAAAGATGAGCGAGGCCGCTGGTCGCGTTCACATTGATGACGAGGATCCGTCGGTTCGTCGCATCGTCATTACTCGTGATGATGCGAAGGAAGATGACGTTATTGAGGTCTCGCGTCGTCAGGAGCTTCTTGTCGCTGAAGGCGAGCATGTCGAGGCAGGCAAGCCTCTGACTGAGGGTCAGCTTGATCCGAAGGAAATCGTTCGCATCATGGGTCGCTCCGTCGCGCAGAAGCAACTTGTTGACGAGGTCCAGAAGGTCTACCGCGATCAGGGCGTCGGTATCCACGCGAAGCACATTGAGGTCATCGTTCGCCAGATGTTGCGTCGAATTACCATCCTTGAGCCCGGTGATACGACTTTCATGCCCGGCGAGCTTGTTGACCGTATGGCTTACCTGGCGCAGAACCGCAAGGTCGCTGCCGAGGGCGGGCAACCTGCTTCCGGTCGTCAGATGCTTATGGGTATCACGAAGGCGTCGCTGGCAACCGACTCGTGGCTGTCGGCGGCATCCTTCCAGGAAACGACGAAGGTTCTCACTGAGGCAGCGATGAACGGCAAGTCTGATTCGCTCGTTGGCCTCAAGGAGAACGTCATTCTCGGTAAGCTCATCCCGGCTGGTACCGGCTTGTCGCGTTACAACCGAGTCACCGTTGAGCCGACTGCGGAAGCGCTTGCTGCTTCGAACTACACGCAGATGGATTTCCAGGATGGTGGGGTGTCCGAGGACTTCCTTGATGCCCTTGGTGCGATCGACTTCGGTATGTCATTCCGTGAGTAGTAGTTGCTCTTTAGCTAGGCAATGACTGGCTAAATACGAGGCGTGGCGCTTGATGCGATTTGTTCGCTCGGGCGCCACGCTTTGTATATGTTGTCGTCTGCCTTTCGGCGCTTGTTCACCGTCGGCGAACGGTGAACAAGCGCCTGTTCGCTCAGAGCGAACAGGTTGTATTTGGTGCGCCGTCGAACGAGCGCGGGACACAGAAGTTACGAAATGTGACTGTAAATCGTGAACAAGCGCGGGGGTTAGGAAGCGGTATCAGACGCGAGGCGACACCGTAGTGCCTAGGCAGTGGCAGGGGGGCCGAGTGGCAAGGGCGGAAATGTCAGTAAAACGGTGGATTGATTCGGTCAGTAGAGACAGGCGAGGTGTTAGGCGTGGACGCGAGCGCGTCTCATAGTGGCCGGACAAGCCCCAACCTGCAGAAGTAGCATGAACACGGAATTCAATATCTTCGAACAGTCTGACAAGTCTTCCCAACGGAAACGGATGAACTGCCAACCGTCGGCCTCTAATTGTGTCTGTCGTTGAACTTGCTTGGCCGTAGCCTCGTCAATCTCTAACTCACTGTCCCCATACTTGAAACGCCCGTCAAACTCGATTGCGACGTGAGCCTCAGGAAAGCAGAGATCGAAGAAGAAACGGTTGCCGTTACTTGTGACTTCGTACTGCGTTTCAATGCCAGCTAGTCCGCTTGAACGCAGAATCCATAGGATGTGGCTTTCTCCAGGACTCTCGCACGCGGCATCGGCGTGAGTGAACAGCCAAGAGCCGTCCGCGCGACGGCGGTGGCCCGATTCGAGCTGTTTGAACTGAGCGATCAACGACTGCCTGAGTGTTCGAAAGCGTTTTTTGAATCCAATGCTTCTGCTTCGTGTGTTCTCAATCAACAGGCGCATCCCCGAGCAAGCCATCGAGAAAGCTAGCGCACCGCACTCCTGCACTGCGAGCGTCAACAGCGCGTCATGTAAGGTCAAACTCCGCACTCCATCAATCCTGCACGTGTGATTGGCGATAGGAAGCATCCGGTGAAACACGATTGTGGCGCGACTGGCTAGTACTTCTTCGCCGAGAGTGACCGCTGGTAACGCCTTTGCAGAACGCGTTGAATTTGACAGGGAAGCCATATGGACGTCGCCGGGGTAATCAAACGCGCGGGCACCGTGTAAGTACGCTGCTGATATACCCGTTGGAACGCATCGCGGATGAGTGTGCTGAACAGCGATAATGCGAGCGAGTTGGACGGCCTGTTCACGTTGCCAATGCTGAGGAAGTGTCGAGAGGTAGGTGACGCTCAGGAAAGCCCCTCTTCGTATTTCGACGTTGTACATGAGTTCGTCGCGCGAAGCTCGGTGCGGGCGGGTGAATGTCATTGCCTTGCGGACGTCGCGGATGCGAGGCGCCTGGAAACGGTGCATGGGGACCTCGATTGTGGGCTGAGGGGGGAGTAGGTGTCTAGCTTCCGCGATGGAGGAGGAATGTGCGAGGCTCCCTAGAGCGAAATGTTGATAAGTCGGGGTGTGTGAAAACTGTGGAAAACTACCGCGCTTGTTCACCGTTGCGGAACTCAATACGGGGAGGGAAGCGCGTAGTTTTGCGACTTTGGCGCGCTTGTTGAAGCAAAGCGCTCCTAGGCGTTCAAGTCCGTCAGGGTTTGGAAAAGGGTTCGCGGTGCCCTAAATGAGGAGTCGTTGGTGGTGAACAAGCGCGGTGGGTGGGGCGGGAGGTGGTGAACAAGCGCGGTGGGGGAAGTGGGGCGCACCTCACGAGTTGTGCCTTTGACCAAGAAACCCCAAGCCTCGTAAACTAGACGAGGTTCCCGTGAATTTACGGGTTCTCTTTCGTCAGCTTTCGCTGACAGCGGGCTCCGTCCGTCGGAGCTCCGGGCGTCATTCTCTGGCCAGCCGAACGGTGGCTATCATGGCGCACCGGCCCCTTGGCGGACATGCGTGTGTCCGTAAGGGGATTCGTCAAGCCATGGATGACTAGACAAGGGCCTTTCGCAATTGTTCAATCGAAAGGCCTCCGACGGAAAGAAACTGGAGAACCAGTGCCTACCATTCAGCAGCTCGTCCGCAAGGGTCGTAGCTCGAAGCGCTCGAAGGTGAAGACCCCGGCGCTTAAGGGCTCGCCTCAGCGACGTGGTGTGTGCACCCGCGTGTACACCACCACCCCGAAGAAGCCGAACTCAGCCCTCCGTAAGGTCGCTCGTGTGCGCCTTTCGTCCGGCATTGAGGTTACGGCGTACATCCCCGGTGAAGGCCACAACCTGCAGGAGCACTCGATCGTGCTCGTTCGCGGTGGTCGTGTGAAGGACCTCCCGGGTGTCCGTTACCGTATCGTTCGTGGCTCCCTCGACACCCAGGGTGTTCGTGGTCGCCAGCAGGCTCGTTCCCGCTACGGCGCGAAGAAGGAGAAGAAGTAATGCCTCGTAAGGGCCCAGCTCCTAAGCGTCCCCTCGTCGACGATCCGGTCTACGGCTCGAAGGTCGTGACCCAGCTCGTCAACCGCGTACTCCTCGACGGTAAGAAGACCGTTGCAGAGCGCATCGTTTACGGTGCACTGGAGACCGTGCGTGAGCGCACCGAGCAGGAACCGGTTTCGGTTCTGAAGCGCGCTCTTGACAACATTCGTCCCGCCCTTGAGGTTCGCTCCCGCCGTGTTGGTGGCGCGACCTACCAGGTTCCGGTTGAGGTTCGCCCCGCGCGCGCCACGACCCTTGCCCTGCGTTGGCTGGTTGACTATTCGCGTCAGCGTCGCGAAAAGACGATGACCGAGCGCCTCGCGAACGAGATCCTGGATGCCTCCAACGGTCTCGGCGCCGCCGTGAAGCGTCGTGAGGACATGCACAAGATGGCCGAGTCGAACCGCGCGTTCGCTCACTACCGCTGGTGATTTTGGGTGACGAGGCCGGGATCTTCGGTCTTCGTCAACCTTAATTTTGCCCGCGAATTCACAATCACTTCGAGCGAAGGATCGCACTCGTGGCACTAGACGTGCTTACCGACCTTAACAAGGTTCGAAACATTGGCATCATGGCTCACATTGATGCCGGCAAGACGACCGTGACGGAACGCATCCTGTTCTACACGGGCATTAACTACAAGATCGGCGAGACCCACGACGGCGCCTCGACGACCGACTGGATGGAACAGGAAAAGGAACGCGGCATTACGATTACGTCCGCCGCTGTTACCTCTTTCTGGAACGGCAACCAGATCAACATCATCGACACCCCCGGCCACGTTGACTTCACGGTTGAGGTTGAGCGCTCCCTGCGTGTGCTCGACGGCGCTGTTGCAGTCTTCGACGGTAAGGAAGGCGTTGAGCCACAGTCTGAGACCGTGTGGCGTCAGGCTGACAAGTACGAGGTTCCGCGTATCTGCTTCATCAACAAGATGGACAAGATGGGCGCTGACTTCTACTTCTCCGTTTCGACGATTAAGGATCGCCTCCACGCGACCCCGATCGTCATGCAGCTCCCGATCGGTGCAGAGAATGACTTCGAGGGTCAGGTTGACCTGCTCTCGATGGAGTCCCTGCGCTACCCGGCAAAAGACGACAAGGGCGAGGCAACCCTCGGCTCCCTCGTTGTTCGTGGCCCGATCCCCGAGGATCTGCAGGAACGCGCGGAAGAATACCGTGAACTCATGATCGAGGCTGCTGCGGAAGGCTCCGACGAGCTGACCGAGGCATACCTGGAGAATGGTGAGCTGACCGTCGAGCAGATTAAGGAAGGCATCCGCCTGCTGACGATCTCTGGTCGCGCATTCCCGGTTTACTGCGGTACCGCTCTTCGTAACATGGGTGTTCAGCCCGTGCTCGACGCGGTTGTTGACTTCCTCCCGTCTCCGCTGGACGTTGAGTCCGTCCGTGGCTTCAAGCCCGGTTCGGAAACCGAAGAAGAGACCGAGTCCCGTAAGCCTGACGAGAACGAACCGTTCGCAGCTCTTGCATTCAAGATTGCTGCTCACCCGTTCTACGGCAAGCTCACCTTCGTCCGCGTGTACTCCGGCAAGGTGGACTCTGGCGCACAGGTCTTGAACTCCACCAAGGGCAAGAAGGAACGCATCGGCAAGATCTTCCAGATGCACTCCAACAAGGAAAACCCCGTGGATCAGGCACATGCTGGCCACATCTACGCGGTTATCGGCCTGAAGGACACGACCACTGGTGATACGCTCTGCGCAATCGACAAGCCGATCGTTCTCGAATCGATGACGTTCCCGAAGCCTGTTATCCAGGTTGCGGTTGAGCCGAAGTCGAAGGCTGACCAGGAAAAGATGGGCGTCGCAATTCAGAAGCTCGCCGAAGAGGACCCGACCTTCACGGTCGAGCTCGACGCTGAGACTGGCCAGACGATCATCGGTGGTATGGGTGAGCTTCACCTGGACATCATCGTTGACCGTATGCGTCGCGAATTCAAGGTTGAAGCAAACGTCGGTGCTCCGATGGTTGCCTACCGCGAGACCATCCGCAAGAAGGTCGAGAAGTACGAGTACACGCACAAGAAGCAGACCGGTGGTTCCGGTCAGTTCGCGCGTGTCATCATCGCTCTCGAACCTATCCCCGCAGGCTCCGAGGAAGAGTACGAGTTCGAGGACAAGGTCACTGGTGGCCGCGTTCCGCGCGAGTACATTCCTTCGGTTAACGCTGGTATCCAAGACGCCATGCAGTCCGGTGTTCTCGCCGGCTACCCGATGGTTGACATCAAGGCAACGCTCCTCGATGGTGCGTACCACGAAGTTGACTCTTCGGAAATGGCGTTCAAGGTTGCCGGTTCGATGGCTTTGAAGGAAGCCGCGAAGAAGGCAAGCCCGGTTCTTCTTGAGCCGATCATGGCCGTTGAGGTCCGTACTCCTGAGGAGTACATGGGCGACGTCATCGGCGACCTGAACTCCCGTCGTGGACAGATTTCGTCCATGGATGAGCAGCACGGTATCCGCGTCGTCAAGGCACAGGTTCCGCTCTCTGAAATGTTCGGATACGTTGGCGACCTGCGTTCCAAGACGCAGGGCCGTGCAGTGTACTCGATGGAGTTCGACTCCTACGCGGAAGTTCCGCGTAACGTCGCTGACGAAATCGTCGGCAAGTCCCGGGGCGAGTGAGTCCCGATCCGTCGCGTTTCGCTACGCTCGCGCTAAGAAATTAGCGCGAGCGTAGCGACCCGCCTCACATACCAACAATTTCCATGTAGGTTTCGGCCGGCTGGGTGTTAGAGTTGCACGTAGCCAAAGGCTAGAAAAACTACCCGAGTCCAGGAGGACACAAGTGGCGAAGGCCAAGTTCGAGCGCAGCAAGCCGCACGTCAACATCGGTACCATCGGTCACGTTGACCACGGCAAGACCACGCTTACCGCAGCAATCACCAAGGTTCTGCACGACAAGTACCCGGAACTGAACGAGTTCACCCCGTTCGAAAACGTCGACAACGCTCCTGAAGAGCGTGAGCGTGGCATTACGATTAACGTTTCCCACGTCGAGTACCAGACCGAGGCGCGTCACTACGCACACGTTGACGCCCCCGGCCACGCCGACTACGTCAAGAACATGATCACCGGTGCAGCTCAGATGGATGGCGCAATCCTCGTTGTCGCCGCCACCGACGGCCCGATGGCTCAGACCCGCGAGCACGTTCTGCTTGCTCGCCAGGTTGGCGTTCCGACGATCCTGGTTGCCCTCAACAAGGCCGATATGGTCGACGATGAGGAAATGCTGGAGCTCGTTGAGGAAGAGTGCCGCGACCTGCTCGAGTCCCAGGACTTCGATCGTGACGCCCCGATCATCCAGGTTTCCGCGCTGAAGGCTCTCGAAGGTGATCCGCAGTGGGTTGCTAAGGTCGAGGAGCTCATGGAGGCAGTCGACACCTTCGTGCCGACTCCTGAGCGCGACATGGACAAGCCGTTCCTCATGCCGATCGAAGACGTCTTCACCATCACCGGCCGTGGCACCGTTGTTACCGGTCGTGTTGAGCGTGGCAAGCTCCCGATCAACTCTGAGGTTGAAATCCTCGGTATCCGCGAACCGCAGAAGACCACCGTTACCGGTATCGAGATGTTCCACAAGTCCATGGATGAAGCATGGGCAGGCGAGAACTGTGGTCTCCTCCTGCGTGGCACCAAGCGCGATGAGGTTGAGCGCGGTCAGGTCGTTGCCGTTCCCGGTTCGATCACCCCGCACACCAACTTCACCGGACAGGTCTACATCCTCAAGAAGGAAGAAGGCGGTCGTCACAACCCGTTCTTCTCGAACTACCGTCCGCAGTTCTACTTCCGCACCACGGACGTGACCGGCGTCATCACCCTCCCCGAGGGCACCGACATGGTCATGCCGGGCGACACCACCGAGATCACCGTCGAGCTCATCCAGCCGATCGCTATGGAGCCGGGCCTCGGCTTCGCGATCCGCGAGGGTGGTCGCACGGTTGGTTCCGGTCGTGTGACTGCGATCGAGAAGTGATCGACTCCGGTCGGGCGTTCCGCTGAGGCGGCTCGTCCGGACCGGGTGAGAGCTTCGGTCCAGCGGACCTCGAAGGGCCGCCATCCCCGTCAGGGGGTGGCGGCCTTTTCGCTTTTTGTGTGTGCTTGTTCGTGGTTGTTTGTGTGCTTGTTCGTGGTTGTTTGTGTGCTTGTTCGTGGTTGTTTGCGTGCTTGTTCGTCGTGTTTGCGTGCTTGTTCGTCGGGGCGGCGTCGACGGCGGATACGGAGTACACGGTTAAAGGGTCGGTGTCGGGGCACTTTGCTGCGTTGGCGTCGAAGTCGGCTGCGACGGGTGGTCGTGATATTCAGTTCAAGTTCACCTGGACTGGTGAGCAGACGCCTGAGGGTGCGGATGCGAAGACTCAGGTGGGTATTACGTACACGGTGAAGTACAAGCCCGCCCCGGCTGGGCCGAACAACCCGACACCGTCTGACCCCCCGAACACCAACAATTCGAGGCCGCGAAAGATCGCGAAGACCGGCTTCAATGGAACGCTCGTTGGCGGACTCGGAATCCTCTGCCTGGTTGCGGATGTGTGTGCAGTTCGTCAGAAATGCGACTGAGACGCCCAGCGTCATTAGCGAATACTAGGGTGACTGTGGAGCACTGAACCTCTGGTCGGTGCCCCGCAGGCGCCTCGTGCTAGTACACCCCCAGGTAGACGACACGCCCGAGTGCGGGTACACTGATTCGCGGTGCTTCAAGCACCTGTGGGCTAAAGGCTCCAAGTCGAAGCGCATGGGGGCTGACAAGTAATTTAATCGTCCGTGTAATGTATGAGGATTCACACTCCAGATGGCGAGTTCAAACTTGCTAGGAAAGGTGTGGCTCTGTCAGACTTGAACGGTTGCCTCGCGACCCGTGGGGCGGTTCCGCAGGGATTCTGCGGACTGGGCTGAAACGCCCGTGATCTTTGGACAAGACAACGGTCCACCTTCACATAAGAAGGAACCGCGCAATATGTGTGTCACTTTTTTAAGCGACACGCCCGAGTGCGGGGACCGGTGACGAATCTGTACGAGAAGAGGTAAGACGGCATGGCGGGACAGAAGATCCGCATCCGGCTGAAGTCGTATGACCACGAGGTCATCGACAGCTCCGCGCGCAAGATCGTGGACACCGTGCAACGAGCAGGTGCCACTGTTGTGGGCCCGGTTCCACTGCCGACCGAAAAGAACGTGTTTGTCGTCATTCGGTCGCCCCACAAATACAAGGACAGCCGCGAGCACTTTGAGATGCGCACACACAAGCGGCTCATCGACATCATCGACCCGACGCCGAAGGCTGTCGATTCGCTCATGCGTATCGACCTGCCCGCAGACGTCAACATCGAGATCAAGCTCTGAGGACATCTGCAATGACTACTGACAACAAGCAGCACGCAGCTGCGCCGATTAAGGCGTTGCTCGGCCGCAAGCTCGGCATGACCCAGGTTTGGGACGCTGACGGCCGCCTCGTGCCCCTCACTGTCGTGCAGGTCGGCACTAACATTGTGACCCAGGTTCGCACCGAAGAGGTCGACGGCTACTCCGCCGTTCAGATCGGTTTCGGCGAAATCGAAGCACGCAAGGTCACCAAGCCTCTCGCAGGCCACTTCGCAAAGGCTGGCGTCGAACCCCGTCGTCACCTGACCGAGGTCCGCACCTCCGCCCATGACTCTTACGAGGTGGGTCAGGAACTCGACGCTTCCACCTTCGAGGCTGGACAGGCTGTTGACGTTTCCGGCAACACCAAGGGCAAGGGCTTTGCAGGCGTTATGAAGCGTCACGGCTTTGCCGGCGTTTCCGCTTCGCACGGTGCACACCGTAACCACCGCAAGCCCGGTTCGATCGGTGCTTGCGCAACCCCCGGACGCATCTTCAAGGGCCTGCGCATGGCCGGCCGCATGGGTGGCGTTCGTCGTACCGTCCAGAACCTCAAGGTCCAGGCAGTCGACACCGAGAAGGGCCTACTGCTCATCAGTGGCGCCATCCCGGGTCCGAAGAACTCCGTGGTCCTGGTTCGCTCGTCCGTGAAGGGTGCGTGAAATGGCTGACGTTCAGACCATCGACGTCTTCGATCTCAAGGGCAAGAAGGCAGCTTCGGTTGACCTCCCCGCAGAGATCTTCGACGTTCCCACGAACATTCCGCTGATGCACCAGGTCGTCGTCGCACAGCTTGCTGCTGCCCGACAGGGTACGCACGCAACCAAGACGCGTGGCATGGTTTCTGGTGGTGGCAAGAAGCCGTTCCGCCAGAAGGGTACCGGTAACGCTCGTCAGGGCTCGATCCGTGCACCGCACTTCACCGGTGGTGGCATCGTCCACGGCCCGCAGCCACGTGACTACGATCAGCGCACCCCCAAGAAGATGAAGCAGGGCGCACTCCGCTCCGCTCTGTCTGACCGTGCACGCGCAGGTCGCATCCACATCGTCACCGCTCTCATCGAAGGTGAGAAGCCGTCGACGAAGTCCGCTCTCGCAGCGCTTCGCGCGATCGTCGAGGACCGTCAGGCTCTCGTCGTCATCGAGCGTAACGATGAGCTCACCGCTCTCAGCCTGCGTAACGCTCCCGAGGTTCACGTCCTTTGGGCAGACCAGCTGAACACCTACGACGTCCTTGACGCCGACGATATCGTGTTCACCCTGGCAGCCATGGAGTCCTTCCTCGGCACCAAGGAGGAGACCAAGTGAGCACCCTCGAAGCGGGCAAGAACCCGCGCGACATCATTCTGAAGCCCGTCGTCACCGAGAAATCCTCCATCCTCATGGATGAAGGCAAGTACACCTTCGAGGTTGACCCGCGCGCCAACAAGACCGAAATCAAGATTGCCATCGAAGAAATCTTCGGTGTCAAGGTCGGTCAGGTGGCCACTCAGAACCGTAAGGGCAAGACCTACCGGACCCGCACGGGTCAGGGCAAGCGCAAGGACGTCAAGCGAGCAATCGTGACCTTGCGTGAAGGCGCCATCGACATCTTCGGCGATCAGGCCTGAAAACCGGAGAGGTAGAGGACAAAAATGGGAATCCGCAAATACAAGCCCACGACCCCGGGTCGTCGTGGCGCGTCGGTCTCTGATTTCGTTGAGATCACCCGCTCCGAGCCCGAGAAGTCGTTGGTTCGTCCGCTGCACAAGACCGGTGGACGTAACTCGAACGGCCGCGTGACCTCGCGTCACCGTGGCGGTGGCCACAAGCGTCAGTACCGCGTCATCGACTTCCGTCGTCATGACAAGGACGGTGTCCCGGCAGTCGTCGCTCACATCGAGTACGACCCGAACCGTACCGCTCGCATCGCCCTTCTGCACTACGCAGATGGCGAAAAGCGCTACATCCTGGCACCGGCCAAGCTGAACCAGGGTGACCGCATCGAAGCAGGCGCCGGCGCCGATATCAAGCCCGGTAACAATCTGCCGTTGCGTAACATCCCGCTCGGTACCGTTATCCACGCTGTCGAACTCAAGCCCGGTGGCGGCGCAAAGATCGCCCGCTCCGCCGGTTCGTCCGTTCAGCTCGTCGCCAAGGAAGGCCGCTTCGCCCAGTTGCGTATGCCGTCCGGCGAAATCCGCAACGTCGAAATCACCTGCCGTGCAACGGTCGGCGAGGTCGGCAACGCTGAACAATCCAACATCAACTGGGGCAAGGCCGGCCGTATGCGCTGGAAGGGCAAGCGCCCGCACGTCCGTGGTGTTGTTATGAACCCGGTTGATCACCCGCACGGCGGTGGTGAAGGTCGTACCTCTGGTGGCCGTCATCCGGTTAGCCCGTGGGGTAAGCCTGAGGGTCGTACCCGCCGTCCGAACAAGGACAGCGATCGTCTGATCGTTCGCCGTCGCAAGACCGGTAAGAACCGCTGAGTAGGAGTCGATAACTATGCCACGCAGTTTGAAGAAGGGCCCGTTCGTCGACGACCACCTGCTCAAGAAGGTCGACGCCGCAATCGAATCCGGCTCAAAGAATGTCATCAAGACTTGGTCGCGTCGCTCGGTCATCACCCCGGATTTCCTGGGTCTGACCTTTGCGGTGCACGATGGCCGCAAGCATGTTCCCGTCTTCATCACCGAGTCGATGGTGGGTCACAAGCTTGGCGAGTTCGCTCCCACGCGTACTTTCCGCAGCCACGACAAGGACGATCGAAAGGGACGCCGGCGCTGAGCCGGCCTCCACGGAAGAAGAGGCAGATAAATGGAAGCTAAGGCGCAGGCGCGTTTTGTCCGCGTCACGCCCCAGAAGGCCCGCCGTGTCGTGAACGAGGTTCGTGGCAAGGCTGCTCTGGAGGCCGCTGACATCCTGCGGTTTGCACCGCAGGCAGTCGCCACCGATGTCCGCAAGGTGCTCATGAGCGCCGTTGCCAACGCGAAGGTCAAGGCCGAACAGGCTGGCGAAACCTTCAACGAGGCAGACCTGCTGGTCATCGAAGCATTCGTCGATGAAGGTCCGACTATGAAGCGGTTCCGCCCGCGTGCACAGGGACGCGCAGGTCGCATCCTGAAGCGCACGAGCCACATCACCCTCGTCGTCGGTACCAAGGAAGACAAGAAGAAGGGAGCCCGCTGAAATGGGCCAGAAGGTTAACCCCACAGGGTTCCGCCTGGGAATCACCACGGATCACCGCTCCCGCTGGTTCTCCGACTCGACCACCAAGGGACAGCGTTACTCTGACTACGTTGCAGAGGACGTTGCAATCCGCAAGAACTTGACCGAGAACCTCGAGCGCGCAGGCATCTCGAAGGTCGATATTGAGCGTACGCGTGATCGCGTTCGCGTTGACCTCCACACCGCTCGCCCGGGCATTGTCATTGGTCGTCGTGGTGCAGAGGCTGATCGCCTCCGCCAGAACCTCGAAAAGCTCACCGGCAAGCAGGTTCAGCTCAACATCCTCGAGGTCAAGAACCCCGACATGGATGCTCAGCTTGTCGCACAGGGCATTGCAGAACAGCTCGCTGCTCGCGTTTCCTTCCGTCGTGCAATGCGCAAGGGCATTCAGTCCGCGCAGCGCGCAGGCGCCAAGGGTATTCGTGTTCAGGTTTCCGGTCGCCTCGGTGGCGCCGAAATGAGCCGTTCCGAGTTCTACCGTGAGGGTCGCGTTCCGCTTCATACCCTCCGCGCGAACATTGACTACGGATTCCACGAGGCACGCACGACCTTCGGTCGTATCGGTGTCAAGGTGTGGATCTACAAGGGCGACATCACCGAGCGCGAGTTCGCACGCCAGCAGGCCGAGCAGGCCAACCGTGGCGGACGTCGCAGTGATCGTCGTGGCCAGCGCCGCGGCGGACGCCAGAACCAGGAGACCGCTCAGCAGCAGGCGCCCGCAACCGAGGCGCCCGCAGCTACTGAAAACGGATCGGAGGCCTGAGCCCAATGCTCATTCCCCGTCGTACAAAGTGGCGCCGTCAGCACCGCCCGCACCGTACCGGTAATGCAACCGGTGGCACCGAACTGGCGTTCGGCGATTACGGTATCCAGGCACTCACCGGCGCATACGTGACCAACCGTCAAATCGAGGCAGCTCGTATCGCTATGACGCGTCACATCAAGCGTGGCGGCAAGGTGTGGATCAACATCTTCCCGGACCGTCCGCTGACCAAGAAGCCGGCTGAAACCCGAATGGGTTCCGGTAAGGGCGCGGTTGAATGGTGGGTTGCCCCCGTCAAGCCGGGTCGTATTCTGTTCGAGCTGGGTGGCGTCGACGAGGCGCTTGCACGCGAAGCTATGCGTCGCGCTCAGCACAAGCTTCCGATGAAGACCCGTTTCGTGGTCCGAGAGGGTGGTGACATCTGATGGCGGAAAAGGCACTTACCCCTTCCGACCTCGATGCCATGGACGACGCCCAGCTGTCCAAGGAACTCGAGAAGGCTAAGGCCGAGCTCTTTAACCTGCGCTTCGCACAGGCTGTTGGCAACCTCGAGGATCATGGTCGCATGAAGACCGTGCGCCGTGACATCGCCCGTATCTACACGATCGCGCGTGAGCGGGAGCTTGGCTACCGCACCGCCCCGAGCACTGAGGAGTGATTCTGATGGCAGATAGCACCGCGCGTAACGACCGCAAGGTTCGTATTGGCCTGGTTGTCTCTGACAAGATGGATAAGACCGTCGTTGTCCAGATTGAGGATCGTGTGAAGCACGCCCTCTACGGCAAGGTCATGCGTCGTAACAAGAAGGTCAAGGTTCATGATGAGAACAACGAATGTGGCATTGGCGACCGCGTTCGCATCATGGAGACTCGTCCGCTTTCCGCTACCAAGCACTGGCGAGTAGTGGAGATCATCGAAAAGGCCAAGTGATTCGTCACTGAGGTTTGTAAGGAGCCCGGTTCCCCGGTTTGGGGAGCCGGGCTCCCTGCTGTTTTGCGCGCTTTCCCCGCGCTTGTTCACGAAATAGCGCCTCAAAGTGACTGCGCTTGTCCACGCTTGAACCTGCTTGTTCACTGTTGGTCACCCTCTTTTTTTGACCGCGCTTGTTCAAGAAATCGAACATCGTTCTTCGCGCCTATTCGCGTGTGTTGGTTAATGAAGCCGCGTGGCCTCGTGAACCCGAAACGGTGAACAAGCGCGGGGTGGAGGGAGGGGATGTTGGTGAACAAGCGCGGTGGATGGGGCACACCTCACGAAACTGGCGGTTTCAAGTCAGTGGGGAAGTGGGGTACTCTTGGAGGGTTGCGTGACGCAAGGTGCACTGTGCCTCGCGTCGGTAGTGAGAGCGAGCAACACCATATTTAATCCTGTGGTGCGTTCTCACTATTGTCGGCATCGATGCGCAATAGTTCATGCACGTTCGGCAAGGCTCGAGGGAAGTAATGCTCCCAACAGAACCAGCTCGACAACAGGAGTCAATAGAAAATGATCCAGCAGGAGTCGCGACTTAAGGTCGCCGACAACACGGGTGCAAAGGAAATCCTGACCATCCGCGTGCTCGGTGGCTCGGCTCGACGCTACGCGGGTATTGGTGACACCATCGTCGCCACCGTCAAGGACGCAATCCCCGGCGGCAACGTCAAGAAGGGTGAAGTCGTCAAGGCAGTCGTAGTCCGCACTCGCAAAGAAACCCGCCGTCCCGACGGTTCGTACATTCGTTTCGATGAGAACGCAGCCGTCATTATCAATTCCAACGGCGAACCGCGTGGCACGCGTATCTTCGGCCCAGTCGGCCGTGAGCTGCGCGACAAGCGCTTCATGCGTATCGTCTCGCTCGCACCGGAGGTGATCTGATGGCAGCCAAGATCCGTAAGGGTGACCTGGTTGAGGTCGTTCGCGGTCGTTCATCCGACGAGAAGAAGCTCGCAGAGCGCAACGCCCGCCGTGCAGCCGAGGGCCTCGAACCCCTCAAGGCTGGCGACAAGGGCAAGCAGGGACGCGTCATCAAGGTTTTCCCGGCTGAGGGCAAGGTTCTCGTCGAAGGCATCAACCTGAAGACCCGTCACGTTCGCCAGGGCCAGACCCAGGGGCAGACCGGCGGCATCGAGACCATCGAAGCCCCGATCTCGATCGCAAAGGTCGCACTGGTCGATCCCGAAACCAAGCAGCGCGTGCGCGTCGGCTTCCGCGAGGATGTCGTCGAGCGCGATGGCCGCACCCGCACCGTCCGCGTTCGCGTGACCCGCGGTGGCGCCAAGCGCGGCATCGAGCAGGGCAAGGAGATCTGAACATGACCCCGCGTCTCAAGGAAAAGTACGTCTCCGAAATTCGTGACGCTCTCCGCACCGAGTTCAAGCATGAGAACATCATGCAGGTTGCCGGTCTGACCAAGATCGTCGTGAACATGGGTGTGGGTGAGGCAGCTCGCGATTCGAAGGCACTCGAGGGCGCAATCCGCGACCTCACCGCTATCACTGGCCAGAAGCCCGTGACCACCAAGGCAAAGAAGTCCATCGCACAGTTCAAGCTACGCGAAGGCCAGGCCATCGGTGCTCACGTCACGCTCCGTGGCGATCGTATGTGGGAATTCCTCGATCGTCTTCTCTCAACTGCTCTTCCGCGTATCCGCGACTTCCGCGGTCTGTCGGCCAAGCAGTTCGACGGTCACGGTAACTACACCTTCGGTCTGACGGAACAGTCCATGTTCCACGAGATCGACCAGGATTCGATTGACCGAGTTCGCGGTATGGATATCACCGTCGTTACCTCGGCCTCCACCGATGATGAGGGCCGTGCGCTCCTGCGTCATCTCGGATTCCCGTTCAAGGAGGACTGACCCATGGCGAAGACATCCCTGAAGGTCAAGGCCACACGTAAGCCGAAGTTCGGCGTTCGTGCATACACGCGTTGCAACCGTTGTGGTCGCCCCCACTCGGTATACCGCAAGTTCGGCCTGTGCCGCGTTTGCCTCCGAGAGCTCGCCCTTGCTGGCGAACTCCCCGGAGTCACCAAGAGCAGCTGGTAAAACACTGACGTCGTAGGTCTCAAAAGGAGAAACCACGACGAGGAAGGGGAATTTCCCCAATGACAATGACTGATCCCATTGCAGACATGCTGACGCGTCTGCGTAACGCGAATCGTGCGCATCACGATACGGTTTCCATGCCGTACTCCAAGATGAAGAACGCGATCGCAAACATCCTGGTCGAAGAGGGCTACATTGCTTCGACCTCGGTTGAGGATGCCCGCGTGGGCAAGACCCTCACCATCACGTTGAAGTACGGTTCGCACCGCGAAGCGGCTCTCCAGGGTCTGCAGCGCGTTTCCAAGCCGGGTCTGCGCGTGTACGCCAAGTCCACCAACCTGCCTAAGGTTCGCGGCGGCCTGGGCGTGGCAATTCTGTCCACGTCCTCCGGTCTGCTCACCGACCGTCAGGCAGCCGACAAGGGTGTAGGTGGGGAAGTCCTCGCCTACATCTGGTGAACAGGAGGCTGAACAATGTCGCGAATCGGTAAGCAACCCATTGCTATCCCCGCAGGCGTCGACGTCACCGTTAACGGTGCAGACGTTAAGGTGAAGGGCAAGAAGGGCGAACTTTCACACACCGTCGCAGCCCCCATCACGGTGGCTATTGAAGACGGTCAGATTCTGGTTTCCCGTCCGGACGATGAGCGCCTTTCCTGTTCGCTCCACGGTCTGACTCGCACCCTTATTGCGAACATGATCGTTGGCGTGACCGAGGGCTACAAGAAGGAACTCGAAATCACCGGTACCGGTTACCGCGTGGTCGCCAAGGGCAAGAACCTCGAGTTCTCTCTCGGCTTCTCGCACACCGTTCCGGTCGAAGCTCCGGAAGGCATCGAGTTCACCGTTGAGTCGCAGACCAAGTTCACGGTCCACGGCATCGACAAACAACTCGTTGGCGAAACCGCAGCTCGCATCCGCAAGCTGAAGAAGCCTGAACCCTACAAGGGCAAGGGCATCCACTACGTGGGCGAAACGATCCGTCGCAAGGTCGGAAAGGCTGGTAAGTGATGGCGTACACGGTCAAGGGCAAGGGCAAGTTCGTCGCTCGCAAGCGTCGTCACATTCGCCTTCGCAAGAAGATCAACGGTACCCCGGCGCGTCCGCGCCTGGTCGTCACCCGCTCGAATCGTCACATCGTTGCTCAGGTTATCGACGACACCGTCGGTCACACCCTGGTTTCTGCTTCCGACTTCGAGTCCGGCGTCGAAACCATGACTGGCACGAAGACCGAAAAGGCAACCAAGGTTGGCGCTCTCGTTGCAGAGCGTGCGAAGGCGGCCGGCATCACCGCCGTCGTTTTCGACCGTGGTGGCAACAAGTATTTCGGCCGCGTTGCGGCCGTCGCCGAAGCTGCCCGTCAGGGTGGCCTCGAGCTGTGACCGGATCGAAGGAAAGAGAGATCATCTGATGGCTGCACCGCAGCGAGGCAGGAACGGTCAGGAAGGCTCTGAGCGTTCGGGCGACGGCGAGCGTCGCGACCGCCGTAATGGTCGTGGCGACCGCGATACACGTCGTGGCAACGAAAAGAATGAATACATCGAACGTGTTGTGACCATCAACCGCGTTTCCAAGGTTGTGAAGGGTGGACGTCGTTTCTCCTTCACCGCTCTGGTTGTCGTGGGCGATGGCGAAGGCACCGTCGGTGTTGGCTACGGAAAGGCCAAGGAAGTTCCCCAGGCCATTTCCAAGGGCGTTGAGGAAGCGAAGAAGAATTTCATTCGCGTTCCGATGATCCGTCGCACTATCACGCACCTGGTTCAGGGTCACGATGCCGCCGGCACCGTGCTTCTGCGCCCGGCAGCACCGGGCACCGGCGTTATCGCCGGCGGTCCGGTTCGTGCAGTGCTCGAGGCAGCTGGCGTGCACGACGTGCTCACCAAGTCGCTCGGCTCTGACAACGCAATCAACATTGTTCACGCGACTGTTGATGCCCTCAAGCAACTGGAACAGCCTGAAGCTGTTGCAGCACGTCGCGGTCTTCCGCTGGAGCGCGTTGCTCCGGCTTCGATGCTCCGCGCACGCGCAGAGGGTGAAGCTGAGAAGCGGGCCAAGGCTGAAAAGGCTGAGGCAGAAAAGGCTTCCGCGGGGGTGAATGAGTGATGGCGAACATCAAGATCACGCAGACCAAGTCGTCGATCGGCGCCAAGCAGAACATGAAGGACACTCTGCGCACCCTCGGGTTGCGTAAGATCGGCCAGAGCGTCGTCCGTGAGAACACCGAGACCGTTCTCGGTGCAGTTCACACGGTTCGTCACCTGGTGACCGTTGAGGAGGTCGACTGACCATGGCGGACTCCAAGTCCACAACAGGCGAAAAGGTGCAGATCGTTAAGCTGCACCACCTCCGTCCAGCCCCCGGCGCCAAGACCGCCAAGACCCGCGTTGGTCGTGGTGAAGGCTCCAAGGGCAAGACGGCTGGTCGCGGTACCAAGGGTACGAAGGCTCGCTACCAGGTGGCTGCAGGCTTCGAAGGTGGCCAGATGCCGATTCACATGCGTCTGCCCAAGCTCCGTGGCTTCAAGAACCCCTTCCGCGTTGAGTACCAGGTCGTCAACGTTGCCAAGCTTGAGGAACTGTTCCCCAAGGGTGGCAAGGTGACGGTCGAGGATCTTGTCGCAAAGCACGCGGTTCGTGACGGCGCTCCGGTTAAGGTGCTCGGCACCGGTGAGCTCACCGTCAAGCTTGAGATCGAAGTTGACTCCTGGTCAGCTTCTGCTCAGGAGAAGATCACCGCAGCTGGCGGAACCATTTCCGCACGCTGACAGCTGATTGGGGGTGGTCCGGCATCAACCCGGATCACCCCCTTTTAGTGTTTTAAACTGATAGACGGTTCCTCGCAGAACCTTTGAACCCAAGGCCGATGTCTACACGGAGCCATTTTTCCGGTAGTCTGACACGGTCGCTAGGGCACATGCTCCAGCATTCCCATTACCCGTAGGAGGAAGCCTTGCTTAGTGCATTTGCACAGGCGTTCCGCACCCCTGACCTTCGTCGTAAGCTGCTGTTTACGCTGTTTATCATGGCGATGTTCCGCCTGGGTTCATACATTCCGACCCCCGGCGTTGACTCGACCGCGATCCAACAATGTCTGGCTCAGCAGGAAGAAGCGAATCTTCTTGACCTCGTGAACCTGTTCTCCGGTGGCGCGTTGCTCCAGCTATCGATCTTCGCACTCGGCATCATGCCGTACATCACAGCGTCGATCATCATTCAGCTTTTGCGTGTTGTCATTCCGCGTTTCGATGACCTCCATAAGGAAGGACAAACCGGTCAAGCCAAGCTGACGCAGTACACGCGTTACCTGACGATCTTCCTGGGCGTTCTACAGGCCACGACAACACTGACATTGGCTCGCACCGGACGTATGTTCTCCGGTTGTTCCGCGAACGTTTTGGCAGATGACTCTTGGTGGATGTTCCTTATCATGATCATCATCATGATGGCGGGTACCGGCGTGGTCATGTGGCTCGGCGAATTGATCACCGAGCGTGGCATCGGCAACGGCATGTCGCTCCTTATCTTTACTTCGATCATTGCCCGTCTTCCCTCCCAGATGCTGGCCATCGGTCAGTCTGGCAAGTGGGGTGCCGTGATCGCGATCCTTCTGCTCCTCTTCGCCGTTACGCTCGCCGTGGTGTTCATTGAGCAGGCTCAGCGTCGCATTCCAGTTCAGTACGCGAAGCGCATGATCGGTCGTCGCCAGTACGGTGGCACGACGACGTACATCCCGCTGAAAATCAATATGTCTGGCGTTATCCCGGTTATTTTCGCCTCGTCGATTCTTGCGTTGCCGTTGATGATTGCTCAGTTTGGTACCCAGACCGACGGTTGGGTTCAGTGGATTTCGGCGAACTTACATCAGGGATCGTGGGTCTACCTCACGATTTATGCACTCCTGATTCTCTTCTTCGCCTTCTTCTACACGGTGATTACATTCAACCCCGAAGAGGTTGCTGACAACATGAAGCGCTACGGTGGCTTCATTCCGGGTATTCGCGCAGGTCGTCCGACCGCTGAGTTCCTGTCCTACGTCATCAACCGCATTACGAGTGCCGGCGCACTCTACCTTGTGATCGTTGCCCTGTTGCCGTCACTCCTTATTATCCCCCTGAAGATTTCGCAGTCGCAGATGCCGTTCGGGGGCACGACGCTTCTGATTATTGTGGGCGTCGGTCTGCAGACCGTGAAGGAGATTAATACTCAGCTTCAGCAGCATCACTACGAAGGATTCTTACAATGACCGCCATGGTTCTTCTGGGTCCGCCCGGAGCAGGCAAGGGGACGCAAGCTACTCGCATCGCGGAAAAGCTGAGTATTCCGGCTATTTCTACCGGAGAGATTTTCCGTGCGAATATGTCTGAAGGCACTGAGATTGGCCTGCAGGCCAAGGCATTCATCGACCGTGGTGAGTTCGTTCCTGACTCGGTGACCAATGCGATGGTGAAGGCGCGTCTGTCTGCTCCGGACACTGCGAACGGTTTTCTTCTTGACGGCTACCCGCGCAACGTGGAGCAGGCTCATGTGCTTGCCGACATGTGCGAAGAGGTCGGCATCAAGCTTGACCTGGTTCTTGAAATCCAGGTTGATGAGGACGAAGTTGTGACCCGCATGATGAAGCGTGCCGAGGAACAGCATCGCACCGATGATACTGAGCCTGTCATGCGTCACCGCCTTGAGGTCTATCACCAGCAGACAGAACCGGTTGCGGCGTACTACGCCGACCATGATTTGCTTCAGGTTGTTGATGGTTCGGGTTCGATCGACGAAGTGACCGAGCGTATTTTCACTGTCCTCAATTCTGTCGCGAAGAACTGACCGTTATGCAGCGTATTGAGTTGAAGACTCGAGACCAGATCCGCTGGATGCGTGAAGCTGGCTTGATTGTTGCTGACATTCACGCGAGCCTGCGCCAAGCGGTGCGCGCTGGTGTGACTACGGCTGAACTGGATGAAGTGTCTGCCGACGCGATTAGGCGCGGGGGAGGGACCTCGAACTTCCTCAATTACTACGGCTACCCAGCCACGGTCTGCATCTCCGTAAATGATGTGGTCGTCCACGGTATTCCCGGCAAGCAGAAGCTGAAGGATGGGGACATCGTCTCCTTCGACTGCGGTGCGTGGGTGTCTCACGGTGGCAAGCAGTGGCATGGTGACGCGGCGTTCTCCATCATCGTTGGTGACGAGTGGGTGGACGACGAGTCCTTCATGGCAGGAAAGCGTGGCTCGGGTGCTCACCCTCAGGGAGTTGACGAGGCCACGATGGAGCGTCGCCGTGAACTGGACGTTGTGACGCGCGAGTCTCTGTGGGCAGCTCTCGCTTCCCTCGAAAAGGGGCGTCGCATTTCCAGCGTCGGTCGCGCCGTCGAAGAAGTCGTTGCCAAGTATGACGACGAGTTCGGTTGGGAAGCCGGCATCATCGAGGAATATACAGGCCATGGTATCGGCACCGCGATGCACCAGGATCCCGAGGTCCTGAACTATGACGCTCGTGGAATCTTCCCGCGCGTGAAGCCCGGTATGGTCCTTGCGGTTGAGCCGATGCTGACGTCGGGTTCGATCGAGACCCTCACTGAGTCTGACGAATGGACTGTCCGTACCGTCGATGGTTCGGACGCCGCCCATTGGGAGCACACGGTCGCGATCCTCGACGACGGCATCAGCGTGCTCACCGCCCCCGACTATGGAAAGGCCGGGCTCGCGCCTTTCGGGGTCGAACCGATCGAGCTCTGACACAGATGTCGCAACGCTGGCTCTGCTCCTCGAGGCGAAGTCAGCGCCGTAAGCGTGGTGCGACAATGCGCACAGCGACGCGGATACTTATCTTTGTCCGTGCCCCGCGACTCTGCGATTCTCCTGCCGGAGTATCAGGTTGGGCTATCGGTGATCGACTGAGCCCAGGCCGACCGATCCGTTAGCGGGGGGAGTGCTCGTCCGTGGAATGTCCCGATTTCTTCGAGGAGCTGTGGCTCTTCGCGACGATGACCAAGGCGCGGACGATGTAGACGAGGGCGCCCACCCAGAAGATCCAGTTCCAGCGCGGTGCAGTCAACGCGACGCCTACGAGACAGAGGGCGAAGCCGACGTTCCACCAGGCAGCGCTACCGGTTGATGCTCTGCCGTTTATGAACATGACGCCACCGCGCGTCTGAGTCTGTGCGTCATGACAACTCCTTTGTTGATTTGAGGCAGGTGATCCCAGTATCTCCATGTTTTCAAGACGGAGGGGCCACTTTCGTTACAGAAGATGCTGTGTGGGATGCGGGGATGGTGATGCTCTGTGCAGCTCCCAGGTGTCGTAGCTTCCAGGTGTCATTGAAACGGCAAGGCATCACAGTAGGGGAGAAAAGGACTAAGCTTTTTGTCTCGTCCGCTGCACCGCTCCCTCCTTGTCGATGAACTCGGCTCGTGCTCTCGTCCTCGTCAATGAACTCGGCCCGCGCTCGAGTCCTCGTCGATGAACTTGGCCAGCGCTTCCCTCCTTGTCGATGAATCCGGCCGAAGGTGAGGCAGTCGACAGGGCAGTCAACTACCAGAGGGATGTGCTTTTGCTGTACTCTAGATCTTCGGGCGTGTCGCATGTCGGCTGTGTCGTACGTGTTGCATGCGCCCCGTGGCCCTTGGGCCATGACTCATCCGAAGAACGTAGAGGACAGACGGAGGATATGGCAAAGAAAGACGGCGTCATCGAAATGGAAGGCACGGTCGTTGAGGCCCTGCCGAACGCGATGTTCCGTGTGGAACTGGCCAATGGGCACGTTGTGCTCGGCCACATTGCAGGAAAGATGCGACAGCACTACATTCGAATCCTCCCCGAGGATCGAGTTCTCGTCGAACTGAGCCCCTACGACCTCTCCCGAGGCCGTATCGTCTACCGCTACAAGTAAACCCCGACACGACCGTCTACGGACGGTGGAGGAATAACCATGAAGGTCAAGCCGAGTGTCAAGAAGATTTGTGACAAGTGCAAGGTGATTCGTCGCCACGGCAATGTCATGGTCATCTGCGACAACCCCAGGCACAAGCAACGTCAGGGCTGAAATCCTCACGTAGCTGACCCGGGCACAACAGCCCACAGGATCACATCAAGCGCGAATACGCGACCCTCGGTTCGGAGGCCGAGGCCGGATAGCTCATCCGGAAGATGTGATGACGACCTCCGAAGAACAACTGGAGCACCAACAACATGGCACGTATTGCCGGTGTCGACCTCCCCCGTGAAAAGCGACTGGAGATTGCACTTACCTACATTTACGGAGTCGGCCGCACCCGCGCGGCCGAGACCCTCGAAGCAACGGGTGTCAGCCCGGACGTCCGCGTGAAGGACGCCACCGAGGAAGATCTCGTCAAGCTCCGTGAATACATCGAATCGAACTTCAAGGTTGAGGGCGACCTTCGTCGCGAAGTTCAGGCTGACATTCGCCGCAAGATCGAAATTGGCTCTTACCAGGGTCTTCGCCACCGTCGTGGCCTGCCGGTCCATGGTCAGCGCACCAAGACCAACGCTCGCACCCGCAAGGGCCCGAAGCGCACCGTTGCAGGCAAGAAGAAGGCCAAGTAAGGCCTAAGGACTTCCAGCCTTTACGGCGGATAGTTCTTCATACGACTGAAGAAGGAACTGTTAAACACAATGGCAGCTGCAAAAACTTCGCGCTCCGGTGCTGCTCGTAAGCCGCGCCGCAAGCTCAACAAGAACGTCACCCACGGTCACGCGTACATCAAGTCGACGTTTAACAACACCATCGTTTCCCTGACCGACACCACTGGTGCCGTTATCGCCTGGGCCTCGTCTGGCCAGGTCGGCTTCAAGGGTTCGCGTAAGTCCACCCCCTTCGCTGCGCAGCTTGCAGCAGAGGCGGCCGCGCGTCGCGCCCAGGAACACGGCATGAAGAAGGTCGACGTCTTCGTTAAGGGGCCCGGCTCCGGCCGTGAAACCGCGATCCGTTCCCTCCAGGCCGCTGGCCTCGAGGTCGGCTCGATCCAGGACGTTACCCCTCAGGCACACAACGGCGCTCGCCCCCCGAAGCGTCGTCGCGTCTGATTCGTCGCACCGGGATGCTTTGCCGTCCGGCATCGCATCCCCACGTCTGAGTACACCATTCGGTCGTGCTCACACCCTCCGTCCCACTCATGTGGGATCCACTGTCCGGCGTCATATGGCGGGCGCCGGGAAGAAAGGACCAAGACGTGCTCATTGCAGAGCGACCAATCCTCACCGAGGAAAAAGTCAGCGAACACCGTTCACGCTTCACACTCGAACCCCTCGAACCGGGCTTCGGTTACACGCTGGGTAATTCCCTGCGTCGTACCCTGCTCTCTTCGATCCCGGGCGCGGCGGTTACGTCCATCCGTATCGATGGCGTTGCCCACGAATTCCGCACTATCGAAGGTGTGAAGGAGGATGTCGCAGAGATCATCCTCAACATCAAGCAGATCGTCCTCTCCTCTGAGATGGATGAACCCGTCGTGATGTACCTGCGTAAGGCCGGCCCCGGTGTCGTCCTCGCTGGCGACATCACCCCGCCGGCAGGCGTTGAGATCCACAATCCGGATCTTCACCTTGCCACCCTCAATGACAAGGGCAAGCTCGAGATCGAACTGACCGTTGAGCGTGGACGCGGTTACGTTTCCGCGGCGCAGAACAAGGATCCTCAGGCTGAAATCTCGCGGATTCCGATCGATTCGATCTACTCGCCGGTTGTCAAGGTCACCTACAAGGTCGAGGCAACTCGTGTTGAGCAGCGTACCGACTTTGATCGCCTCGTCATCGACGTGGAGACCAAGTCGGCGATCACCCCGCGTGATGCTCTTGCATCGGCTGGTAAGACCCTTGTTGAACTGTTCGGCCTCATGCGCGAACTGAACGAGGAAGCAGAAGGCATCGAAGTGGGTCCGTCGACCACCGACGAAACCCTCGCAGCAGACCTTGCTCTGCCGATCGAAAGCCTGAACCTGCAGTCTCGTTCTTACAACGCGCTGCGTCGTCGTGGGATCCTCACCGTGGGCGAGCTTGTCGCTCACTCCGAGGCTGATCTTCTTGATATTCGTAACTTCGGCACCAAGTCGATCGAAGAGATCAAGGAATCTCTGGCCACTCTCGGCATGACACTCAAGGATTCGGTTATGCCGATCCCGGGTGCCTCTGAGTCTGGTTCGGTCCAGTTCAGCGACGAACAGTCCATCTGACCCTTATGCGTCCGATGGACGCACCTAATCCGTAGGAGACACAATGCCCACCCCCAAGAAGGGTGCTCGTCTGGGCGGAAGCCCGGCACACCAGAAGCTGATCCTGTCGAACCTCGCGACTCAGCTCATCGAACACCGCGCACTCACGACCACCGAAGCTAAGGCTAAGCTTCTGCAGCCTTACTTCGAGAAGCTCGTGACCAAGGCAAAGCGTGGCGACATGCACGCTCGTCGCACGGTTGCTAAGAAGATCACCTCGAAGGAAGCGCTCTACGTGCTCTTCGACGAGATCGCGCCGGCCATCGATTCTGAGCGTCAGGGTGGCTATACCCGCCTCATCCGCGTTGGTAACCGTAAGGGTGACAACGCTCCTCTCATGCGCATCGAAATCGTTCTCGAGAAGCTCGAGAAGAAGGCTGTTGTGAAGAAGGCTGAAGACACTGCCGCCAAGGCAGCTGAAAAGCCTGCTGAAAAGGTTGAGGAAGCCCCCAAGTCTGAAGAGACCGAGGTTGAGGCATCTGAAGCTGAGTGACTAGGTCGCGGGCTTGCCCGTGATTGACTTTCACTTTTGAGGTGGGGTCGGAGACGCTGATGCGTTTCCGGCCCCACCTTTTTGTTTGCGTCCACCGCGCTTGTTCAGGCGTGGCGTGTTTTTGTGGCTCTGCTTGTTCACGTTTGGGGTGTTTTGTGACTGTGCTTGTTCGCGTTTGGGGTGTTTTGTGACCACGCTTGTTCATGCTCAGGCCGACTATCGGGCATATGCAGGCGGGCCCATGGCGGTGAACAAGCGCGGTGGGAATCGACGACAATTCGGACTAAATCGGTGAACAAGCGCGGTGGATCGTTAGAGTTGGTGGCATGTCTGAACCCATGACGCTCGCCATTGACTGCGGTGGTGGCGGAATTAAAGGCTCCGTCGTTGACGAACGAGGCACGATGATCGCACCGGCGATTCGCACGCCTACGCCGTACCCGCTACCGCCGGAGCTCTTGATCGAAGTTGCGCAGGATCTGGCGAACAAGCTCCCTCAAGCTGACCGTGTGACTATGGGAATGCCTGGAATGATCCGACACGGAGTGGTTGTGGCTACCCCGCACTACATCACGCGCTCCGGCCCTCGCTCCAAAGTGGTTCCCGAACTTGTTGAACGTTGGGACCATTTCGACATGAGAGGAGGCATCGAAAGGGCGCTTGGCTTGCCCACGAAGGTTTTGAATGACGCCGAGGTTGCTGGAGCCGGTGTCATTACCGGTACGGGGCTCGAAATGATCATCACCCTGGGGACGGGCCTCGGAAATGCAGTCTTTGATTCCGGAGTGCTGGCACCTCACGTTGAAGTGTCGCAGGGCTTCGTCCGTTGGGGCCTGACCTACGACGATTACATCGGGGAACACGAACGGCTACGACTTGGCGATGCACACTGGTCGCGTCGCGTCCGTCGCGTCATCGATGGACTTCGTCCCATGTACATGTGGGACCGTCTCTACCTTGGAGGCGGCAACTCGAAGCTGATTACAAGCGGACATCGCGCCCGCCTAGGTGACGATGTCATCATCGTGCCCAATGATGCAGGCATCATCGGGGGAGTGCGCGCGTGGTCTCTATGAGCAACTCCGACCCCTTAGCTTTTACCGCGCTTGTTCACGAACCTGTCGCGCTTGTTGAAGAATCCGCTGCGCTTGTTCAAGCACCTCACACTCTTCGCATCCGTCTTGACCTCAGCTACGACGGGACGAATTTCCACGGGTGGGCTTCCCAGCCAGGCCAACGAACCGTGCAAGGTGAAATTGAAGCTGGCTTAGGCCTCGTACTTCGGTGCCCAACTGTGCTGACGGTCGCTGGGCGAACGGATGCCGGAGTGCACGCGCGCCATCAAGTGGTCCACTTCGACGTTGAACAAGCGCGGTGGGAAAAGCTCGCGCCTCGAGGGGCGGAAGCGACTGCGGAGGCCTGTGCGAACGCGCTTGTTCGCCGATTGAACGGTGTGATTGCGCGCGCGTATGGGCAGTGGATGCGCGATCGCGCCCTGAATGCGCCCAAAGGTACGGCCGATGTTGTGATCCGCGAGGCGCATGTTGTTTCGTCGGATTTTGATGCGCGTTTTTCTGCTCTAGGACGTCATTACTGCTACCGGCTGATGAGCGGGGGAGTCGATCCGCTCCGCCGTTTTGATGTTCTGAGTCTTGAACAACCTCTAGATGTTGACTTGATGAATCGGGCAGCAGCCCCATTGCTTGGCGAGCATGATTTTCTGTCGTATTGCCGGCCACGCGAAGGAGCCACAACGATTCGCACGCTGACGCGCCTGGAATTCAAGCCGTCTTCGACGACCGCGCTTGTTCACCGTTCGGGGGCGCTTGTTCACCGTTCGGGGGCGCTTACTCCCCAACAGGGCGCGTCAGAGTCCGCGCTTGTTGAGTGTTTTGTCGACGCTGATGCGTTCTGCCACTCGATGGTGCGTTCGCTTGTTGGCGCGCTTGTTGAAGTGGGTTTGGGTCGCCGGAGCGTCGACTGGCCGTATGAGCTGCTTCAAGCCTGCTCTCGAACAAGCGCGGCGCCGATTGCTCCTGCGCACGGACTGACTTTGGAGGGCGTGGACTATCCTGCGCCGGATCAGTGGGCCTCGCGCGCTCAACAAGCGCGGTCGCGTCGCGATTCGTGTTGTGGCGATGGGAGTTAGGCCCAGTCTGCCTTGGTGCGCCAGCGTTCGTGCGTGCTTGTTCACCAATTCACGAGGCCGGGATCATCACCGGAACGGTTTTCTTCGGGTTGCCCGCACGGTGAACAAGCGCGGTGGGGGTAGGGAGTAGCAACTGAGGAATCGGACACAAAGGCCCGGCAACTTTGACCGGCTCAATCCTGCCCGATAGACTTGATGACGCTGTGCGTTAGCTAGCGCCCTCGGTGTATTCCCACTCGCCGTTGAGTTGCAACTGACGCCTCGCGCGAACCGTTACATCGCGAGCGCGATCCTGACATTGGGGATCGACGCTCCATGACTGATAAGAATTGAAGGTTACGCCCGTGCGCACCTATTCACCCAAGCCTGGGGACGCAGACAAGAAGTGGTACGTCATCGACGCCACTGACGTCGTCCTCGGCCGCCTGGCGGCTCAGGTTGCCGCCATTCTTCGTGGGAAGCACAAGCCGACGTTCGCCCCTCACATGGATATGGGTGACAACGTCATCATCATTAATGCGGACAAGGTCGTTCTGACCGGTAAGAAGCTCGAACAGAAGATGGCCTACCGCCACTCTGGTCGTCCCGGTGGTCTGACCGCAACCTCCTACCGTGACCTCATGGCCAAGTCGCCTGAGCGCGCGGTTGAGAAGGCCGTTCGCGGCATGCTTCCTCACACCAGCCTCGGCCGTATGCAGTTCAAGAAGCTGCATGTTTACGCCGGTGCTGAGCACCCCCACGCCGGCCAGTCGCCGGTTCCCTACGAGATCACCCAGGTTGCTCAGTGAGCTTCGTGCCACTGAATAATCGACATAAGCACTGAGGAGAACCGTGGCTGAGACCACCGAAATCGTCGAGCTGGATGAGGAGAACGCCCCTAGCTCGTACACCACTGAGACTGAAACCGCGCCCGCAGGCGCCGGCCAGTCCATCACCGCGCCCGGCGCGGGCCTTGGTCGCCGCAAGGAGGCCGTTGCCCGTGTTCGTCTGGTTCCTGGAACCGGCGAATGGAAGATCAACGGACGCACCCTCGAGGATTACTTCCCGAACAAGCTGCACCAGCAGCTCGTGAAGTCCCCGTTCGTCCTTCTTGACCTTGATGGCCGTTTCGACGTTGTCGCCCGTATCAACGGTGGCGGCATCTCCGGCCAGGCAGGTGCCCTGCGCCTCGGCATTTCGCGCGCTCTCAATGAGATCGACCGCGATGCCAACCGCCCGGCACTCAAGAAGGCTGGCTTCCTGACTCGTGACGCTCGCGTCATCGAACGTAAGAAGGCAGGCCTCAAGAAGGCACGTAAGGCTTCGCAGTTCTCGAAGCGCTGATCCTTCGTTTTCTTGGCTTGTGGCCCTGCTCCTTGTGGAGCGGGGCCACAAGTGTTTTTAGGGCATCGTGCTACTCGGCGACTAGCGCGCTTGTTCACGGCATCCGGCTTTGTCGTGTGCGTGGTCTCTCATTGACGAGGCCGCGTACTTGTTGATGCCTCGCACTGAACGAGCGCGGTCTTTTTTGGGCGCCAGTGGTGAACGAGCGCGCTGCTTTTGCGGTGTTGGCGGTGAACAAGCGCGGTGGGAAGAGCGGGATCCGGGCCTCGTGGTCCTTTGCGATACCGGAAATACGCGAGGGTGGAAATTCTCGCAAAGTGACAGACGGGGCCGCAGAAGAACCGAACTCGCCGGGGCCACGGGTACGCTAGGGACAACTGACACAACGCTTTCCGGCGCGATGCCGGCGTGAATGAAGGAACTAAAATGGCACGAATGTTTGGCACCGACGGTGTCCGTGGCCTCGCGAATGTTGATATTACGGCTGACCTGGCGCTGAAGATCGGTGAAGCTGCTGCTCGCTACTTTGGTGCGCTCCGCAGTGACGGGACGAAAGCGCGTGTCGTCATTGGTCGAGATACGCGCATTTCGGGTGAGTTCCTTGAGCACGCTCTGGCTGCCGGGCTTGCAAGCGCAGGCATGGACGTGACTCTTCTTGGCGTTGTGACGACTCCGACCGTTGCCTACCTGACTGCTTCGCAGGACGACATTGACTTGGGTGTCATGATCTCGGCGTCACACAACCCGATGCCTGACAACGGCATTAAGTTCTTCGCGCAGGGTGGCTACAAGCTCCCCGACGCGGTTGAAGATGAGATTGAAGCACTGATCGGAACCGAGTGGGATCGCCCGACCGGCGACGGTGTCGGCGAGGTCGACGAACAACATGAGCAGGCGAAGCGCCTGTACGTTGACCATGTGGTGAAGTCTGTGAACACGGACTTGAATGGTCTGACAATCGTCGTTGACTGCGCTAATGGTGCCGCCTTCGAGCTCGGTCCGCTAACGCTACGTGAAGCGGGTGCCGAGGTCATCGTGATCAACGCTGAACCTGACGGTCGCAATATCAACCTCAATGCTGGTTCAACCCACCCTGAAGGCCTGCAGAAGGCCGTCGTCGAGCACAAAGCAGACTTCGGTGTCGCTTACGATGGTGACGCAGACCGTTGCTTGGCAGTCGATGCTGAAGGCAACCTGATCGACGGTGACAAGATCATGGGCGCACTCGCGGTGGATGCGCGTGAGCGTGGCAAGCTCAAGGGAGACACCCTTGTCGTGACCGTGATGTCGAACCTCGGTCTGATTCTCGCGATGCGTGACAAAGGTATTAAGACGGTTCAGACCGCAGTCGGCGACCGTTACGTGCTCGAAGAAATGCGCGCCTCCAACTATGTGCTGGGCGGCGAACAGTCCGGCCACATTATTGATCTCGACCATGCAACGACGGGTGATGGCATCCTGTCGTCCCTGCTGGTTGCTCGCATGGTGAAGGAATCCGGTCGCTCCCTGGCGGATCTGACTGCGTTCGTTGAGCGCTTACCCCAGACACTCATCAATGTGGGCGGGGTTGACCGTAGCAGTGCAGCGACGAACGAAGCTGTTGCGGTGGCTGTCAAGGCTGCTGAAGCACAGCTCGGCGATACCGGTCGTGTTCTTCTTCGCCCGTCGGGCACCGAGCCGTTGGTGCGCGTCATGGTTGAGGCCGCCACCCAGGAACAGGCTGATTTAGTCGCAGCCTCACTCGCTGACGTGGTGAAGGAAAACTTGGCGATCTGATACGAGGCATCCGCTGAGGGGCGTGACTGAGACAATCAACGGGCTCGGTAGGGGAATCCTCTACTGAGCCCGTTGAGCTTTGTCTTCACCACCAGAGGCGTTCAGCGTCTCAGAAGGGACCTCGTCGCCCCTGACACGAACTGGGAAAGGCGGTCGCTAGTCCTTACGCAGTAGCAACGAATCGACGCGGTGATCCTGGTCTTTGTGGAAGATCATCGTGGCGCGTTCGCGAGTGGGAGCGATGTTTTCACGCAGGTTTGGCAAGTTAATTGCCGACCAGACCATGCGCGCTGTCGCTTCGGCCTCCGTGTCCGTCAAACTGGCGTAAGTGCGGAAGAAGGAATCTTCACGCGAGAAGGCAGTTTGGCGAAGAGTGAGGAACCGGTCGACATACCACTGCTCGATGTCGGATTCTTCAGCATCGACGTAGATCGAGAAGTCGAAGTAGTCAGACACGGAAACACCGAGCGCCCCAGGGTGGAGGCGCGGGGGTTGCAGAACGTTCACTCCCTCGACGATCAGAATGTCGGGAGCCTCAATGTGGAGGATTTTGCCCGGGACAACGTCGTAGATGACATGCGAGTACACGGGAGCAGTGACGTCGCCCGCCCCCGACTTCACGGCGGCCAAGAAATTCAGCAGAGCCTGACGGTCGTAGGACTCCGGGAAGCCCTTGCGTGCCATGATGCCCTTTTCTTCGAGCACGGCGTTCGGATAGAGGAAGCCGTCGGTTGTCACCAGGTCGACGCGCGGGGTGTGCTCCCAACGCTGGAGCAGAAGTTGCAGAAGACGGGCGACGGTTGACTTTCCAACGGCAACTGAGCCGGCAATTCCGATGACGAAAGGGGTGGGTGTGGGCGTTTGCTCGCCCAGGAAGGTGGCGCGTTCGCGGGCGGTGCGTCGCCTGCCGTCAACGTACAGCTGAAGGAGCGCAGACAAAGGGCGATAAATCGCGTCGACTTCGCTCATGTCGATGGGGTCGCCCAAGGAAGCGATCCTGGTGATGTCTTCTTGCGTCAACGGCAGGGGAGTGTGGTCGACCAACCTATCCCAATCGGCGCGTTCAATGCGCGTAAAAGGGGAGATCGCAGAGTAGGCGTGTGCGTTGTGGGAAGTCACGATGGCATTGTCTCGCACTCGCTTGTTCGAATGCACCTTTGAGGCAAAAGTGTGAAGAATGGCGGGTATCTGTCGGACATGGGCAAGGCGACGAGCGCAACTCCGCTCGATGTGCTGGAATTGCTTGCATGTGTGGAATTGTTGGACATATTGGTTGTGCCCCTTCGGCTCATTCGCGTGAGGTCGTCATGGGGGGCCTCGCTCGCCTGGAATACCGAGGATACGACTCTGCCGGTTTGGCTCTGTCAACTCCGGACGGCCTGGAGGTGATTCGCGCGGTCGGTAAGCTCGCGAACCTTGCTGACAAGATCGAGGTCCTCAAGCCTGCCGATGCTTTCGCTGCGATCGGTCATACTCGTTGGGCGACGCACGGTCGTCCGACTGTTGCGAATGCTCACCCGCATTCGTCCGCAGACGGTCGTTTCGCTCTGGTACACAATGGCATCATCGAAAATGCTGACGCGTTGCGCGCCGAACTTCGCGCCGATGGCGTCACTTTTGCGTCCGATACGGATACTGAGGTTGTCGTCCACCTGATTGCCAAGATGTACGAGGCCGGGACCGCTGGGCAGTGGGGCGGCTCTCTTGCCGGAGTGCACGCTGGCGAAGATACTGTTCGTCGCCTGATTGCTGCGATGCGCGCTGTTACTGAGCGCCTGCAGGGCACATTCACGCTGCTACTCGTTTCAGCCGATGCGCCGGAGGTTATTCTTGCGGCACGCCGTTCTTCGCCTCTGGTCGTTGGTTTGGGTGACGGCGAAAACTTCCTCGGTTCTGACGTTTTGGCATTCATTGAGCACACGAACCGCGCTGTCGAGATCGATCAGGATCAGATGGCCATTGTCACGGCTCGTGGCGTGACTGTTCTTGGCCATGATGGGAATGTTGTTCCGCTCAAGGAATACGAAGTTGACTTCACTTCGGATCGCGCGACGAAGGACGGCTGGCCGACCTTCATGGAAAAGGAAATTCACGAACAGCCCCGTGGTGTTCGCGAAACCTTGGAAGACCGTATCGATTCCACCGGTCACCTTGCACTCGACGAGGTCCGTATCCCCGAGTACATTCTGCGTGGCGTCGACAAGATCGTCATGATCGGTTGCGGTACCGCGTCCTACGCCGGTCAGGTCGCCAAGTACGCGATCGAACACTGGTGCCGTATCCCCGTCGAGGTCGAGCTTTCCTCTGAGTTCCGCTACCGCGACCCGGTCGTCACCGAAAAAACACTGGTCGTGGCCATCTCGCAGTCCGGTGAAACCATGGACACGATCCAGGCGATCCGTCACGCTCGCGAGCAGGGCGCGAAGGTCGTGGCGATCGTGAATACTCCGGGCTCGACTATTTCGCGTGAGTCCGACGCTGTTCTGCTGACCCACGCGGGCCCGGAAATCGCTGTCGCCTCCACCAAGGCGTTCACGTCTCAGGTCACCGCCTGCTTCATCCTTGGCCTGTACCTTGCCCAAGTTCGTGGCAACAAGTACTCCGACGAGATCATCGACTACATGGAAAAGCTGGCTGAAGCACCGGCGAAGATCCAGAAGATCCTCGATCAGGGCGAGACTGTCCGACAGTTTGCTCGCACCATGAAACACGCGACGTCCGTCATCTACCTCGGTCGCCACGTCGGATACCCGGTTGCCCTTGAAGGCGCCTTGAAGCTCAAGGAAATCTGCTACATCCACGCAGAAGGCTTCGCGGCCGGCGAACTCAAGCACGGCCCGATCGCACTGGTCGACGAAGGCCAGCCAGTCATCATCGTTGTTCCGACCCCGCGTCGTCCCGAACTGCACAACAAGGTTCTGGCAAACATTCAGGAAGTTCGCGCTCGCGGTGCAAAGACCATCGTCATCGCTGAAGAAGGCGACACCTCCGTCGACGAATTCGCTGAAATCGTGTTCAGGATTCCTCCGATTCCGACGCTGTACGCACCCCTGTTGACGGTTGTCCCACTGCAGATCTTCGCCTGCGAACTTGCAACCGTGAAGGGCCTTGACGTCGATCAACCACGCAACCTCGCTAAGTCTGTGACCGTTGAGTAAGCATCCCTGACTGGACTTTTCCTGCGTCTGCCACACGTCGTGGCAGACGCAGGATTCGTTTTGTGCGGACGTTTTCGCTTTCGTGGGACAAATCCCACTACCATCGGGCTGTATCCGCTTGTTGACCGAGTATGCGAGCCCGGCCTCGTACACCAAAAACAGGATTGAGATTATCGTGATCGACATTCTCTGGGCGCTCGTTCCATCGATTTTGTTTGGCCTTCAAACCACCATCACCGGCGCGGTCAAGACAACTGACCAGCAGCGTGTTCTCGGTTTGACGATGGGTGGTTTTATTTTTGCGCTCGCAGTCACGCCCTTCCTTGGGGTTCAGTGGAATGTGCGCGATGTGATCGTCGCTTTTGTTACCGGATTGATTGTCGGCTGGGGTCTGGTGGACCAGGTCGCTGCTTTCAACGTGCTGGGTGTTTCGCGCACGATGCCGGTGTCGACGGGCGGGCAGTTGGCAGCGATCTCGCTGGGTGGTGTTCTTCTGTTCGGCGAATGGCGTCACGGTGGGGCGCTCCCGGTCGGTGCGACTGCGATTATCGTCCTCATTCTGGGTATTTGGTTCGTCTCACGCACCGAGGAAGGCTCCGATACGAAGAACCTGGATTGGGCGCGCGGAACGCGTTTGCTGATGACGTCGACCTTCGCTTTTTCGAGTTACGTGTTGATCGGTCGTGCCTTTGGGCTGGATGGTCCCTCGATCCTGTTGCCGCAGGCGACGGGCTACTTCCTTGTTGCCCTGATCGCGTACGCCGTTGACGCGCGCCGGAAGGGGGACGAGGCTCCGAAGCTAGTGAGTCTCCCAATGGCGCAAATGACGGCACTCGGCCTGATGTGGGGTGCCGCCGTCGTCCTACTCCAGGTCGGCGCTGGACGCGTCGGTGTCGCGACCGGTTTCACTCTGTCGCAGCTGGGCATTCTGATTTCGACTCCTCTCGGTATCCTCTGGCTGGGTGAGCACCGCGCGGGTCGCGAACTGCGTTGGACTGTCATTGGTGTTGCGCTGGTTATCGTCGGCGCGGTGCTTGCGGGGGTCGCTAAGGGGCTCGACGCCGCCTGAGGCCTTTTCGTCCGCGCCTTGGCGCACATCCCCCGGTCTTATACCACCGCGCTTGTTCACCGTTTGGGGTGTATACGACCGCGCTTGTTCACCGTGCGGCACCAACCCCTGAGAGTGAAGAAACCGCGACAATCCGCGCAATAGGTTGATGCGTGCCCAAAGGGGTGACACTATCACTGCATGATCTTCGTGAACGATCGCGCGACTGCGCGTGCCATTGAGGCTGACTTTTTAGCGCGCCACACAGAAGCTGGAGATGGCGATCCGGATTGGTTAATGAAGCGAGCGGCACACGCAGTAGCTGAAGCCGTGACCGCGCTTGTTCACCGCGGCGATACCGCGCTTGTTCACCGTTCACCCGCCTTTTCACCCGGATGCGTTGAAAGCGATGATTGTCTGACGCTTCCTCGCGTGTGCGCGCTTGTTGGAGGCGGGGACAACGGAGGCGATGCCCTGTATGCGCTCGCCTACCTAGCTGAACAGGGGTTTTCCTGCTCGGCTCTGCTTCTTGCTCCGAAGTCTCATTCACGAGGCCGATCAGTTGCGCTTGAGGCAGGTGTGCAGATTCTTGATGCTTACGCGCTTGTTCAGGAAAAGCTTGCCGATCAGCAGGATCCAGCCGGTGGCGCTGACGGTGAACAAGCGCGGTCGAAGTTGTGGGCGCTCACTGACATTTCAAACATTGCTACGGCTTTGGAAGCTCCTATCTGGATCGATGGAATTCTTGGAATTGGCGCGTCAGGCGAGCTTCGGGAACCGACGCGCTCGTTCATCGAGGAGCTTGTCCAGCTTCAACAAGCGCGGGGAGTGAAGGTCGTCGCGGTCGACGTGCCTTCCGGGCAGTTCTCAGATGATGGGGAAGTGACTGGGCCAGTAGTGTCTGCGACAACGACCGTCACTATGGGATTGCTGAAGACACCACTCGTCCTTCCTCCCTCCGCCTATTACACGGGGACTCTGCAGTGTGTTCCGCTGGGTTTTAACGCCCAAGAATCAGATGTTCGAGTCGTGACCGACCAAGATGTTGCCCGCACTGTCATTCGCCCCGATTGGGCGGACCACAAGTACACGCGCGGAGTCGCAGGCTTGGTAGTCGGCTCAGAAACCTACCCCGGAGCAGGCGCTCTGAGTTGTCTGGGTGCCAGCTATTCCGGCGTGGGCATGGTGCGTCTGGATGCGCCCGATCAAGTCCTTGACTTGGTGTTGACGCTCGAGCCGGGGATCGTTGGTGTCGGTGGTCGAATCCAGGCGGGTCTGGTTGGTCCGGGAATGGATGATGATACGCGTGTGAACGCGCTCGAGCTGGCAAAGTTCTGCGTTGCCTCGCATCTTCCCCTGATTGTTGATGCGGGTGCGCTGTCCTTTGTCCGAGAAATGGCGACGGTGGGAGGATTGGAGCGGGTGCTCCTCACGCCTCACGCAGGCGAAGCCGAGGCTATGTTCAGCCAATGGGGCCAGAAGCGCCCTCGCTGGTGGGTTGAGCAGTGCCCGGTAGAGGCCGCACGTCTTCTTGCGAAGCTCAGTGGAGCAAATGTGCTGCTGAAAGGGGCCTCGTGCATTCTTTCAACACCGCAAGGCGAAATCGTTATTGTTCCGCGAGGGAGTGGCTGGGCCGGAGTCGCAGGAAGTGGCGATGTGCTGGCGGGCCTGCTCGCAGGCTTTGCGGCACAGTGGGGTGCGAAGAGTGAACGAGGCTCATCAACTACTTCGCTTGTTGAAGCTCTGGCTGCGGGCGCGCTTGTTCACGCGCGTGCTGGCGAACGCGCTGCGTCGAAGGTGAGTGTGAGTGGTGGCCCGGTGACCGCAATCCAGATTGCAAAATGCGTGTCGAGCGTGATCGGGGAGTTGCTCGCCTGATTTTTACCGCGCTTGTTCAGTGCTCCGTTTCAACAAATTGGTGCTGACGAGCTGTTTTCTTGAACAAGCGCAGTGCTGTTTGACGAGTAAACGGTGAACAAGCGCGGTGTTGTTTGACGAGTAAACGGTGAACAAGCGCGGTGGGAGACGCGTGAATCTGAAGGTGAACGCAACAATGATGACCCTCCGTAACGCGCGCTTGTTCACCGGTGCGATACTAGAAGCGTGATGAACGAAGAGTCTTCCGCTTTCGCCCAGTACCCGGCGCGCGCTGTCGTTGACCTCAGCGCCATTGCCGACAATCTGGCGGTGCTGAAACAATCTGCGCCGACGGCCATTCAGATGGCAGTTGTCAAGGCAGATGCCTACGGGCATGGAATTCTTCCCGTTGCGATGACTGCGCTTGAGGCAGGAGCTTCGTGGCTCGGTGTCGCGCAACTCGGTGAAGCACTCACTCTGCGATACGCGCTCGACGAAGCTGGAATAGCACGTGAGAAAGCGCCGATTCTGACGTGGATCGCCCCCTCGGGAGCTGACTGGGCGCAGGCGCTCGAAGCAGACTTGGATCTGTCGGTGTCCTGGACCTGGGTGCTGGCCCAGATCTGCGCGGCTGCACGCGAAACGGGTAAGAAGGCGCGCATTCACGTGAAGATCGATACGGGCATGTCGCGCGCGGGTTCGACGCTTGCGGATCTGCCGGCGCTTGCTTCGGCAGTGCGGATGGCCCGCGACGAGGGTCTTGTTGAGGTGATCGGCGCGTGGAGTCACCTGTCGCGCGCGGACGACCCCAGCGACGAGGGCAATGCATCGACCGCCTCGCATGTCCACATTTTCGAGGCCGGTTGCACAATTCTGGCGCAGGCTGGAATTAGGCCGGAACTTCGCCACCTGAGTGCCACATCAGGCATCCTCTGGCATCCCGAAGCGCACTACGACATGGTGCGCGCCGGCATCGGTATGTACGGACTGAGCCCCAACTCCGCCGTGGCGTCCGCATCTGACTTGGGGTTGCGTCCCGCGATGACCCTGCAAGCGCCACTGACCAGCGTCAAAGTAATCGAAGAGGACACCCCCGCTTCATATGGTGGCACGTGGCGTTCGCCCTCGAGGCGCTGGGTTGGTCTGGTGCCCCTCGGATATGCCGACGGTATTCTGCGCGCCGGATCGAACGGCGCTCCCGTCCTTGTTAACACGGATAGGGGTCCGATTCGCACGCATATTGTAGGCCGAGTGTGTATGGATCAGTTCATCATCGACCTTGGCCCAGCATCGGGGGAGGCGGGTCTGCCGACTGGCCGCACCGAGAATGCGCCCGCACAGGTTGGAGACGGCGTCATCCTTTTCGGTGACCCGGCCACCGGTGCGCCACTGGCTGACGAATGGGCAAGCCAAGCCGGCACCATCAACTACGAAATCGTTGCCCGCTTGGGCGAACGCATCCCGCGCCTCTATATTGGCGCGGCTCGACGTGAGGAGAACTGTTCATGACCGCTGAACCCCAGTCGTTGGTGTCTGCTTCCGCTGATGAAACGCGGTGCCTCGGGCGCGCCTTGGGTGAAAACCTGCGCGCCGGCGATCTCATCATGTTGCGTGGCGGTTTGGGCGCGGGTAAGACGACGTTCACTCAAGGCGTGGGTGAAGGAATCGGGGTACGAGGCCGTGTGGCATCCCCGACGTTCATCGTGGCCCGCGTTCACCCGAACCTCGGTGACGGTCCTGACTTGATCCACGCCGACGCCTATCGCATCCGCGACCTCGAAGACCTCGAAACCCTGGACCTCGATTCTTCTCTGGCAGAGTCCGTGACCGTCGTCGAATGGGGCGAAGGTAAGACGGAAGCCCTGTCTGATGAGCGCCTCGAAATTGATGTCACGCGCAAGACCGGTGGTGAAGCTGCCCACGACGGAGACGCGATCGACCTTGAAACGATGGATGACGGCGAGCGCACCATTACGCTCCACCCGCACGGCAACCGCTGGGACGGCGTTCTCGAAGCAGTCATGGCACGCGCCAGCGAACTGATTGCCACCTTGGACGAAGACTGATTGGCAAGCCCCGCGTTTCTTGGGATCGCCCGCTCCCGAAGCTCACATCGTGACTCGCTGATCCGACGAGTAGGATTACCCCTGTGATTGAACTGAGCCTTGATACCTCCGCCGCCACGATCGTTTCCGTCTTGAAAGACGGAACCGTGGTGGGACACGCTCACAACGAATCAACGCGTCACCACGCTGAATCGATCACCGAGCTTGTCCGCGAGACACTCGGTCAAGCCGGTCTGCCGGTCGAGGCGAAGGACGCTGGTATTGAACGCGTGTTGGTTGGTACGGGTCCTGCACCGTTTACCGGTCTGCGCGCGGGCCTCGTCTCCGCGCGAGTGTTTGCGCTCGCGGCAGGCGTGCCCGTCTACGGAGCCTCAAGCTTGGATGTCATTGCCCGCCAGGCACTCGACTTGCTTCCCCCGGACACCCACGTGTACGCCGTTTCTGATGCGCGCCGTAAGGAACTGTACTGGGGACACTACGTCGCAGAAGGTGCCGATGATGTGCGTCTGATCGGCCGCCTTGAGGTCGGCACGGCTCAGAGCCTGCTCAACTCGATGCGTGATGCGGACGGTCTGATCATCAGCGCGGGTGAACTTCCCGCTCACTCCGTCGACTGCCTTGCCCTCGCGGGTAAGGGGCCGATCGTTGATGGAGATCCGGCAGTTCTGTCGCGTATTGTTTCTGCTCGTTTGGCCAAGGGTGAAGAAGATCGCCTCGGCACCGAGCCGCTCTACCTGCGCCGTCCCGAGATTCACGGCCAGCCGATGGAGCGCATGTGACCGGCGTTCCGGTTGAGATCCATCAGGCAAAGCCGGGGGATGAAGAGATCCTGGTTGCGCTTGAAGAAGCTCTTTTCCCGGAGGACCCATGGACGTGGGGAATGATCGCCGACGAGCTGGCCTCCCCGTTTTCCACCTACTACCTGGCGGCCCTCCCAGATGGCCCTGACCTGCAGGTTGTCGGCTACGGGGGAGTGAAAGTGGTGGGCGATGGCGCCGACATTATGACAATCGGCGTTTTCCCCCATGTACGAGGCCAGGGCCTGGGTAAACAGATCCTCGACCTGCTGGTATCTCGCGCACGTGAAGCTGGAGCGGACTACGTGTTCCTTGAAGTTCGCGAGTCGAATGAAGCTGCACGACGCCTCTACGAACGCTCAGGTTTTATCGTCCTGGACCGCTTGAGGGGATATTTCAAGAATCCACTCGAAGACGGCATCGCCATGCGATTGGACCTGACGAACTGAAAGTGTGGGTGGCCTCGTCCCTTCAACGTCGAGCGTGACGGTGACGGAAGAGAGCACACAAGTAGGCGCGCACCTGCGTTTTACGACGGGTTTCTCAAAACTGTCATATGCCCGAAATTTGAAACAGGACGGTTAGGTAAAAGGCAGTCAACACCCGCCTGAAACATCTCTGTCGCACGCGTAACCAGCCTCCAAACCGCCAAGGAAGCCCCTAAGAATTTAGCTAAATTACGCGGAAAACTGAGCTGACAAAACGCTCATCTAGGACCAAGGGCGGACAACAGTCCTAAAACGCTTGAAGACGTGTGGATATTCTTGGGACATGGCCACTACAAATGTCGCAACGAAGAAGCGCCGCGCGTGGACCACCAGTGTTTTTATTAAGCAACTGATGGCCATCTCGGGCTTCATTTTCGTCTTCTTCCTGCTGTTCCACTCCTACGGCAACCTCAAGATGTTCCTCGGTCAGGAAGCGTATGACCATTACGCACACTGGCTGAAGGAAGAGGCTTTCGTGCCGATCTTCCCGCACGGCGGATTCATCTGGGTATTCCGCGCCGCGATGCTCCTGATGCTTGTCATCCACCTGTACGCAGCTGCATACACGTGGAAGCGTTCGCGTCGCGCACGTTCGACCCGCTACGTCGTGAAGAAGTCCGTTACCGATTCGTACGCCGCGCGCACCATGCGCATGTCCGGCGTTCTGATCCTGTTCCTCTTCATCTTCCACATCCTGCACTTCACGACCGGCACTGTCCGCACGGGCTTCACCGCTGATTCGACGCCTTACGAGCGCATGGTTGCATCGTTCAACTCGCCGCTGCTCGTCATCGTGTACGCAATCTTCGTCGGTCTTGCATGTATTCACGTTTCGCACGGCTTCTGGTCAATGTTCCAGACGCTCGGTTGGGTTCGCCCCGCGACTCGTAAGCCGATGATCGTCCTCTCCGGCCTCGTTGGCGCCATCATCTTCGTGATGTTCATGGCACCTCCGATCGCAATCGCCGCCGGATTCATCTCTTGAGGAAGCTGATTACTCATGACTGAAACCCTGATCAAGGGCCTCTACCGTGAAGGCGAGAAGATCGCTGACGCCAAGGCTCCTCTTGATGTGCCAATCGCCGAATGCTGGGAACAGCGTAAGTTCTCCGCCGCTCTGGTGAACCCGGCTAACCGTCGTAAGCTCCGTGTCATCATCGTAGGCAGTGGCCTTGCGGGTGGCGCTGCTGCCGCTTCGCTCGGCGAAATGGGCTACAACGTCGACGTGTTCTTCTACCAGGACTCCGCTCGTCGCGCGCACTCTATTGCTGCGCAGGGTGGTATCAACGCTGCGAAGAACTACCGCAACGACAATGACTCCGTCTACCGCCTCTTCTACGACACGGTTAAGGGTGGTGACTACCGCGCCCGCGAAACCAACGTCTACCGTCTGGCAGAGGTCAGCGCGAACATCATCGACCAGTGCGTCGCACAGGGCGTTCCGTTCGCGCGCGAATACGGTGGTCTGCTCGACAACCGCTCCTTCGGTGGTGTCCAGGTCTCCCGTACGTTCTACGCGCGTGGCCAGACAGGTCAGCAGCTCCTGATCGGCGCCTACCAGGCGCTGGAACGTCAGGTTGCAGCCGGCACGGTCAAGGAATACTCGCGCCACGAAATGGTTGAGATCATCGTTTCCGATGGTCGCGCCCGTGGCATCGTCGCCCGTGACATGGCAACCGGCAAGCTGGAAACCTACGTCGCTGACGCAGTTGTCCTGGCAACCGGTGGTTACGGCAACGTCTTCTTCCTGTCGACCAACGCGATGGGGTGTAACGCTACCGCAATCTGGCGCGCATACCGCAAGGGTGCCTACTTCGGTAATCCCTGCTTCACGCAGATCCACCCGACCTGCATCCCGCAGCACGGCGATCAGCAGTCGAAGCTGACCCTCATGTCGGAGTCTCTCCGTAACGACGGTCGTATTTGGGTTCCCAAGAAGGCTGAAGACTGCGAAAAGGACCCGCGTCAGATCCCCGAAGAGGATCGCGACTACTACCTGGAGCGCATCTACCCGTCCTTCGGCAACCTGGTTCCCCGCGATATTGCATCGCGTCAGGCAAAGAACATGTGTGACGAAGGTCGTGGCGTCGGCCCGAAGATCGCCGGCGTCGCCCGTGGCGTCTACCTCGACTTCGCCGATGCGATCGAGCGCATGGGTGTGGCCGCCGTCTCTGCGAAGTACGGCAACCTGTTCGATATGTACGAGCGCATTACGGGCGACAACCCCTACGAGGTGCCGATGCGCATCTACCCGGCAGTCCACTACACCATGGGCGGGCTGTGGGTTGACTACGATCTCGAGTCCAACCTTCCCGGTCTGTACGTTGCTGGCGAAGCAAACTTCTCCGACCACGGCGCCAACCGCCTGGGTGCATCCGCGCTCATGCAGGGGCTGTCGGACGGCTACTTCGTCCTGCCGAACACAATCAACGATTACCTCTCCAAGTGCTTCAATCTGCCGAAGCTGGACGAATCGTCCCCTGACGTTGTTGAAGCTCTCTCTGTGGCCCAGAAGCGCATCGACACCCTGATGTCGATCAACGGTTCCCGCTCGGTTGATTCCTTCCACAAGGAACTCGGCCACATCATGTGGGAATACTGCGGTATGGAGCGCACCGAGGAAGGCCTGAAGAAGGCAATCGGTATGATCCGCGAACTTCGCAAGGACTACTGGCAGAACGTTCGTGTTCCCGGCAAGTCCATTGGTGAACTCAACCAGTCCCTCGAAAAAGCTGGTCGCGTTGCCGATTTCATGGAGCTTGGTGAACTCATGTGCATCGATGCTCTTCACCGTGAGGAATCCTGTGGCGGCCACTTCCGCGCCGAGTCGCAGACCCCTGAAGGCGAAGCGCTTCGCGATGACGACAAGTTCCTGTACGTCGCCGCGTGGGAGTGGGGTGGCGAAGATCAGCCGCCGATCCTCCACAAGGAAGACCTCATTTACAACAACATCGAGCTAAAGCAGCGGAGCTACAAGTGAACCTGACACTGAAGATCTGGCGCCAAGATGGTCCCGAGGACCGTGGCGCGATGCACGAGTACCAGGTGAAGGGAATCTCCGAGGAGTCGTCCTTCCTTGAAATGCTCGACGTCCTCAATGAGGAACTCTTCGCACGTGGTGAAGAGCCCATCGCATTCGACTCTGACTGCCGTGAAGGCATCTGCGGTCAGTGTGGCATTGTCGTTAACGGCATTGCCCATGGTCCGGAGGTCACCACGACCTGCCAGCTTCACATGCGTACCTTCCACGACGGTGACACCATCACCATTGAGCCGTGGCGTGCAGAAGCATTCCCGGTTATCAAGGATCTGGTTGTCAACCGTTCTGCACTGGACCGCATCATCCAGGCTGGTGGCTACATCTCGGTGAATACCGGTGCGGCCCCGGACGCTCACGCAACCCCGGTTCCGAAGCAGGACGCAGACCGCGCATTCGAAGCGGCTGCATGCATTGGCTGTGGCGCTTGTGTGGCGGCCTGCCCGAACGCTTCGGCGATGCTGTTTACCTCGGCTAAGGTGACGCACCTCCAGCTTCTGCCCCAGGGCAAGCCGGAGAACTACAAGCGCGTTGTCAACATGCTCAACCAGATGGATGAAGAGGGCTTCGGCTCCTGCACCAACATCGGCGAGTGTGCTGCGGTCTGCCCGAAGCAGATCCCGCTTGACGTTATCTCTACGCTGAACCGTCAGCTCGGAAAGGCTGCTTTGAAGGGCATCTGATCCGGCTCGTGGCCTTTGCGGGGTCCCGGTGGTTTTCCACCGGGACCCCGCTTTTGTTTCTCCATCTTCCTTGCCCTATATCCGTCTTCCCTGACCGCGCTTGTTCACCGTTTCGTCTCCAAGTAATACCGCGCTTGTTCACCATCGGGCGCTCAGAATTACACATTAAGTCTGGAAGCATCGGCCCATCTCGCCGACTACTCAATGCAGAAGAGGCTAGAGTAAGAGCAGATAAAACTGCTGGTCAGCGCCATAGTTCGGCGTCGATGCGGAAGGTGATTTCAATGGAGAAATTCGACGAAACAGGCCCGAACACTCACACTCGTCGCTATAAGGTTTCATCATCGATTGCTATCGGAGCAATGATTGTCTTCGCGATTCTGTCGATCCTGCTTCTGCTCAGCTTGGTGTTCGGCTCGGATGCAATCAAGGTCACCGCGGATAAAGCACTCCCCTGGTCGCTTGTTGCCTTCGCCGTTGCATGTGTTGCGATGATCGTTGCCAACAAGCGGACTCCACTGAAGGATGATGACCCCGTAGAAAACTCACAGTGATGGCGGTCCGTGCCACGGCGCGGATGTCACACATTTGGATTCACGGCCTCGTTCTTTGCCGGCATAAACTGGAAGGGTGAAGGAACCACTCATCCTCGGAATCGAATCCACCTGCGACGAAACTGGCATTGGTCTTGTGCGCGGGTGCGAACTGCTCGTCGACCGCACGGCCACATCGATGGATCAGTATGCCCGCTACGGTGGTATCATCCCAGAAATTGCGTCGCGCGCTCACCTTGAATCGTTTATCCCAACCTTGAATGCGGCGCTTGATGAAGCTGGCGTGACGCTTGATGACGTGGATGCGATTGCTGTTGCTGCTGGCCCGGGCCTCGTTGGTTCTTTGACGGTCGGTATTTGTGCTGCGAAGGCGCTTGCCTCGTCCCTTGGCAAGCCCCTGTACGGTGTGAACCACGTGATCGGCCATCTTGCTGTCGATAAGCTTGCTGACGGCCCGCTCCCTGAGCGCTTTATCGGTCTGGTTGTTTCCGGTGGTCATTCGAATATTTTGCTGGTTAACGACATTGCAACCGACGTTCAAGAACTGGGTGGCACGCTTGACGATGCTGCCGGCGAAGCCTTCGATAAGGTTGGACGCCTGCTCAATCTGCCTTACCCGGGTGGGCCGCACGTCGATCGGCTCTCCCAGGCTGGCGACGTGAATGCCATTAAGTTCCCGCGCGGTTTGTCCGGTGGCAAGGATAAAGAGCGTCACAAGTACGATTTCAGCTTTTCCGGTCTGAAGACCGCTGTTGCTCGCTACATAGAGGGTACCGAGGCTCGCGGTGAAGCTGTGAACCCTGAAGACGTGTGCGCAGGCTTCTCTGAGGCAGTGAATGACTCTCTGACCGCTAAAGCAGTGCGCGCGGCGTTGGACACGGGGTGCCAGACGATCGTTGTGGGTGGCGGTTTTTCTGCGAACTCTCGTCTGCGTGCGCTTCTTGCTGAGCGTGCTGAGGCTTCTGGGCTTGAGGTTCGCCTGCCCCCGTTGCGTTTCTGCACGGATAACGGTGCGCAGATCGCTGCGATGGGGTCGGAGCTTGTTCGCGCAGGTGTTGCTCCGTCGGATTGGAATTTCTCGCCAGATTCGGGCATGCCTCTGACGCAGACGTCAATGTTGCCTAGTGCCTGATCTTCCTCTTTGCTATCGGTTGCGCCTAATCACCACCGCGCTTGTTCACCGTTTGTGTGGGGTGAGGTCGCGCTTGTTCACCGTTCAGGTTGGCGCGTCGGTGGCGCGAAGACGTTAATTGACGAGGCCACTTACCGTCACATCACTGCGCATGTGTGCGCGGATCAGCTGACACGCGTTGCAATGATCGCGCAGTGACGTCCCTCGATGCGCGTGGCAATGACGACGCCGTCCTTATCGCCTGAGAGCTTGAGTGAACGCCTCAGAGTCGCAGGGTCAATGTCGGCGCCTCGCTTCTTGACTTCAATGCGTCCGATGCCAAGGCTTCGAAGAGCAGCGGAAATTGTTTTCGGTTTCAACGTGACGACATCTTCGACCTTGAACCAGCGGATGAATTCGCTCGGCGTTGCCTCAGCCGCACTCACATACGCGATCGACTCAGAGATCAGGTGTGCATCCAACTGGTCGGCGAGCGTTGAAATGAGCCCGGCTCGAATCACTGCATCGTCGGGTTCACCCAAGTAATCCGCCAGCTTCCCGACGGGGGTTGGGATAAGTGGAGCGTTTGCTGGGGCCTCGTGAATTGCGCGCAAGGTGAACGTCCGCGATCCCTTGATGACGCACGCAACCCGACCCGAGCCATCGTGGGCGAGCGGGCCAGTCCAAATTGCCGCCTCGACTATGGATCCATCGACGCTTGTCCACTGCACGCACGCGTCTTCAGGCAGAGCCGAATAGGTGATTCCGGGCGCGACTTTGATGCCAACGCGGGGAATTGCCTCGCGCCAGCCCAGTACCGTTGAAAGTGAGGGAGACCAGGATTCAGGATTCATGAGACGCCTGGATCCGCGTTTTGCTCCGGTGCGTCGTGCAGGATCAGCGAAGATGGCGTCAACGCCACGGTCGGCAAGCTCATGAATGTCAAGATCCAGGACATTCCCAAGCAACACGTCGCTGTCCGGGAAATCGCGCAGGTTGGTTGCTGCGCATGCGACGGCATCGGGATTCAGGTCGACGCTGAGCGTTTTTAATCCCAGGCCGGCAATCGCCAGCGAGTCACTACCAATCCCACATCCGAGGTCTGCGACGTAGGTTGCTCCGCTGTCCCGAAACCGCCCAGCGTGGTGTGCGGCGACATTGAGGCGCGTTGCCTGCTCCAGCCCGTCGCGCGTGAAAATCATATGGTTGGCAAATTCGCCGAACTTCGTGTGAGCGTGAACGCGCAGATCCAATTGGGTGAGGAGCGCTGACACGAGCGCCGGCTCGATCCCTTCTTTCCGTAAGAGCGCGTTCAAGTGTGCCTGGTCTGCTTCTGTTGTGTGCGGGAGGGCCTGCAGGCGGGTAAGCAGGTCCCACCCCTCGCGCGTCAGAACAGGATCGAGGGAAGAATTCACCCTCCGATTCTGCCACGGACCGCGCTTGTTCGACGTTTACGCACATCGTTGGGCCTTTGCTTTCCCCGATTGAGTGCGCTTGTTCAGCGTTAGTGCGTCTGGATTTCAGATGTTGGGGACGAGGGCGCGCACATGAACTGGTTGCTTTTCTTGAACAAGCGCGGTGGTGGAGGTGGTGGATCGGTGAACAAGCGCGGTGGGTAATCTGCTGAAAGTGAACTGTTTGGCACTCAGGTTGCTCGAGTGCCAGAGGCGGAATATGCTCATGCATGAAGCGGTGAAAACCGCGAAGCGATCCTGCCCCTGACCCCCGCGACGGCAGGGAAGGGATGACGGAAACTTTCAAGAAGAAAGGGAGCGACAGTGTCGATCTCCATCAAGCCCCTCGAAGACCGTATTGTTATCCAGCAGGTCGAGGCAGTTCAGACCACCGCCTCTGGCCTGGTTATCCCGGATACCGCCAAGGAAAAGCCACAGGAAGGCGAAGTTATCGCAGTCGGCCCTGGCCGCGTTGATGACAATGGAAACCGCGTTCCCGTCGACGTGAAGGTCGGCGACGTTGTGATTTATTCGCGCTACGGTGGTACCGAGGTCAAGTACGAAGGCAAGGAATACCAGATCCTCTCCGCACGCGACGTCCTCGCAATCGTTGAGCGCTGAACCTAGAGTTCACCACTGACAAACAGTGTGGGCCTGGCACCTCAGGTGCCAGGCCCACACTGTATCGAGAACAGCAAAGAACTACGCGGCGTTTGTTTCCGTCTCCTTTGTCCGACGAGGCCACGCGAACCACGCGGCGGCAATCACCAAGACAACAACTGTGATCATTGCCCACGTAGGAATCGTCGAACCGAACCGCATCAGAGACTGTTCCCACGAAGCCAAGGTCGTTGCTGAAATCAATCCCCCAAGTGGATTCGCGATGCCAGCGACCAGAAGCGCCGCGCCCAGCGCAACCAAAACGATGCCTGAGACGACGTTCGTCCACGTTGTATCGCGACCGAATAGTCGAAGGGGGCGGGGACGCAACCAGGTGCTTGAGGACAAATTCGTAGACTGCCACGCCAATGCGAGCACTGCCAGAGGAACAACCATGCCAGTGGCGTACAGAGCCATCAGAGCAGCGCCTGTTGCCGGCGAAGCTCCGATACCTGCGGCCACCAAAACGGCCCCTAGGATTGGCCCAGCGCAACCGATACCGGCAAAGCCATAGGTGAGCCCCAAAAGGTAGATCGACAGAGGATGAGTGCGATCACGTTCTTTGCGTACTCCCGCCGACGCCTTGCGATGGGGCGTGGGGATTTCAAGAGCGATAATCTCAACGATGCCAAGAATGATGATGATGAAGGCGCAGATGCGTGTGATCAGATCCAGGTGATCGCGCAGAGCTGATCCCGCCGCGCCGACAAGTACGCCCAAAGGCAGAAGAGAAGTCAGCAAACCCAGCCAGAAGATTCCGGTGCGCAGTAGCAGTGCAGAACGCGACTGGAATGCGTATGCGAAGAATGCTGGCAGGATCATCACCGAACAGGGGGCGAAGACCGTCAATACGCCACCGAGCAGGGCAGCCAATGGGGTCAAAGTCATGAACGGGCGGCCTCCGCCTGAAGTTCAATCGTTGTGCGCACATACTCGTAATCGCGGTAGCCCGAAATGTAGGTGTCCCCAATGAACATGAAAGGTGTGCCGGTGATGCCGATGGAGTAGGCTTCCTTCTTCGCGTTGGCGACAGCCTGAACGGTTTCGGCCGCATTCATCGTGGCGCGGAAGGTGTCGATGTCTGAAACGCCAGCTTGTTCAGCGAATGCGACGAGAGATTCCTCGGTGTATTCCGGGTGTTCGTGTTCGTTGGTTGCCTGATACAGCAGGTCGTGGAATTCCCAGAACTTGCCCTGATCGGCTGCCGCACGTCCCGCTTGAGCTGCTAAGGGGGACGTGGGGGTGATCTGTGCCAGGTCGCGCCATTCGATGCGAAGAGTTCCGTCTTCGATCAGATCGGCAAGTTGGGGTTCGATTTTTTTAGCAAACAGCGTGCAGTAGGGGCAGGAGAAGTCAGAGAAGAGTGTGAGGACAACCGGAGCGTCCAGAGCGCCTTTGGCCTGATTGTCGTTGGCGTCGCGCTTGGGTGCGGATCGAATGATTGCAAGGAGCTCTGCGTTCTTCTCACTGGGTGCTGCGACGTTCGGGTCAACGTCGGCGGCCGCCGCGGCAGCGGACGAGGCTCCTGGCGTCGCTGATGCAGATTGGGCAGATTGAGTGTGCGTCGAGTCTGACGATTGCGCTGATGCTGCCGAATCTGCTTGCTTGTTTCCACTAGTTGTCCAAATGCTGACGGCAAGGACGAATGCTGCAATGATGATGAGTGCGATCGAAATGATGAGCGATCGGGATTTACGGCGTGGCTGGGATGAAACAACTGGTGATGTCACGACTTCGCTTCCGATTGGTTGTTGGGGAATAGTGAAAACTATCGATGATTCTTTAGTGTGGCATGAGAAGTGAAGAGGCGTCGCGCTATGTGCGCGACGCCTCTGTAAGACTGGGGTAGATTACGACGCTCGACGCTGACGATGCGATGAACGTATTTCTTCGCGTCGTTCTTCTTCTGTCATTCCGCCCCAGATGCCGTAGGGCTCTTGTGATGCCAGCGCGTATTCGCGGCACTGGTCGATCACGGGGCATGTTGCGCAGATTGCCTTTGCGTTTGCTGCGCGACGGCGACGCGTTGAACCGCGTTCGCCTTCAGGGTGGAAGAAGAGCTCGGTGTCGAGGTCACGGCATGCGCCGTCGTACTGCCAATCCCAAGCGTCGATCATTGGGCCGGGGAGACGTGAAACGTCAGACATGTGTACCTCTCATTCGGTGACTGCCAGTCGAAGTACTTCTTCGCGAGCAGCCTCCATCAGTTTAGATATTGTTCGTAAGTTGTTCAAGACCCGTTCATACATTCTTAGTTATTTCTCAGAAAAGGCAATAAACCTGAGAAAAATCTGAATATATCGCTACAAAACATGCGGAATGCCATGAAGAAGATTTGTCTCACTTACTTGACACATCTTCTTCGCTCCGGTGGCGAAAGCTCGCTCTTCGGTGAACAATCGTTGTAGGGGTGAACAACGTTGAATAAAAACGTTGGTAGCTGGCGAGCGGAAAGGAAACGACATGCCTCGCGCACATCTTGCGTCTTCAGCTGATTCAGGCGTCGATGCTCCGCTGACAGTGACTGCTGTTTCCGTTCGTCTCGGAATCTCCCCCTCGACTCTTCGCACCTGGGAACGACGCTATGGTCTTGGCCCAGATGAACGCCAAGCAGGAACTCATCGTCGCTATCGTGCCAGCGATGTTGCGCGTTTGACCGCGATGGTTGACCTTGTGCATCAGGGGGTTTCTCCCGCAGATGCTGCCGCTACCGTGTTGGCGACGGCCCCTGCGCGTTCACGTCAAGAAGACCTGCCCGTTCCTCATACGGTTTCTGAACTACTGAATTGTGTATCGGCCTGCCACGGGCATCAGCTGAAGAATGTCCTTCGTTCCGCGGTGGGCGACGAGGGGCTTGTTCATACTTGGAGTCGCTTAGTCAGCCCAGCGCTCGACACCTTGCGTGCCTCCACATGCGGGCAGAAACCTGGATGTGCGCCGTCTACGATTCTTCAAAACGCTTTCCTTGATGTGCTTGCTCAGTTTGCTAGCGAGTGCGTTTCTCCTCAGACAGCCCCGGGGGCTGTTGTTGTTCTTACGGACGTTGTCCACGAGCTGGGAGCGCACGTTCTTGGTGTTGCTCTTGGCTGGTACGGCATCGATGTGCGCGTCGTTTCGACTGCGACAGTTGATGATCAGGGAGCGTGTGCTCGCGTTGCGCTTCATACCGAAGAACGCCCGGTCGTGTTGGCTATTGTCATGGGTTCTGGAGCAACCTGCGAGAAATTTATTCATGGTCTTACTACTGATCTTGACCTTGATGTCATGCTGGTTGGCGCGGATGCTCCGAAGGTCGTTGATGAGCGCGTCCTGCGCGTGCGCACAATTGCTGCCGGCGTAGAAGAAACTCTTGCGGTACTTGCGCCCGGTGTTGATCTTTCCTCGGTTGTGTCTTAACAAGTCCCATAGAACCTCTCATCGAAACTTGAGGCAGTGATACCTTTATCGGTGTTACGCACATCTTTTGACCGGGAGTGACAATGAAGACCCCCTGGAATGATTCCGCTCTTATCGGCGCTTTTGATGCTGATTTCTCTGCGCTTGTTGAGTTCGCTTCAGCTTCAGCGTGCCCTGCTGGCTTCGGTTATCTGGATGCCGATGGTGCTATTACAGAGTCCAAGGGCGTTGAGCTGTGGATTACGTGTCGAATGACGTACGTGTTTGCACTTGCTGAGATGCGTGGTGTCCAGGGAGTGTCTGGTCTTGTCGAGCACGGGCTTGATGCGCTGTCCACCTCGTTGCATGACGATGAATACGGCGGGTGGTTCTCCGCTCTGGATGCGACGGGGGAACATGCTCGCCCGGTTGAGCCGATCCGCAAGGAAGCCTATGCGCACGCGTTCGTGATTCTCGCGACTGCCGCTTCCTATTTGGCTGGGCATGAACGAGGCCGGGCGTTGCTTGATGAAGCGCTTGCCGATCAGGACGCGCACTGGTGGGAACCGTCGTATGGGCGCGTCGCGAACTCGTGGAACCGCGACTGGAGCGAGTGTGAAGAATATCGAGGTCTGAACGCGAATATGCACACGGTCGAGGCGTATCTTGCTGCCTTCGATGCGACGGGTGAACGACGTTGGTTGGATCGTGCGCGCGAAATGATGCGTTTTGTTGCCGATCTTGGTGCTCGCTTTGGTTGGCGCTTGCCTGAGCACTTCGATAAAAACTGGGTTGTTTGTCCCGAGATGTTCATTGAAAATCCCGCTGATCCTTTCCGTCCTTACGGTGCAACTCCGGGACACGGGTTTGAGTGGGCGCGTTTGATCCTGCATGGTCGAGCCTCACTCATTGCGTGCGGGGATACTCCGAGTGAATGGATGTATGACGTTGCGCATTGCCTTGTTGATCGAGCGGATGAGGATGGTTGGGACAGCGAAAAGGGTGGGATCGTTTACACGACGGACTTTGATGGAAAGACTGTTGTGGATACTCGCATGCACTGGGTTGCTTGCGAAGCTGTGAATGCAACGCTCGCTCTGGGTAAAGTCAGTGAAGAACTAGGTAATGATGACGACGTCATGGTCCAGTCGGAGCGTTTCGCTCGCTATGTGGCGTGGGCGGATCAGGTCATTCATGCTGGCCCGGGACGCTGGATCCATGAAGTCGACGCAGATGGACACGAGAGTGAAACTGTCTGGGCAGGCAAGGCTGATGCCTACCATGTCGGTCAGATGTTGCTGTTGCCTCGTATTGGCTTGTATCCGGGATTCGCGGCGGCATTAGCGCAGGTGAGGGCACACGACCACTCGGAATTGTGAGGTTCGTCCGAAGTTTTTATCCGGCTTGAGCCACAGCCTAGACTTGGCTCATGGGAGACTTTTTAGAGCATGATCCGTTCTCACTGACTGGCCTTACTTACGATGACGTTCTTCTGCTCCCAGAGCTGACTGACGTCGTTCCATCCACTGTTGACACTACGTCGCGGCTGACGAAGAAAATTACCCTGCGTGTTCCGTTGCTTTCTGCAGCAATGGATACTGTGACTGAAGCTCGTATGGCGATTGCCATGGCTCGTCAGGGTGGTATTGGCATCCTTCACCGCAATCTTTCGATTGAAGAACAAGCGCAGCATGTTCGTCAGGTGAAGCGCTCCGAATCTGGAATGGTTGAAGATCCTGTGACTGTTGGTCCCGATGCGACCATCGAACAGCTTGATGAGCTTTGCGGTCACTATCGTGTGTCTGGTCTTCCTGTTGTTGACGAAGAAAATGGTCTTGTTGGCATCATCACGAACCGTGACCTGCGTTTTGTCCCTGAATCCCAGTGGGCAACGCTGAAGGTTCGCGATTGCATGACCCCGCGCGAGGATCTTGTTGTGGGTCAGGTTGGTATTTCTCGTGAAGATGCGAAGGCTTTGCTGGCTGAGCATCGAGTGGAGAAGCTTCCGATTATTGACGAGAATAATAGGTTGACCGGCTTGATCACGGTCAAGGACTTCGTGAAGACCGAGCAGTACCCGAACGCGACGAAGGATGACCGTGGTCGTCTGGTTGTCGGCGCTGCTGTTGGTTATTGGGGTGATACGTGGGAACGTGCAACCGCGCTCGCTGAAGCAGGTGTTGACGTTCTTGTTGTTGATACGGCTAACGGTGGCGCCCAGCTTGCGCTGGATATGATTCGCCGTATTAAGGCGGATCCGTTGTTCGCTGGCGTTCAGATCATCGGTGGCAATGTCGCAACCACTGAAGGTGCTCAAGCGCTGATTGATGCCGGTGTCGATGCGGTGAAGGTTGGTGTTGGCCCGGGCTCGATTTGCACCACCCGAGTGGTTGCTGGCGTGGGCGTCCCGCAGATTACTGCAATTTACTTGGCTGCTAAAGCGTGTAAGCCCGCCGGTGTTCCGCTGATCGCTGACGGTGGTCTGCAGTACTCGGGTGATATCGGTAAGGCTCTTGTGGCCGGTGCTGATACGGTCATGCTCGGCTCGCTTCTGGCCGGCTGTGAAGAGTCCCCGGGTGAGGTTGTCTTCACGAACGGTAAGCAGTACAAGCGTTACCGTGGTATGGGATCGCTGGGCGCAATGAGTTCGCGTGGTCGCAAGTCCTACTCGAAGGACCGCTACTTCCAGGCCGATGTCACCAGTGATGACAAGATCGTTCCAGAAGGTATTGAAGGGCAGGTTCCGTTCACTGGTTCACTTGCCTCGGTGATTTACCAGCTTGTTGGTGGCCTGCATCAGACGATGTTCTATCTGGGTGCTTCGTCGATCGAGGAGATCAAGAAGAATGGTCGCTTTGTTCGAATCACATCTGCAGGTCTGCGCGAATCTCATCCGCACGATGTGCAGATGACCAGCGAGGCTCCGAACTACCATTCGTCAGGGTCTTCTCGCTGATAAACGTTTGACAGGTATTGACCCTCGTCGCAGGCGGTTTCACGCATGCGACGGGGGTCCTATTTTTGTGCCAAATTGGGCATTAATCTGAACCTGTCGGAACATGTTTTCACACTGTTGAAAAGGGGATCGCGCACATGCTCATCCTGATCGATTATGCAAACGTCGAAGCAATTGAACAGACACTGTCCTACCTTCCGATTGACGGTGTTACGACTAACCCGACCATCTTGTACCGCGAGGGCAAAGAGCCTTTGGATGTTCTGCATAAGATCCAAGATTTGCTGCCCTATGGGTCGCAGTTGCATGTTCAGATCGTGTCGGAACGAGCCGACGATATGGTTGCCGAAGCGCGTGCTCTGCGTGAAGAAATTGGTGGCAACCTATTTGTGAAGCTTCCTGTCACTCGCGACGGCTTCGCGGCAATTCCTCGCATTGTCGCAGAGGGCATGCAGGTGACGGCAACAGGCATTCACTCTTCGATGCAGGGATTCATGGCAGCAAAGGCTGGTGCCCGCTATGTTGCTCCCTACGTGAACCGCATGGATAACTACGGCATTGATGGTGTTCGCGTTGCTAGCGAAATCCACCGCACGCTGAAGTCGTATGGGATGGAAGCTGATGTTTTAGCTGCGTCCTTCAAGAACTCTGAACAGGTTCTTGAACTGGTCCGCCAGGGCGTTGGTGCTATCACTGCTGCCCCCGAGGTTCTTGCGGCACTGATTAAGAATCCCGCAACCGATGCGGCGATCGCTGAACAGAACAAGCACTTCAGCCTTCTGGTCGGTGAGAAGCGCACATGGAAAGACCTGATCGATACCAAGTGACGTCACAGTGGTGGTCAGCGCTTAGCGCTGACCACCACGCGTCCAATCAGTCCCACCTATGGGACGAAGTCGCGCCCGCACATGGAAGTGACAGCGCGCTGAAGACTGGTGACCCGATAGCAACAAGGGCGTTCTATTGGGTCATCGACCTCTTTCATTAACCGACCCGTTTAATGATGGGGATGCTAACCCCTTCAGCTATTGAGAGCCCTTTGTGGCCACTGGGAATCAATCTGCTGGGGTTTACCCTGACGTGCAAAGTAGGTTTCAAGACCCTGAGCCCATTCTTTAAAAGCGCTGGCCTGCAATGCCATCAACGCATGAGCACTGCTTAGCGTGAGCGGAGCGCCAAACGCCTGGGCAATCTTCGCCAACACGTCTAATGTCATCGAAACGTCAACTTCTGCCGTGTGAGCATTCGGATCCGGAGCCACACCGTAGTGCGGTGCCATGGTGGTCAGGGTTCGCTTTCCCTTCCGGTACTTATCGAAGTGACGATCAAGGACGATCGGATCAAGAATGAGTCCAACAGGGCCACCAAGGCGTTCTTCCAAAGTCTGCAGACCATGGCGAGTGAGCTCGGCATTCATCAACGTAATATCGAACGCCGCATTGAAGACAACAACAGGGAATCCGCGTTGCCAGTGCGCAACCAAAGAATCAGCAACCTCATTTAAAACCTCGGAAATATTCCGTCCCTGGGTTTGAGCTTTTTCGTTGGAAATCCCGTGAATAGCGCTGGCGCTTTCAGGGATCTCTACCCCGGGATTAGCTAGCCATGTGACAACTTCGTCAGGGCCAGACGGGTTGATACCCCCGCGTCGCAAAACAAGCGCAGCCGTGACAAGGCGATCCGAAAGAGGATTTGTGCCGGTTGTCTCTGTGTCGAAACCAAGCCAAGGCTGATCAATCCAAGAAGTGTTTTCATTCATGGAACTAGTGTCGCCTAAACCATGGAGAAACAAAATGGCAATCATCAGGTCGGCGAAGCCGGCCTCGTCGACTACCTCATCGCACCCACGCTGCAATCATCAACAAAAGCGCATGTCAGTGGCCCAAAGTGGTTAGTATCAAGTCGTGAGCAACGAAGTTGAAATTGGTCGTGGAAAGCGTGCGCGACGCGCTTACAGTCTGGACGATATTGCCTTGGTTCCCTCAAGGCGCACTCGTGATCCCGAAGATGTGAACGTCGGCTGGCAAATCGACGCCTACCACGTCGATATTCCGATCATGGCTGCCCCCATGGACTCGGTCATGAGCCCCGAAACAGCAATCGCATTCGGAAAACTCGGCGGGTTGGGTGTTCTAGATCTGGACGGTCTATGGACGCGCTACGAAGATCCGGAGCCGCTTCTCGAAGAAATCTCCCATCTTGGAGAAGACGAGTCTATTGCGCGACTCCAACAGATCTATTCGGAACCAATTAAGCCGTCGCTTATCACTGCTCGCCTCGCTCAACTTCGGCAAGCCGGCGTAGTTGTTGCAGGTAAGTTGTCGCCTCAGCGTACCCAAAAGTACTGGCGAGCAGTCGTCGATGCGGGCGTGGACCTTTTCGTCATCCGAGGCTCAACAGTCTCTGCAGAACATGTTTCCAGCCGATCTGAGCCCCTCAACCTCAAGCGGTTCATCTATGAACTCGACGTCCCCGTCATTGTTGGTGGAGTCTGCACGAATACGGCAGCGTTGCATCTGATGCGCACGGGTGCCGCCGGTGTTCTTGTCGGATTTGGCGGGGGAGCGGCACACTCGACCCGTCAATCGCTCGGCGTGCACGCCCCGATGGCAACAGCAATCGCCGATGTGGCCGCTGCGCGTCGCGATTACATGGATGAATCCGGAGGACGCTACGTTCACGTCATTGCTGACGGTGGCATCGGGCGTTCTGGTGATTTATCGCGCGCCATCGCCTGTGGTGCGGATGCGGTCATGCTGGGTGCCGCTCTGGCTCGCGCGGAAGAAGCGCCCGGGCGCGGTTGGCATTGGGGTTCCGAGGCCACGCACCCAGACATGCCTCGCGGTCAGCGTGTTCACGTAGGCACATCCGGAAGCCTGCAGCAGATTCTCTACGGTCCTTCGACGCGTGCAGACGGTTCCCTGAACTTTGTTGGTGCCCTGAAGAGAACCATGGCATCGACCGGCTATTCGGAAGTCAAAGACTTGCAGAAGGTGGATGTGGTGGTCTCGCCCTATCAGCCAAGCGGTCACTGATTTATCTGTTTTGTCCGTTTGCGCTCACTTGTAGCGCCTGGTTCTGCCAAGCGTCAGATGCGCTACGCTCCGGGGCAGTTTCGCGTGTAAACGTGAGGCTGGCCCGGCCTCGTGAATCATTGGAAAGCCGGTTTTTGATAGGCTCAATGAATCACGCGCCAACATGTCCACCGCGGCTCTCCCCACGATGGTCAAGCGCTCACAATCCTAACCAGCTGAGGAATCAATGCGCACTCACCTTCAGCGTGCAACCGCGATCATGGTGGCGAGCGGCGGAATCATATTGGCGCTTGCCGGGTGCCAGCTGATCATCCTGTCGGGTTCGAACATCGATCAGCAGGCAGAAGCCCTCGCAGATGAGTTCGACCAGACCAAGTTCGTGCTGGTCGATGCGCAGGACTACCGCAACGCGACCGAGCCGGAGCCCACGCAATACGCAGTGAATCTACGCACCATCGTTTTTAACACCCTGTACCCCAGCTATATTGCCGGATATCTTGCAGCGGGAACGACAAGCACAGGAACCGTCGGCGTCAACGCTGATGAGACCTTCAACGAACGCTGGCAGAGAATGGGGATCCTCGCCGTCGAAATGGAATCCGCGGGTCTGTACGCCACCGCCGCGCACGCCGAAGTCGAAGCGCTCGGCATGTTCACCGTCTTGGCTTCGCTCGTCCCGGACGAAGCCACAACCGTAAAGGAACGCGAGACAGCGTTCACCCAGATGATGGAACTCGCGCCACCCCTGGCGCAGATCTGAGGAAGGCACCACCATGAAGAAGACTGAAGTCGCCCAGATGATCGACCACACCCTCCTCAAGCCCGAGGCGACCGCCGCCGATGTCGCGGCCCTTGTCGCCCAGGGCGCCGAACTCGGCACCTACTCGGTGTGCGTCTCGCCCTCCATGCTGCCCCTCGAGACCCCCGAGGGCCTCATGGTCGCCTGCGTCGCGGGCTTCCCCTCGGGCGCTGTCAAGCCTGAGATCAAGGCCGCCGAGGCCACGCGCGCCGTTGAGGACGGCGCCGACGAAGTCGACATGGTCATCAACATCGCCCTCGTGAAAGAAGGCCGTGAGGCTGAGCTCGAAGCTGAGATCCGCGCCGTGCGCGACGCCGTCCCCGCTCCACGCGTCCTCAAGGTCATCATTGAGTCCGCTGCCCTGACCGATGAGGAGATCGTCATGGCCTGCCGCGCCTCCGAGAACGCGGGGGCCGACTTCGTGAAGACCTCCACCGGCTTCCACCCCGCCGGTGGCGCCTCGGTGCACGCCGTTAAGCTCATGCGCGAAACGGTCGGCGACCGCCTTGGCGTCAAGGCTTCGGGCGGGATCCGCGATGCCACGACCGCGCTCGCCATGATTGAGGCCGGAGCCTCGCGTCTCGGCGTATCTGCGACGGTCGCGATCCTCGAGGGGATCGAAGAGTGAGACGATGAACGATCAGCTTCTCGCGACGGCCCGCGAATGGGCCACCCATGATCCGGACGGCCAGACCTCCTCAGCGCTCCGTGCTTCCGTCGAGGCCGCTTCGGCGGGTGACGAGGGCGCCCTGGCCGAACTGCGGGCCGCGATGAACGGGCCCCTTGAGTTCGGCACCGCGGGTCTGCGCGGCGAGATTGGCCCGGGTGAATCTCGGATGAACCTCGCCGTCGTCATCCGTGCGACCGCGGGCCTCGCCGCCTACCTCAAGACGCAAACCGAGCGCGAACCTCGCGTCGTCATCGGTTGCGACGCCCGGCACGGCTCCGTCGATTTCGCCCGTGTGGCCGCGCGCGTTGTGTCGGCGGCGGGCTGCCGGGCTCTGGCCCTCCCCGTCTCGCACCCCACCCCGCTCACCTCCTTCGCGGTGCGCGCCCTCGACGCCGACGCGGGCATCATGATCACCGCTTCGCACAACCCCGCCAAGGACAATGGCTACAAGGTCTACCTCGGCGGAAGCATCGTCACCGACGCCGGTCAGGGCGCCCTGATCGTGCCTCCGCACGACGCGGGCATCGCCACCGCCATCGCGGCAGCCGCCCCGGCCGACGAGGTCCCCCAGGACGAGGAGCGCATTGAGCAGGTCGATCCGCGCGACGACTACGTTGCAGTCGCCGCGGCCTTGGCCGCCGGCGACCACCGGGGAGACCTCAAGATCACCCTGACCGCGATGCACGGCGTCGGCGGAGCGCTCACCGAGCGCGTCCTCAAGGAGGCGGGTTTTACCCGGGTGTCGCTCGTCGCCGAGCAGGCGGCGCCCGACCCCGATTTCCCGACCGTCTCCTTCCCGAACCCGGAGGAGCCCGGCGCCCTCGATCTGGCGATGGCGCATGCGCGCGAGCACGGCTCGGACCTCATTATCGCAGTCGACCCCGACGCCGATCGTTGCGCCCTCGCCATTCCGGACGAGGCCTCGGCGAGCGGATGGCGTCAGCTCACCGGCGACGAGACCGGTTCGATCCTCGGCGAGTTCCTGGCCGGGCGGGCCCCGAAGGGCGGGGTCTTCGCCAACTCGATCGTGTCGAGCCGCCAGCTCGAGCGGATCGCCCTGGCGCACGGCCTCGACTACCGCCACACCCTCACGGGATTCAAGTGGATCGCCCGCACCCCGGGCATCGTCTTCGGCTACGAGGAGGCCATCGGCTTCTGCCCCGATCCCGAGCACGTGTGCGACAAGGACGGCATCTCGACCTCGGTCGTCGCCGCCTCCCTGTTCGCCGAGCTTAAGGCGCAGGGCCACACCGGCCAGGACGAGCTCGAGCGAATGGCTCGCGCCTACGGCTGCTACGTGACGATGCCGCTCACCTTCCGCGTCGAGAATCTCGGTCTCATCGCCGAGGGCATGGATCGTCTGCGCGGGAACCCGCCGTCGCAGCTCGCGGGCTCGTCGGTCGTCTCCGTCGTCGACATGTCTCAGGGGTGGGACGGCCTGCCGGGTACGAACGCGATCATGGTCACCACTGAGGCGAACGACCGCGTCATCGCTCGGCCGTCCGGCACCGAGCCGAAGCTCAAGTGCTACCTTGAGGTCATTCTCGATGCTCCAGGTGGCGGAGAAGTGCCGTGGGACGAGGCTCGGGCGAGACTCGAAACCATCAAGGCCGAGTTCGCGCTCGCGATCGGAATTTAGTCCCGACCGCGCTTGTTCACCGACTTACTTGCTGAGGACTTCGCTTGTTCACCGCCGGCGGTGATGTCATTCCCCTCTGAGGTTGATTGAGTGGTCAACAAGCGCGCACTTGAACCGGAAGGAACGTGAACAAGCGCGCATTTGCCGCAGCCCATTTTCGTGCTCCTCGGTTTTCGCTCCGCCCGTGAACAAGCGCGGGGTAGGGCGTGGCGGCAGCCTCGTTCATCTCAATCACGAAGCCGACACGCAGCTGCCGGCGGACACCACGCAACCGCGATGCCCGCCGGCAGAAACACAATCAGCACATGCCGGGGCGCTTGCCGATTGTCAGCGTGACCTCCTGCGTGCCAGCGAAGAAATCATTGCCTTTGTCGTCGACGACGATGAAGGCTGGGAAGTCTTCGATTTCGATCTTCCACACGGCTTCCATGCCGAGCTCCGGGTATTCAAGAAGTTCGACCTTCTTGATGCAGTTTGCGGCCAGTTCAGCAGCCGGACCACCGATTGAGCCGAGGTAGAAACCGCCGTGCTTGTGGCAGGCGTCGGTGACCTGCTTGGAGCGGTTGCCCTTCGCGACCATGATCATGGATCCGCCGAGCGCCTGGAACTGATCCACGTAGGAGTCCATGCGGCCCGCGGTCGTCGGGCCGAAGGAGCCGGACGGCATACCTTCCGGAGTCTTCGCTGGGCCCGCGTAGTAGACGGGGTGCTTGAGCATGTATTCCGGCATCGGCTCGCCGTTTTCGATGCGCTCGCGGATCTTCGCGTGGGCGATATCGCGGGCAACGATCATCGTGCCGTTCAAGGACAGGCGCGTCTTCACCGGGTACTTCGACAGTTCGGCAAGGATTTCGCTCATCGGGCGGTCGAGGTCGATCGACACGGCGCCGGTGTCTTCGCCCAGCTCAGACGGGTCGGTTGCCGGCAGGAAACGGCCGGGGTTGAAGTCGAGCTGCTCCAAGAAGACACCCTCGGGCGTGATCTTTGCCTTTGCCTGGCGGTCAGCTGAGCAGGATACCGCGATGGCGACCGGTAGGGATGCGCCGTGGCGAGGGAGGCGAATGACGCGGACGTCGTGGCAGAAGTACTTGCCGCCGAACTGGGCGCCGATGCCCATCTGCTGGGTCAGCTTGAAGACCTCGTCTTCCATCTCGACATCGCGGAAGCCGTGCGCCAGTTCCGAACCGGTGGTCGGTAGCGTATCGAGGTAGTGGGCGGACGCGTACTTCGCGGTCTTGAGCGCGTATTCAGCGGAGGTGCCACCGATGACGATTGCCAAGTGGTACGGCGGGCATGCTGCGGTGCCGAGGGAACGAATCTTTTCTTCCAGGAACTGCATCATGTGTTCCGGATCAAGGATTGCCTTCGTCATCTGGTACAGGTACGACTTGTTCGCGCTACCGCCACCCTTAGCCATGAACAGGAAGTGGTAGTCGAGCTCGTGACCGACCTGCGTGTCCGCGTAGAGTTCGATCTGCGCCGGCAGGTTGCAGCCCGTGTTCTTCTCTTCGTACATGGTGATCGGAGCGTTCTGCGAGTAACGCAGGTTGAGCTCGGTGTAGGCGTCGTAGACACCGTGCGCCAGGGGCTTGCCGTCCACACCTTCGGTGATGACGCGCTGGCCACGTTCGCCCTTGATGATGGCCGTGCCCGTGTCCTGACACATCGGCAGAACGCCTGCGGAGGCAACGTTTGCGTTCTTCAGTAGGTCGAGTGCGACGAAGCGGTCGTTTGCGGATGCTTCCGGGTCTTCGAGGATCTTCGCCAGCTGTTCGAGGTGCGCGGTGCGCAGGTAGTACGAGATGTCGTGGTACGCGGTTTTCGCCAGTAGTTCGAGTGCGCTGGGGGCAACCTTGAGGAACTGTGTTCCGTCAGGGCCTTCAACGGTTTCGACGCCTTCGGTGGTGAGCAGACGGTACTCGGTTGTGTCTTCACCCAGCGGCAGCATGTCTTCGTAGAAGAACTCGGTCATTAGGACTCCTTGGAAGGGAATGTGTCAGTAGATCTGGCAGTTTCCGTGCGCTGGATTGCGCCCAGAAAACGCCATGTTCGTCCCCACGCTATTGCGCGCTTGTTCACCAATTCGGGACCGTTGTCCCGTTTGAAAGCGTCAGATCTTTTGGTGTTTTTCTCGCCTTTTGTTTTTCGCAAGCTGGTGCGAATAATTCGGTGACGTGCACTGATGAATTCACGAGGCCACGCCCACATTCCTAGTGTCTTTCCTTGTCTGTGGCGCGGATTTGCGACGCTTAACGGGCTACGTATTTTGCGGATATCTCTACGGTTTGCCTAACCTTTCCTGCTCGAATAGAGGGGTGAAGCGGTGAACAAGCGCGGTAAAAGAGCAGGTGGACAAGCTGGGTCGCCTCGAAGCCAGCCTGTTCTTCATCGTTTTCGTCCGTGATCCTTCGACGAACTTCATTCCGATCCTGTCGAATATGGTGAACGACCAGATGACGGAGTACCTCCAGCACATCGCGACCGGCATGTACTTGATGTTGCCGGGCGTGAAGGATTCCGACACCTACGTGGGTGAGAAGCTGTTCGCCTGAGCGAAAAGTTTCAATGTGGCGTGGTCGTGTTGTCTTCGACGAGGCCGCGCCTCCTTTATTTTCGCTACCTTGCTCAGCCGCGCTTGTTCACCGTTTGCCTAGCTTGCGGTCGCGCTTGTTCAGCGAGCGCCTACAAGCAAATCAGGGAGACACCTGATTGAAGCGAGCCCGAATCCTTGGATAGTGTTCGAGTATGTCTAGCTCGGCCTCGTTTACCCCGAAGAACTCTGTCCGCTATCCCGCGCCGGATCTTGCGCGCGGCTTCATGCTGATTCTGATCGCGGTCGCAAACGTGCCGTTTTGGCTTTCTTTCTTCCCCGACAATCCCGAATACTCACTGAGCGATCAGTGGTGGGTGTTCATTCGCGGAATGTTCATCGACCACCGCTCGTATCCGCTCTTTTCGATGCTTTTCGGTTTCGGTCTGATGACGATGGTGTTGCGACGCCAGCGTGCATACGTGGAACGTCGAATCGACGAACTTGATGAGAACCTGCCCGGAATGCCTGAGCAGGTGCGCGCAACGTGGATCGCAGGATTCGAAAACGAGAGTATTGATGACTCTCGCCGTCTGATCCGTAGGCGCGGCTGGTGGATGCTCCTCTTCGGCTTTGTCCACGCACTCTTCTTCTCCGGCGACATTATCGGCGCGTATGCGCTGGTTGCGATTGTTTTCGCAGGACTCATTGCGCGGCGACGCTTCACGATCTTGACCGTGATTGCTCTCATCGTCCTTGTCATCATGATGCTCAGCCAGTTTGGAGCCGAATCGTTCGTGAACTGGGGCGAGAGCCTGAAGGGGTTTGGTGGCGCAACCAATACGCAGATGACGAACGCTCCCGCCGACCTGATGCTCGGCTGGTACTACCCGCTGATCAGCGTATTTGGCTGGGTATTCTCGTCGCTCCTTGGGCTGATCATGACGACCATCCTTCCTGCGACCGTCTTCGGTGCTTGGCTGGCCACCACGGACTATATTTCGCGCCCGGACGTTCACAAGGGGCGCCTGATGCTGGTGGCGTTCCTGGGTCTTGCTCTGGGTGCCCTTGGTGGCCTGTCCTATTCCTTGAAGGATTCGGGCCTGATGGATTCCTACTTCTTCGGTCAGGACGCTCTTCACGAGATTACTGGTTTGCTTGGAGCTGCAGGTTGGCTGGCCCTGCTCGGGTTGCTTGCCGGTCCTGCACGCGAAAATCTCGGGGGAGTGCGCCACTTCTTTATCGCGGTTGGTAAGCGCTCAATGACCGCATATGTTGGCCAGACCGTTCTTTTCCTTGCCACGTTCATTGCTCTCGGCTTGGCGGGTATTCGAGGAGTTTCCCAGACCCTCGGGCTTGCTATTGCGCTCGCGGTCTGGACCTTGATGGCGCTGTTCTGCTGGGTGCTCGAATCGAAGGGATATCAACGAGGTCCCCTGGAGGTTCTTCTCCGTCGAGCAGTGGCACGAAGCGCTGGCACTCATCCGGTGCCTCGGATTCCTCATATGATTCAGCCGGCAGGTATAAACGCAGAAGTGAACACCCCGCAATCGGCGCTCACCCCGATGTCAGCGTATGCGCCACCGGCTGACACTGAGCGTTAAACACTGACTGTGAAATAGCGTGCGCCCCCCGGGTAGAAACCCGGGGGGCGCGCCGTATCAAGGATAAAGATCAGCTCTCGGCTTGATCAGACTCCGCCTGGCGCTTTGCCGCGTTAATCGCGGCCGCGCGCGCCAACGCCCCAAGAGCGAGGGACACAATAATCCCGGAGATCAACAGAACGTGAAGGAAGGCTTCGCCGTCATTGCCCATGAGTGAAGCAAGACCGCAGCCAACCGCGTGAAACACCGCCACAACGCAGGCCATGGCCATGATCGGCCAGGCGGCCTCGTGACCCGTATTCCATGCGTCGTCGGAGGACTCCAACACTGCCGAATGAAGACCCAAGCCTGAGCCTCGTGCCAGAGTGCCGGCCCTGCCTTTCAGGGCAACCAAGCCGAAAACACACGCGATCACGGCAAAACCGATCACGCCGGTCAACGTCAGCGTCGTCATCAGTTCTCCTTCGTCTGAGTAGCCGGAACACCACTGTGAGGAACGCCCGCGACGGCCTCTTCCAACTCTGCGATCCACCGTGCACCAGTCACGTCGGACGGCATTCGCCAGTCACCACGAGGCGATAGGGCGCCACCAGCCACAACCTTCGGGCCATTTGGCAGAGCAGAACGCTTGAACTGCTGCGTGAAGTAGCGGCGCAGGAACAGGGTCTCCCACTTGACAATCTCTTCGAGTGAATAGGCGACGCGGTCGCCTTCGGGGAACCCGGCCGGCCACTCGCCAGCATTCACATCAGCCCACGCCTTCTCAGCAAGGAAGGCGATCTTCGACGGACGAGCCCCTCGACGCAACACGTAGTACAGGTTGAAATCCTGCAGGTTGTACGGGCCGATCTTGTCCTGCGTGGACTGCATCTTCTCACCGGGTTTAGCGGGAACCAATTCGGGAGAAATCTCCGTGCCGAGGATCGAGGTTAGAACCTCGCCCGCACGATCGGAGAACTGGCCGGAAGCTGCAACCCAGCGGATCAGATGCTGGATCAGAGTCTTCGGAACACCCGTATTGACGGCGTAGTGGCTCATCTGGTCGCCCACGCCGTACGTGCACCAACCGAGCGCCAGCTCGGACAGGTCACCCGTGCCCAGAACAATTCCTCCGTTGTGGTTGGCAATGCGGAACAGGTAGTCGGTGCGCAGACCCGCCTGAACATTCTCGAAGGTGACGTCATACGTGTCGTTGCCGTCGGCGTAGGGATGCCCCATGTCGGCCAACAGCTGGCGAGCCGCCGGGCGAATATCGATCGTCTGGCAGGGAATATCGAGGCTTTCGCACAGCGCAATCGCGTTCGACTTCGTGTGATCGGACGTTGCGAAACCGGGCATCGTGTAGGCCAAGATGTCCGTTCGCGCCCGACCCAGCATATCCATTGCGCGCGCCGCGACGATCAGAGCATGCGTGGAATCGAGGCCACCGGAAACACCAATAACGATCTTCGGATTACCGATCGCCTTGAGGCGCTGAACCAGACCATGAACCTGAATATTGTAGGCCTCGTAGCAGTCCTGAGCCAGGCGCTCCGGATCGTCGGGAACGAAAGGGAAACGATCAACGGCGCGTTCCAAACCAAGATCCGTGCGGGGTGGGTTCAGCTGGGTGTAGACGTCCATAGGAGCGGTTGCCTTCAGCCCCTGATCCTCGCCCAGGTAGCGATCCGCGTTGTCTTTAAACGAATTCTGGCGCGTACGTTCAGTGACAAGACGATCAATGTCCACGTCAGCGATCGTGATCTGACGACCGCCGGCTTTGAAACGCTCACCCTCTGCCAGCAGGTCGCCGGCCTCGTACACCATCGTCTGGCCGTCCCATGACAGGTCGGTTGACGATTCGCCCGCACTCGACGCGCAGTACACGTAGGCGGAGTTGAGGCGCGCTGACAAACTGCGAACCAACAGTCGGCGGTCTTCCGCACGACCAACGGTGATCGGCGAAGCGGAAAGATTCATCAGAACCGTTGCGCCATTCAGAGCAGCAAGAGTCGACGGGGTGAGCGGAACCCACATGTCCTCGCACACTTCGGGGGCAATGACGAGGCCAGGAACATCCTCAACATCGATTGTGATCGGAGAGAAAGGAACGGATGCCGAAGCACAGTCATCGTCGACAAAACCCCACGCGGTTGTGTCAATGAAGGAAGGAGTTGTCGGGCCGGGAGTCGCGAAATGGCGCTTCTCGTAGAACTCGCGATAGTTCGGCAGGTGCAACTTCGGGGTGACACCCAGGATCTTGCCTCGGTGGATCGTTACCGCACAGTTGTAGAGGGAACCATCGTTGCGAATCGGGGCACCAACAATGAGGATCGGCAACAGATCCTTCGTCTGAACAGCAATGCGATGCAGAGCCTCAGTCACTTCATCCAGCACGACATCCTGAAGCAACAGATCATCAATGGCGTAGCCGGAAATGCCCAGCTCGGGAAAGACGGCCGCGGCAACACCCTTGGCATCAAGCTCGCGAGCAACGTCAATGACCTCGTTAGCGTTAGCAAGTGGCTGAGCGGGATGAACAGGAACCGTCACCGCAGCAACGCGCGCGAAGCCCTGATCGTAAAGCGAATGGAAGTTCAACTTTCCTCCTAGTGTTGCCTCTATTGTCTCCCATGACCCATCCGTTTGCCCACGCGCTTACGCTCAAAGCTGATGGCAGGAAAAACAATGGTGGGCTGGCTCTTTCGAGCCAGCCCACCACAGCTCATCACGTGCGAGGCGCGAGCAGAACTCAGATCACCTCACGTGCGAGGCGCGCGATCGCGAACTCTTCGTTCGTTGGGTACACCAGCAGGGTGACCTTCGAATCGGGGGTGGAGATCACGCGAGGCTCGCCGATACGACCGTCGTTTGCTGCCAGGTCGATCTTCACGCCGAAGGGCTCTAATGCTTGGGCGAGTTCCTTACGAACATCCCAGTCGTTCTCGCCGATGCCAGCGGTGAAGGTGATGACATCCAGGCCACCGAGTTCAGCGGTGTAGGAGCCAACGTACTTGAGCAGGCGGTTGATGTAGACGTCCATGGCAACGCGAGCCTTGTGCTGCGCTTCCTTGTCGTCATCGTTGAAAATCATTTCCCACACGCTACGCATGTCGGATTCGCCGGTCAGGCCCTTCATGCCGGACTGCTTGTTGAACAGCGTGTCGATCTCGTCAATCGTCATGCCACCCTGGCGAGCCAGGTGGAAGACAACGGCCGGATCGATGTCGCCGGTGCGGGTGCCCATCATGAGGCCTTCCAACGGGGTCAAGCCCATGGAGGTATCGATCGGCTTACCGTTGAGGACTGCGGACACGGAAGCGCCATTTCCGAGGTGCATGACGATCTGCTTGAGATCATCGCGACCCAGGTACTTTGCGACCTCGCGGGAAACAAATTGGTGCGAGGTGCCGTGTGCGCCGTAGCGGCGAACAGCGTACTTCTCAGCGACTTCGGCGTTGAGTGCGTAGGTGTAGGCCTTTTCGGGAAGAGCCTGGAAGAACGCGGTGTCGAAGACTGCAACGTGAGGGATTTCCGGCATGAGCTCGCGAGCCACGTCGATGCCCTTGAGGTGTGCGGGGTTGTGCAGGGGAGCCATCGGGCAGAGCTCTTCGATGAGGTTACGGACCTCGTCGTTGATGACGGCCGGGCCATCGAAGTACTTGCCACCCTGAACGATACGGTGGCCGACGGCAACGATGCCAGCTTCTGCAAGCTTCGGGCCCTTGTTGTCGAAGAGGCGAAGAACCTCACGCATACCAACTTCGTGGTCTGCGATCGGAATTTCTTCGATGGTGACGTCGTCACCGTGGGTGTGCTTGATCTTGCCGACCGGGTCGCCGATACGTTCGACAAGGCCTTTGGCGATTGCTTCACCGGTTTCGGGATCGACCAGCTGGTACTTGATCGATGAAGAGCCGGAGTTAATGACGAGAACGGTCTGGGACACGAGTTCGCCTTTCCTGTGAGTAATCGGTAAAAACTTGGAAGCTTCAGCCCTGTGCCTGAACGGCGGTCAGAGCAACGGTGTTGACGATGTCCTCGACCAGTGCGCCACGCGACAGATCGTTGACCGGCTTGTTCAGACCCTGCAGAACCGGGCCGACAGCAACGGCACCGGAGGAACGCTGAACGGCCTTGTAGCCAATGTTGCCTGCGGATAGTGACGGGAAGATGAAGACGTTTGCCTTGCCGGCAACGGGGGAACCGGGGAGCTTCTTCGAAGCAACGGCCACGTCAACGGCTGCGTCGAACTGGATCGGGCCTTCCAGAGCGAGCTCTGGAGCCTTTGCCTGAGCAATGCGGGTTGCTTCCACAACGGCGTCGACGTCCGGGCCGGAGCCGGAAGTGCCGGTGGAGTAGGAGAGCATTGCAACGCGAGGCTCGACACCGAACTGAGCGGCGGTGCGTGCCGAGGAGATGGCGATGTCGGCAAGCTGTTCTGGAGTCGGGTTTGGGTTCACGGCGCAGTCGCCGAATGCCCACACCTGATCCTTCATCAGCATGAGGAAGATAGAAGAAACAATCGAGACACCGGGAGCGGTCTTGATGATCTGGAAGGAGGGAACGATCGTGTGCGCGGTCGTGTGGGCTGCGCCGGAAACCATACCATCTGCGTCGCCCATGTGGACCATCATCGTGCCGAAGTAGGACACGTCTTTGATCTTTTCGCGAGCCTGCTCGACGGTGACGCCCTTCTTTTCACGCAGGCGTGCGAATTCAACGGCGTATTTTTCGGACAGTTCTGGGTCGTCTACGGAGACGACGGATGCTGCGGTGAGGTCAATACCAAGTTCACCTGCGCGGGTTGCAACGGCAGCTGCGTCACCAACGAGGATGACATCTGCGATACCGCGAGCGAGGACCTCAGCAGCTGCTAGGAGGACGCGATCGTCTTCCGGTTCGGGCATGACGATGCGTTTGCGGTCTGCGCGTGCGCGGTCAATCAGATCTGCCTGGAAAGCGAGGGGAGTGACTGCGGTCGGGGCGGGGGCCTCAACCAGGGTTTTGATTGCCTCGTCGGAAAGGGGAAGGGAGAAGACGGGGACGTCGACGCCGAGAGCAGTGGGGGTGCCGGGCAGAATCACTGCCACGAGCTGCGCCTGGTGCGACTTGCAGCGGGCAGCGAAAACGTTGATTTCTTCGGTGAGCAGTTCGGCTGGAACACCTTCGGGGTCGAGGACCAAGATGACGTTTGCGCGAGCCGATGCTGCCAGGTTCACGTTCCAACGGATGGCATCGAACGTGCGAGCTTCTCCGGCGACAACTCCGTCGATGAGGACGAAGTCTGCGTCAGCTGCGCGAACAGCTTCGACAGCTGCCGGCAAAGCCGAGGTGCCGGAGGTCGCTGCTGCGGATGGGGTCGTGCCAGCGAGCGCGTTCATGCGCGCAAGCGTTCCACGCGCTGAAAGCGCGGTGGCAAGTTCGTGAGCTGCGTCTGTTGCAGCATTTGCGGAATCGGGCCCGACAACGATGTAACGGGAAGTCACTGATGCTCCTTCAACACGTGAAAATGTGCGCGGCCTGCACGGTCGCATGAACATGGTAGCGCGCTCCGGAGGCAAATTAAGACGTGAAGATGTGTGAATAATGCATTACCCCGTAGGCTTGCAGTGTGAAGAAGCAGGTGCGAATGAATACTTCGCCGTCGTATGCGTACTGGGGGACGATCGTTTTCGTCCTCGTCGGTGTTGGTGTTACGGCGATTTTGGCGCTTTTGAACCACCCTCATCGTGCGGTCTATGCCCTTGCTGGCACGTTGCTTGTGATGGCCTGTGCGCGTCTTGTTTTGCCGGGACGCCCATGGTTTGCTTCACGTAATCGGTGGATGGATGCCGTGGTGCTCGCTTTCTTGGCGCTTGGTATTTGGTATTTTTCGCCGTTCACGGCAACGATGAACCTTCTGTCCTAACCGCTCGGTCCGACATGGTTGTGCTGTCGGGGTCTTTGGGTTGGCGAACGTATTTCTTCTGTCGCATCTATGAGCGCGAGTGTATTTAATCAACTAATCTTGATGTCAAGATAATTTCTCGCGTAGCGCCAGCTCGCCCGACGAAAAGAGAAACGATGTCGAAAATTAAGGTTGCAGGCCCAGTCGTTGAACTCGATGGTGACGAAATGACCCGCATCATGTGGCAGTTCATTAAAGACCGTCTGATCCACCCCTACCTGGATGTTGATCTGCGTTACTACGACCTGTCGATCCAGAATCGCGACGCGACTGACGACCAGGTGACGATTGATGCTGCCAATGCGATCAAAGAGCATGGTGTGGGCGTCAAGTGCGCGACAATCACTCCCGATGAGGCGCGTGTTGAAGAGTTCGGCCTGAAGAAGATGTGGCGTAGCCCTAACGGCACGATTCGCAATATTCTTGGTGGCGTTGTCTTCCGTGAACCAATCATTATTGACAACATTCCGCGCCTCGTCCCCGGATGGACCAAGCCGATCGTTATCGGTCGACACGCATTCGGCGACCAGTACCGTGCGACTGACTTTAAGGTTCCGGGAGCGGGCACCATCACGCTGACCTTCACTCCCGACGATGGTTCGGAACCGATCGAGCACGAAGTGATCCGTATGCCTGAAGGTGGTGGCGTCACGATGGGCATGTACAACTTCAACGAATCGATCGCAGACTTCGCTCGAGCATCCTTTGAATACGGACTCAAGCGCAACTATCCGGTCTTCCTGTCGACGAAGAACACGATCCTCAAGGCCTACGATGGTGCGTTCAAGGACATTTTCGCCGATGTTTTCGAGCGCGAATATAAGGAAAGATTTGCCGAAGTTGGCTTGACCTACGAACATCGTCTGATTGATGACATGGTTGCCTCGTCCTTGCGCTGGGAAGGCGGCTACGTCTGGGCGTGCAAGAACTACGACGGTGATGTTCAGTCGGATACTGTCGCTCAGGGATTCGGTTCGCTGGGTCTGATGACCTCCGTCCTGATGACCCCAGATGGTCGCACGATGGAAGCTGAAGCCGCTCACGGCACTGTTACCCGTCACTACCGCAAGCATCAGGCGGGGGAACCAACGTCAACCAACCCGATTGCCTCGATTTTCGCTTGGACCCGCGCTCTTGCTCACCGAGGAATGCTTGATAATACGCCTGAGATTATCGATTTCTCCCACACGCTTGAGAAGGTCATCATTGACACGGTTCTTTCAGGCAAGATGACGCGCGATCTGTCTCGTCTGGTCGGTGGCGATACTCCGTGGCTCACCACCGAAGAGTTCCTTGTAGCGCTCGACGATAATCTGGCGAAAGCCCTCGCTTGATCTGCTCACTCAACGAAACGGGGGTGCGGTGAGCTTCGGCTTGCCCGCCCCGGTTTCGTCTCTATAGCGCGTGAAACTGCCCGAGTAGCGGTGTCGGAATGTTCGAATAGTGAACGAAAACTAATCGGAATGCGGTCTGTGGGCATCCTGTACGTATCCCGATCAGTCGAACGACTCAAGGAAAATCATGCGAAAGTTTATGCAGAAGAGCAGCATCCTCGTGTGGGTGCTCGTCGCAATCATCCTCGCCCTCGTGCTGGGATCCATCAAAGTGGGTGACTCGCACCTGGTGCCTGTCGCAGTTGGACGAGTCTTCGCGACATTCTCAGCTATCTTCAGCCAGTTCCTGTCCTTCTCGATTCCGCTCATCATCATCGGTCTGGTCACTCCGGCTATTGCTGATCTCGGACGTGGCGCGGGCAAGTGGCTCGGCATTACCGCCGCGCTGGCCTACACCTCGACTCTTTTCGCAGGCTTCCTGACCTACCTGGTCGCAGCAGCCGTCTTCCCGAAGCTCCTTTCGAACGGTCTTGCTGATGTTACCGAGCCCGGCTCGGCACTCGAATCGTTCTTCACCATCGAAATGCCTGCAGCTGTCCCGGTTATGACCGCGCTGTTGCTCTCCTTCGTGGTCGGCATCGGACTTGCAATGATCCCGCGTGGTGTTATGCGTAAGGGCTTCATTGAATTCCGTGCCATCATCACCAAGCTCATCGAGCGCATCATCATCCCGCTGTTGCCTTTGCACATCTTTGGTATCTTCTTGAACCTCACCTACACCGGTGAGGCGTGGGACATTATGCGCACCCTGGTCCGCGTTGTTGTCGTCGTCCTCCTGCTTGAGGTCGTCATCCTGCTCACGCAGTACATCGTTGCTGGCGCAATCGGCAAGAAGAACCCGATTAAGTCGCTGCTCACCATGATGCCCGCCTACCTGACGGCACTCGGCACCTCGTCGTCCGCGGCGACTATCCCGGTCACTCTGCGTCAGGCAAAGAAGAACGGCATCTCCGACGCCGTTGCATCCTTCACCATTCCGCTCTGCGCAACGATCCACCTGGCAGGCTCGACCTCGAAGATCTTCGCATTCGCGTTCGCCATCGTCATCACCCAGGGCATCGATGTCGGCCCTGTACAGTGGGTTGGCTTCATCTTCATGCTCGGCATCACGATGGTCGCAGCCCCCGGCGTTCCCGGCGGTGCAATCATGGCAGCAACCGGTCTACTCTCGTCGATGCTTGGCTTCGACGATGCCCAGGTTGCCCTCATGATCGCCACCTACATCGCCCTCGACTCCTTCGGCACCGCAACCAATGTGACCGGTGACGGCGCAATCGCGATCATCGTTGACCGGATGGCCGGTGGCAAGATCGGCGCAGAAGGCGATCCGGAGAACGCTCGTGAGCTTTCCTTCGACGGTATGGCTTACCTTGACCGCGTCTCGGTCGAAGGCGTTGTCAGCGCCGAAGACCTCGCTGCATCTGCTGCTGCGAACCCGTCGGCGAGTAACTGACGGATTGGCTCAAGCGCGTACCCGTCATTATTCGTCATCAAACGAATAGACGCTGATTCTTCAACGCACGAGCTCACATGCCCCTTCAGAGTGGTGGTCCGCAATGAGACATGCGGGCCACCACTCTTTTATTCCCGAAAAGTGTTCTGACACCCCTGAATACCCGATTGCTCTACCCATCACTTCCCGCTTCGCCGTAAACTGGACGAAACGTAAACTGGACGAAGCTGGTAACACTTTCAGACCGTGAACAGGAATGGAGCTTCACGCAATGGCTACTCCGCAACCGCTCAAAGCCCCTGCTGACTTCAAGATCGGCGTTCTCACATCAGGCGGTGACGCGCAGGGAATGAATGCGGCCGTCCGCGCCGTCGTGAGAACCGCGCTTGCCGTGGGCGCCCAACCCTATGCGGTCATGGAAGGGTGGGCCGGCGCCGTTAAAGGCGGAGATGCGATCAAGAAGCTCTGCTGGTCGGACGTCTCATCAATCCTCGCCGAGGGTGGCACGGTCATCGGTACGGCCCGGTGTCCAGAATTCCGCGATTACGAGGGCCGGCATGCGGCCGCGAAGAATCTGGTCGAACACGGTATTGACCACCTTGTCGTTATTGGTGGCGACGGCTCCCTCTCTGGCACGGATGAATTCCGAGGCGAATGGTCGCAGCACATTCGCGAACTCGTTGATGAAGGCGTGCTCAGTGAAGAAGAAGCGGCAAAGCATCCGGCTCTGATGGTTGTTGGTCTTGTCGGCTCGATCGACAATGACATGGTGGGCACCGACATGACAATCGGTGCGGATACTGCACTCCATCGCATTTTGGACGCGATGGATCAGCTGACCTCCACGGCAGCATCTCACCAGCGCACATTCGTTGTCGAGGTCATGGGTCGCCATTGTGGCTACCTCCCCCTGATGGCAGCGGTTGCCGGTGGTGCTGACTACGTGTTTACCCCCGAAGATCCGGTTGGACCGGGCTGGGAAGAAGACCTCGCTGAACACCTGCGTTTGGGTCGTGAAGCAGGGCGACGCGAATCCATCGTGTTGGTCGCCGAAGGTGCAACCGACCGCGAGGGTAATGTACTGACCACTCAACACATTGCCGATGTGATTACTGAGCGCACGGGTGAAGACGCTCGCGTGACGATCCTTGGCCACGTCCAGCGTGGTGGCTCGCCGTCAGCCTATGACCGTTGGATGTCATCGTTGCTTGGCTACGCCGCTGTTCAGGAAATGCTTTCAGCAACGCCGGAAAACACCCCGAATGTTCTGGGTGTCCGCCACAATCGCGTGACCCGTATTCCGCTGATGAAGGCGGTGCACGATACTCGTGCGGTCAAGCACCTGATTGTGGCTGGCGACTATGAAGCTGCCCAGGCTTCGCGCGGTGTTTCTTTCACGACGATGGTCGAAATTAACACGATCCTTTCGACTCCGCCTCAGCTGACGCCCGAACCTACTGAAAAGCCTCGTCGAATCGGTATCCTGCACGCTGGCGGTCTTGCACCTGGCATGAACACGGCAGCGCGCGCGGCAGTCCGCCTAGGCATCGCTCGCGGTTGGACGATGCTGGGAATCGAAGGCTCGTGGAAGGGTTTGGCCGATAACGCGGTCAAAGAACTGACCTGGGCTGACGTTGAAGGCTGGGCGTTCAAGGGTGGCGCGGAACTCGGCACGAGGCGCGATGTCCCCGAAGTTGAGCAGTTCTACGCCCTGGGACGCGCTATTGAACGTAACGAATTGGATGCGCTGATTGTTATTGGCGGCCTCAACGCCTACCTTGCTGTCCACTCGATGATCTCCGAGCGTGACCGCTACCCGGCGTTCCGTATCCCGATCGTTCTGGTTCCCGCCTCCATCGACAACAATCTGCCCGGTTCGGAACTATCGATCGGTGCCGATACCGCGATCAACAATGCCACCTGGGCGCTTGACCGCATCAAGGAATCCGCCGCAGCGACCAAGCGTTGTTTCGTCGCCGAAATCATGGGACGACGTTGCGGGTACCTGACGCTGATGGCGTCACTGTCATCCGGTGCTGAGTACATCTATCTCAACGAAGATGATGTGACTCTGAATGAGATCGCTGATGACACGAAGCGCATGGTTGATTCCTTCGCTGAAGGACGCCGCCTGTTCCTGGTCCTCGTCAACGAGGCAGTGTCGAAGTACTACGACCGCGAATTCCTTGCGTCCGTGTACGAGGCAGAATCTGACGGCAAGTACGACGTGCGTCATGCGGCGCTCGGCCACCTGCAACAGGGGGGTTCGCCCAGCCCGTTCGACCGCCTGCTGGCAACGCGTCTTGCTCACCGCGCGCTCGACCACATCAACAACCAGTTCAATCGTGGCGAATCCGAGGGCGTGTACATCGGTCAGGTGCGCAACCAGATCGAAGCTCGCCTGGTGAAGAACATGTTTGAGGATCTGGATATCCGCAATCGTCGTCCGTTCGATCAGTGGTGGCGAGAGCTCAGCCCGGTTCAGCGCATCGTTTCGATGAAGGATTCGGGTAAGCCCGCTGTCGAGATTTCCATCGCAGACGCAGATCCCGAGTAAGACATCGCCGAATCGTCTGATTCGACCAAAACTGTTTTTTCATTCAAGAACCGCGAACTCATCGCAGATCCATTGATACAGGAGAATTCATGACTGACAATCCGGTCGTTGACCCCACAATGACTCCCGCGTGGGAAGCACTGGACGGACGTGCCGACGCTTTTGACCCGGATCTTCGCGCTTGGTTCGGAGCTGATCCGAACCGTGCAACTCGCTGGACGATTGACGGCGCCGACCTGCACGTTGATTTTTCGAAGAACCTGATTGACGAAGGCGTGCTTGCTGACCTGCTGGCTCTTGCTGAGCAGACTGGCGTCTACGACCTGCGCGATCGCATGTTCGCCGGTGAGCACATCAACGTCACCGAAGACCGCGCTGTTCTGCATACCGCGTTGCGTCGCCCGGCAACCGACGAGCTGACCGTTGACGGCCAGGATGCGATCGCGGACGTTCACGAGGTTCTGAACAAGGTCTACGACTTCGCAGAGCGCGTTCGCTCCGGCGAGTGGACCGGTATTACCGGCAAGCCGGTTGAAACGGTTGTCAACGTTGGTATCGGTGGCTCGGACCTGGGCCCGGTCATGGCCTACGAGGCCCTGAAGCCCTTTGTCCAGGATGGTCTTGAATGCCGTTTCATCTCGAACATTGATCCGACCGACGCGGGTGAGACCACGAAGGATCTCGATCCGGAAACCACCCTGGTTATTGTTGCGTCGAAGACATTTACGACGCTTGAAACGATCACGAACGCCAAGGTTGTGCGCGACTGGTTCCTCGGCGCCCTGCGCGACCGTGGCATCGTTACCGACGAGGCAACCGAGAAGGGCGCCATCGCCAAGCACTTCGTCGCCGTGTCCACCGCTCTGGACAAGGTCGCTGAGTTCGGCATCGACCCGAACAATGCTTTCGGCTTCTGGTCCTGGGTTGGCGGCCGCTACTCCGTGGATTCCGCTGTCGGCACCTCGCTGGCAATCGCGATCGGCCCGGATGGCTTCGCTGAATTCCTTGAGGGCTTCAACGCGATGGATGTCCACTTCGCCACCGCGAAGCCGGAAGAAAACCTACCTATTCTCATGGGCATGCTGAACGTCTGGTACTCGAACTTCCTCGGTGCCGACACACACGCTGTCTTGCCGTACTCGCAGTACTTGCACCGCTTCCCGGCCTACCTTCAACAGCTGACCATGGAGTCGAACGGCAAGTCCGTCCGGCGCGATGGTGCTCCCGTCACCTACGAGACCGGCGAGGTCTTCTGGGGCGAACCGGGAACCAACGGTCAGCATGCCTTCTACCAGCTGATTCACCAAGGCACCCGCATGGTTCCCGCCGACTTCATTGCCTTCGCTAATCCGGCGTGGCCCCTGAAGGATGGCGAGGCTGACATGCACGAGCTGTTCCTGTCGAACTTCCTGGCTCAGACGAAGGCTCTGGCATTCGGCAAGACCTCGGACGAGGTTCGCGCCGAGGGCACCCCGGAGGCCATCGTTTCGGCTCGCGTCTTCACCGGTAATCGGCCGACCACGTCGATCATGGCACCGGCCCTGACCCCGCGTGTTCTTGGCGAACTGATTGCTCTCTACGAGCACATCACCTTCGTCCAGGGCGCCGTCTGGGGCATCGATTCCTTCGACCAGTGGGGCGTAGAGCTAGGCAAGGTCCTGGCCAAGCAGATCTTGCCGGCCATCGAAGGTGACTCGGCTGCACTCGACGCGCAGGATGCCTCCACGAAGGCTCTCATCGAGTACTACCGCGCGAACCGCAAGTGACCCTTCTCAGCTTAAGTGCTGCGCCGGTTTGACGGCTGTGCGCGACAAGCGTAGCGCCACAGTTTTGGCCTCGTTGATTTCATTATCGACGAGGCCGAAACTTTATTGTCGCTCTCTCCCTTCATAGCCGGGAGTGAGCGGGGAGCACCTATCCCCAGGCGCTCACGGAAATGTGGGGCGCATCTTGTGAAGCGGAAGCGTCCGACTTCTTCTTGTCGAATTTCTTGGATTTCTTGGACTTTGATGCGCCCTCATTCTTATCTTGGGATCCCGCGTCACCCGACTTCTCGTGGGCATGAGATGACAGAACCTCAGGAGTGAGCGAAGCCGAAAGACGATCTTTCGCAGCATCGACATCAAAATCGGCTTGTGGCCATGTGGGGTTAATGCCTTCGAGCGTACGGACAAGGAGCTCTTGGACTGCCAAGCGTGCATACCACTTGTGGTCGCCAGGAATGACATACCACGGAGCAATACGCGTCGAGGTCCGGCGAATCACTTCGGAATAGGCGTCTTGGTAGGCGCTCCAGTTGTCGCGAGTATCGAGATCACCCGTGGAGAACTTCCAGTGCTTATCTGGGCGCTCCAAGCGCTCCATCAGACGTTCCCCCTGTTCTTCATAGGAGACGACCAAGCAGACTTTAATGATCTTCATCCCGGCTCGAACGGCTTCTAATTCCATCTCGTAGATATCGTGATAGCGACGGTTTAGCTCATCCTCATCAGCGGTGAAGATAGATTCTTGGTTGGCGTTACGCGCGGAGGTGGGAACCAGAAGATCCTCATAGTGCGAGCGGTCAAAAACACCGATGTATCCCGGGCGGGGGAAGTGTGGGCGGACACGCCAAAGGAAATCGTGGGCACGCTCTTCTTCCGTGGGCGCTTTGAATGCTTTCAGAGCAACACCCTGCGGATCCACTTGCCCGATGACGTGGCGAACGATTCCGCCCTTACCAGCCGTGTCTAAACCCTGAAGGATCAACAGAACTGAATCCGACGCACCTTCCTTCGACGCGGCATACAGGCGTTCTTGGAGTTCAGAAAAATCAACTGCCCGCTTAGCCATCGCTTTCAACGCCTTCTTTTTGCTTGCGCCCCAACCGGGCGTGGCGTCACGAATGAAGGAATTCAGGTCGAACGCCTCAGAGGCAACCAGCAGATCGCGCGGATCACCCGTCCAATACTTCGACGGCCCAGACACGTAGGTCATGGTGTCTTCAGGTGACTCCTGACCTGTGTTTTCTTTCGATTCCATGATGACCTCCACCGCATGACCTCGACGCAACCTAGAAAATGCAAGGCTCGAAAACGAATGTACGTATGTGCAACTCTAATCATGGTCTAGATCACGTGCTTGCGTATATGAAAAGTAGGACTGCTAGCCCTGTTTTCCCACGCCGAAAGCGTTTAGGCTTGGAACGTCAGTATGTGGCGAAACCGCCACCAGGCGACGGCGAACACCGCCGACGCACACAAACTAAGAAGGAGTGCCGAATCATGGCAGAACCTCGCATCGTTACCGTCACCGGCGCCGCCGGCAACATTGGCTACGCCCTGCTTTTCCGTATTGCCTCCGGCCAGCTGTTCGGTCCCGATGTCCCCGTCAAGCTCAACCTTCTTGAGATCCCCCAGGGCGTGAAGGCCGCTGAGGGCACCGCAATGGAGCTCGATGACTGTGCATTCCCGACCCTTGCCGGCGTTGAAATCTTCGACGATGCCACCAAGGCATTCGAAGGTGCCAACGTTGCCTACCTCGTTGGCGCAATGCCGCGTCGGGCGGGCATGGAGCGCGCAGACCTGCTGGAAGCCAACGCAGGCATCTTCGGCCCGCAGGGCAAGGCCATCAACGATGGCGCAGCAGACGACATCCGCGTCCTCGTCGTTGGCAACCCGGCCAACACCAACGCCACCATTGCTCAGAACGCTGCTCCGGATGTTCCGGCATCCCGCTTCACCGCAATGATGCGTCTTGACCACAACCGTGCAGTTGCTCAGCTGGCCCACAAGACCGGCGCAGCAGTTGCCGACATTAAGGACGTTGTCGTGTGGGGCAACCACTCCGCAGACCAGTACCCGGACGTTTCCTACGCGACCGTTGCTGGCAAGAAGGCTGCTGACCTGGTTGACGAAGCATGGCTCTCTGAGACCTACCGTCCGGTTGTCGCAAAGCGTGGCGCCGCCATCATCGAAGCTCGTGGCGCATCCTCGGCAGCATCGGCTGCAAACGCAGCAATCGATCACATGTACTCTTGGATCCACGGCACCCCCGAGGGTGAATGGGTCACTGCGGGCGTCATGTCCGACGGCACCCACTACGACGTCCCAGCAGGCCTCTGCTTCGGCTTCCCGGTCACCTCTGACGGTGGCGAGTGGCAGATTGTCGACGGTCTGGAGATCTCCGAGGCAACTCGCGCAGGCATCGATCACAACATCAAGGCTCTGCAGGAAGAGTATGACGCAGTGAAGGCTCTCGGTTTCATCAAGTGAGCCCGTAGGCCCCGCGCTCGGGGTTGAGGCGGCCGCGGATCCTCGTGATCCGCGGCCGCCTCGTCGTGTCCGGGCCCCGCCCTCGCGGATCGGGAGACCCGAGGGCCCCGGGGAGACGCCCCGGCGGATTTCCGCAACCGGGTTCGATGTGCACATTTGTGGGCGGCGCGCACTCGGCAACGCATGAGCGGGAGGGGACCCCTCGCACCTGTGCGCATTCCCAGCGCGACCCCGTGCGCGGTGGCTAGGATGAACCTATCGCGAAGGAGCGGAGCCACCCGGGCGCCGCCTAGGATCGATGAGGAGGCCACCGTGGGTCTAAGAATCGTTCTCGCCGCCGATTCCGCTGGCGTCGAGTACAAGGATGTCCTGAAGAAAGATCTCGAAGCAGATCCGCGCGTCGACGAGGTCATTGACGCCGGCCTCAAGCCCGGAGAGGACGTCGACTACCCGCACGTCGCCGTCGCCGCCGCCCGCATGATCGCGGACGGGAAGGCCGATCGCGGTCTCTTCGTCTGCGGTACCGGCATGGGTGTCGCGATGGCCGCGAACAAGGTCCCCGGGATCCGCGCCTCGGTCGCGCACGACTCCTTCTCCGTTGAGCGCCTCATCCTCTCAAACAACGCGCAGGTCCTCACCTTCGGCGCCCGCGTCATCGGGCTCCAGCTGGCTCGGCGCCTCGCGAAGGAGTGGCTCGGCTACACCTTCGACGAGACCTCCGCCTCCGCCCCCAAGGTCGCTGCCCTCGAGGCCTACGACCGTGACCCCGACTTTCAGTTCGTCGGCTGCTGAAGCCCCCAGAACCTGGGACCGCTCGTTTGCGAGCACGAGCAGTCCCGGCGCCCTCCCCAGGGCGTCGCTCGCGACCACCCCATCTGACAGCAGGGCGAGGGCCTCGAGGACGAGGCCGACCCCCGAATCTTCAAGGATGAAGACATGACACCTGACGCAGCACTCGCCATCGGTTCGAACATGAACCTCTTCTGGCTCCTCATGGCCGCCGCCGGCGGCGTGTTCGGCACGATGATCGGCGCGAACTACGCCTTCTCGTTCACCGGCGTGACGATTCTCCTCGGCTTCGGCGTCGCCGCGGCCACCGGCTCCACCACAGTTCTCGATTACGTCTCCTTCGGCCCCGCCTTCGGCCCGCACATCGCCTTCGCGGGCGGCGTCGCCGCCGCGGCCTACGCCGCGAAGAAGGGCTACCTCAAGTCCGGCGGAAAGGACATCAACAGCCCGCTCGCCGGCCTCGGCAAGCCCGACGTGCTCCTCATCGGCGCTCTCTTCGGTGTCGGCGGCTACCTCTTCCAGAAGCTCGTCGCTCTCGTCCCGTGGTTCGGCACGCACACCGACTCGGTCGCCTTTACCGTGGTCTGCTCCGGCATCCTCGTCCGCGTAGTCTTCGGCAAGACCGGCGTCTTCCATTCGATCACGAAGCCCGAGGGCACGACCCGCTGGCTCGACTGGCAGGAGACCCCCGGCCAGCTCCTCACCGTCTCCGCCTTCGCGGGTCTCTTCGCCTCCGGCATCGCGACGATGCTCGTCGGCTACATCGCCCCGAACAGCGCGAACGGCGGCGTCATCATCGCGAACGCCCAGGCGATCCCCTTCGGGATCTCCGCGCTCTGCATCTTCTTCGTCGCCGGTGGCCTGAAGTTCCCGGTCACGCATCACATGACGATCTCGGCCGGCCTCGCCGCCGTCCTCTTCTTCAACGCGACCGGCTCCGGAATGCTCGCCGTCCTTGTCGGCACCTGCTTCGGCGTTCTCGCGGGCTTCGCCGGCGAGTACTTCGCCCGCTGGACCTACGCCCACGGCGACACGCACATCGATCCGCCCGCCGGCGTCATCTGGCTGATGAACACCCTCGCGGTCTCCGCCGCCGCCCTCGTCGCCTGAACGGCGACCCGAACCGACCGAAAGGAACGCCGTGTCCGCCACAGCCCTCACCGCCTGGCCCGAGCGCCTCTACGACGCGTACGTCTTCGACATGGACGGGACCATCTACCTCGGCGACCACCTCCTCCCCGGGGCGAAGCGCCTCATCGAGGAGCTGCGGCGGCGCGGCATCCCGGTCCGCTTCCTCTCGAACAACCCGACGAAGGATCCCGAGCAGTACGTCGAGAAGCTCGAACGGCTCGGACTGCCGACCCCGGTCGAGGAGATCGCCAACACGGTCGTCACGACGACCCGCTGGCTCCTCGAGAACAAGCCCGGCGCCGTCGTCTTCCCGATCGCCGAGGAGCCCCTCATCCGCGCCTTCCACGAGGCCGGCATCGAGATGAGCGACGATCCGGAGAAGATCGACGTCGTCGTCGCCTCCTACGACCGGACCTTCGACTACCGCAAGCTCCAGATTGCCTTCGACGCGATCTGGTTCCACAAGCGCGCGACCCTCATCGCGACCAACCCCGACCGCTTCTGCCCGTTCCCGGGTGGACGCGGAGAACCCGACTGTGCGTCGATCATTGCCGCCATCGAGGCGTGCACGAACACGAAGTGCGAGATGGTCGTCGGCAAGCCCGATCCCGTCATGGCCGAGGCCGCCCTCGGCAATACGGACGTCGACCCGACCCGATGCGTGATGGTCGGCGACCGCATCATGACCGACATCAAGATGGCCGTGAACACCGGCATGTTCTCGGCCATGCCCCTCACGGGGGAATCCACCCTCGAGGAGGCCCTCGCCCTCCCCGAGGCCGAGCGCCCCACCCACGTCCTCGACCGCGTCGACCGCCTCATCCCGAGGGCACTCTGGGACGAGATCGGCTGGACCGAGGAAAACGACCCCATCGTCTGAGCGCCCCGAGCGCCCCACTCCAACAGCACCCGAGCCGCAGTGCCGCGGCAGACAAGAAAGAGACCAAGAAATGGTTGCACCCGGATACGAAGGCCCGTTCGTCATGGGATTCGACTACGGTACGGAGTCGTGCCGAGCCGCGATCTTCGACCTCGCCGGACACCCGATCGCCTTCGCGGCGACCCCCTACAAGACCCACCACCCCCGCCCCGGCCAGGCCGAGCAGAGCCCCGCCGACTGGTGGAACGCCCTCGTCGCCTCGACCCGCAAGGTCCTCGACGAGACCGGCATCCCCGCTCGCCACATCGCCGGCATCTCCTACGACGCGACGACGATGACCGTCGTCGCCATGGATCGGAACGGCCGTGAGCTGCGCAACGCGATCATGTGGATGGACGTCCGCGCGACCGAGCAGTCCGCCCGCGCCGAAACGATCGATCACTGGGCGCGCCTCTACAACGGCGGCGGCACGATGCCCGCGACCGCCGAGTGGTACCCCTTCAAGGCCGCGTGGCTCAAGGAGAACGAGCCTGAGACCTACAAGAACGCCTACCGCCTCGTCGACGCGCCCGAGTGGCTCACCTACAAGCTCACCGGCGAGTGGACGCTCAACATCAACTCCGCGGCCCTGCGCATGTACTACAACCGCGATAAGGGCGGCTGGCCGGTCGAGTTCTACGAGCACATCGGCTGCGGCGACGTCTTCGAGAAGATCCCCGAGAAGATCTACGATCTCGGCCACCCGATCGGTGGCCTCTCGATCTCCGCCGCCCAGGAGCTCGGCCTCCTCCCCGGCACTCCGGTTGCCCAGGGCTGCGCCGACGCGTGGGCCGGCCAGATCGGTCTCGGCGTCGTCTCGCCCGGCAAGACCGCCGTCATCACCGGCTCCTCGCACGTCATCACGGGCCAGTCCGGCAACCCGCTCCACGGCGAGGGCTTCTTCGGCGGATACACCGACGGCGTCATCCCCGGCCAGTACACGTGCGAGGGAGGTCTCGTCTCCTCCGGATCCGTGCTCAAGTGGTTCAAGGACAACTTCTGCCGCGACCTCACGGGCGCGGCCGAGCGCCTCGGCATGAACCCCTACAAGATCCTCGACGAGCGAGTCGCCGATATCCCGGTCGGCTCCAACGGGCTCATCATCAACGAGTACTTCCAGGGCAACCGCACCCCTTACACCGACTCCAAGGCCCGCGGCATCATGTGGGGCCTCACCCTCGGCACGACGCCCGAGCAGGTCTACCACGCGATCGAGGAGGCCGTCTGCTACGGCACCGCGCACGTCCTCAAGGCCTTCAAGGACGCGGGCTTCGAGTCGACCGAGCTCGTCGCCTGCGGCGGCGCCACGAAGTCGCGCGACTGGATGCAGATGCACTCCGACGTCACGGGCCTGCCCATCACGCTCACCGAGGTCGGGGACGCCGTCGTCCTCGGTTCGTGCATGCTCGCCGCCGTCGGCTCGGGCCAGTACCAGTCGATCGAGGACGCGGCCCGCAACATGGTCCGCGAGACTGCGCGCATCGAGCCCCGCCCCGACGTTCACGAGGAGTACCAGTTCTACCTCGAGAAGTACATGGAGACCTACCCGCAGATGCAGGACCTCTCGCATCAGATGATCGATCACCTCGCGTGACCGGCAAGGAGTGAAGAAGAAATGTCGCAAGAACTCATCGAACAGGCGCTGAAGACGGCCACCGAGACGAAGGACATCGTCTTCGGCACGGACGTCCTTGACAAGACGGGCGAGCTCTTCGTCCGCATGTTCCCCGGAGCGAGGGTCCTCGTCGTCGCCGACGGCAACACCTTCGCCGCAGCCGGCGAGCCGGTCGTCGCCTCCCTGAAGGCCGCGGGGATCGAATTCGCGGAGGAACCCTACGTCTTCCCCGGCACCCCGACCCTCTACGCGGGCTACGAGAACGTCGAGAAGCTCCGCGAGCACATCCGCCCCCTCGAGAACACGGTTGTCTGCTCGATAGCCTCGGGCACGCTCAACGACATCGCGAAGCTCGCCTCGGGCGAGCTCGGCCGCAAGTATATGAACGTCTGCACCGCGCCCTCGGTCGACGGTTACGCCGCCTTCGGCGCGTCGATCTCGAAAGACGGCTTCAAGATCACCCGTTCCTGCCCTGCGCCGACCGCTCTCGTCGCCGATCTGCGCGTCATCGCCGCGGCTCCCCAGCGCCTCATCGCCACCGGCTACGGCGATCTCATCGAGAAGATCCCCGCGGGCGCCGACTGGATACTCGCCGACGAGCTCGGCATCGAACCGATCGACGACTACGTGTGGTCTCTCGTCCAGGGCCCGCTCCGCGGCGCCCTCGCCGATCCCGAGCGCATCGGCGCGGGCGACGCCGAGGCCATCACCGGACTCGCGGAGGGCAACATCATGTCCGGCCTCGCGATGCAGGCCGCCCAGTCGTCGCGCCCGGCCTCGGGCGCCGGCCACCAGTTCTCCCACGTGTGGGAGATGGAGGGCCACGGCCTCGACTGGGAGCCGCCGCTCTCGCACGGCATGAAGGTCGGCGTCGGCACCGTCGCCTCCTGCGCGATCTGGGAGGAGGCCCTCAAGATCGACATGGATGCCCTCGACGTTGACGCGATCGTCGCGGCCGCGAAGACCGACAAGGAGATCGAGGCGAAGGTCCGCGGCCTCCTTATCCCGCGCATCGCCGACGAGGCCGTCAAGCACTCCATCGAGAAGAACCTCCAGGGCGACGAACTGCGTGCCCGCATCGCCGCCATCCGCGAGGCCTGGCCCCGCATCGCCGCGCGAGTGAAGGACCAGCTCATCACCGCGGACGAGGCCGTCGACCGCCTGAAGAAGGTCGGCGCCCCGTACCACCCGGAGATGATCGGCATCGACATGGCGCGCTTCCGCGAGACGCACATCAAGGCCCAGACCATCCGCAATCGCTACACCGTGCTCGACCTGCTCACCGACCTCGGGATGCTCGACGAGGTCGTCGAGCGCCTCTTCTCCGAGGACGGCTACTGGGGCCGTCACGCCCACAAGGAGGCCTGAGACCCGTCGGTGCGCCCACCGCCCATCACTCGGCGGGCGCGCCGACTCCGCGGGCCCACAGGGGCCCGCCTCCGGCGCCCTCGCGCCGCCCGCCCCGTCGGGGCGGGCCCGTTCTACTCATGAGAAGGCGAAGAGCATGATCAAGGAAGACCTCGACATCACGTACACCATCGGCCTCGATTTCGGCACGCTCTCCGTGCGCGCCGCGGTCGTCCGCACGAGCGACGGCGAGGTGCTCGCCGACGCCGTCAGCGAATACGCGACCCCCATCATGGACAGGACCCTCGCGGTCGGCGGGGGAGCGCCCCTGCCCCCCGACTTCGCGCTCCAGGTGCCGGCTGACTACATCGCGGCGATGCGCGAGGTCGTCCCCGCAGCGATCCTCGCATCCGGCGTCGACCCCTCCCGGGTCGTCGGCATCGGCCTCGATTGCACCTCCGCCACCGTCGTCGTCACCGACGCCGAGGGGAAGCCGATGTGCGAGTACCCCGAGTTCGTCGACGAGCCGCAGGCCTACCTCAAGTTGTGGAAGCACCACGGCGCCCAGGAGCAGTCCGAGCGCATCGTCGCGCTCGCGAAGGAGCGCGGCGAGGAGTGGCTCTCCCGCTACGGCGGCGTCCTCTCCGCCGAGATGCTCCTCCCGAAGACCCTCGAGATGTTCGAGAAGGCGCCTGCGCTCTACCGGGCGACCGCCGAGGTCCTCGACATCGTCGACTGGCTCACCTGGGAGCTCAGTGGCACCCTCGTCTACGCAGCCGGCGACTCCGGCTACAAGCGCATGCACCAGGACGGGAAGTACCCCGACCCCGAGTTCCTCGAGGCCCTCGCCCCCGGTTTCGGCGACGTCTTCGCCCAGAAGATGAGCCACCCGATCGTCCCGCTCGGCTCGAAGGTTGCGGGCCTCACCGAGGAGTACGCGCAGGCCTTCGGCCTGCCCGCGGGGATCGCGGTCGCCGCCGGCAACATCGATGCGCACGTCCAGTGCGTCTCCGTCGGGGCGGTGCTCCCGGGCCAGCTCACCGGCATCCTCGGGACGTCGACGTGCTGGATCCTCCCGTCCGCGACCCTCGAGGAGGTCCCTGGCGTCTTCGGCGTCGTCGACGGCGGCGTCTGCGAGGGCTACTGGGCCTATGAGGCCGGACAGTCCGCAGTCGGCGACATCTTCGCCTGGTTCATCGACCACTGCGTCCCGCAGTCCTACTTCGACGAGGCCGAGCGCCAGGGCGTGTCGATCCACCGCGTCCTCGGCAACAAGGCGGCTGAGCAGAAGGTCGGCGCGCACGGCCTCGTCGCTCTCGACTGGTGGAATGGCAACCGATCGATCCTCGTCGACTCGAACCTCACCGGCCTGATGATCGGGCAGACTCTCCGGACGAGTACCGAGGACATGTACCGCGCCCACCTCGAGTCGACGGCCTTCGGCGCACGCATGATCATCGAGAACTTCGAGGAGCACGGCGTGCCCGTGAACGAGGTGCGCGTCGCTGGCGGCCTGCTGAAGGACGCATTCCTCATGCAGATGTACGCCGACGTCACGCGCCGCCCGCTCAAGACCGCGCGTACCCTGCAGGCCGGCGCGCACGGCTCCGCGATCTTCGCCTCCGTCGCCGCGGGGCTCTACGAGGATGTGCCGACCGCTGCCGAGGCGATGGGCGGAGTGTCCGAGACGGCCTACGAGCCGAACGAGGAGGCCGCTGCCGTATACGATGAGCTCTACGCCGTGTACAGGGACCTCTACGACTCCTTCGGCCGCGGCGACAACAGGATGTACTCCCTTAAGAGGTTGCGCGACCGCGCCCTCACCGGGGAGTGACCGGCTGAAGAGAGGTACGGATCCGACGTGATGGACGACGATCGGGAAATGGCCGTGCTCCGCGCGGCGCAGCTCTATTACTACGAGAACATGACGCAGGACTCGATCGCCGACCGTCTCGGCTGCACGCGCTGGACCGTCGGGCGCCTCCTCGAGGAGGCGCGTCAGTCGGGGATCGTGAGGATCACGATCAACCACCCCCGCGCGAGGGTCCGCCACCTCGAGAAGGAGCTGGCGGAGCGCTTCGGGATCTCAGAGGTCTTCGTCGTCCGCAGCCAGGACTCCGAGGTGGCGACCGGCGCCCTCGTCGCGGCGACGACGGCCGACTACATCACCGCCCAACGCCCGCTTCCGCAATCCCTCGGCATCGCCTGGGGCCGATCGCTCACCGCGGTCGCCCGGGCGATGCCCGAGGAATGGACGAGTGGCCTGGAGGTCTACCAGATGTACGGCGGCCTCGTCCGCTCGAACGACGACGAGGTGGCCGATTCGATCGGTCTCATGGCGCGTCGCGGGCAGGGCGTCGGCCACATGCTCCCCGCCCCGGCGATCGTCACGGACCCCGAGCTCAGCGTCCGACTGCTGCGCGAGCCCTCGGTCGCGGCGACTCTGGACGCCGGCCCGAGGGCCGACCTCGTCGTATTCTCGCCCGGCATCCTCGAGCCGGGGTCGGTCCTCGTCCGCTCGGGTTTCCTCACGGCGGAGGGCATGCAGAGGATGCGCGAGCTCGGCGCCGTCACCGATCTCTTCTCCCACGTCGTCGACGTTGACGGCAACGCGATCTCACCTGAGCTCGAAAAGCGCACCATCGCTGTTTCCCTCGACGCGGTGCGGACGTCGAAGCGCTCCCTCGCGATAGGCTGGGGCGAAGCGAAGGCCCTGCCCCTGGTCGTCTCCTTGCGGATCGGAATCGCGAACGCCCTCATCGTCGACGAGAAGGGGGCCCTCGCGATGCTCCGCGAGGCCGACCGCCTCCGCGACTGAGGGCCGGGCGGTCCGACCCGATCTCGTCCGCCTCCGCTAATCTGTACCCATGAGTGAATCGACCGTAGAAAACACGAAGCTTGTCATCACGCTGTCCTGCCCGGATCAGCCGGGTATTGTCCACGCGGTGACGGGTGTGATCGGCAGTGTGAACGGCAATATTATTCAGTCCCAGCAGTTCGGGGATCCGGATTCGGGACTGTTTTTCATGCGTATTGAGGTTGACTCGCCGGTCGGTCGAGGTCCCGTCGAAGAAGGTCTGGCGAAGGTTGCGAAGACTTTTGATGCGACCTGGCATATTGATGCCCTCGGTCGTCGCCTGCGTACGGTCATCATGGTGTCGCGCGAGGGCCACTGCCTGACTGACTTGCTCTACCGTCAGCGTAGCCAGGGCCTGCCGATCGAGGTTGTCGCGGTCGTGGGTAACCACCCGGATCTTGCTCCCGTTGCTCAGTTCTACGGCGTTCCCTTCCTGAATATTCCGGTGACGAAGGAAACGAAGGCTGACGCTGAGCGTGAGTTGCTCAACCTGGTCCGCTCGGAAAAGGTGGAGCTAGTTGTTCTGGCACGCTACATGCAGATTCTGTCTGAGAAGGTCTGCGAAGAAATGCAGGGGCGCGTCATCAATATTCACCACTCGTTCCTGCCGTCGTTCAAGGGTGCTCGCCCGTACGCGCAGGCGCATGATCGTGGCGTGAAGCTCATTGGTGCGACCGCACACTACGTGACCGCCGACCTGGACGAGGGCCCGATCATCGAGCAGGACGTCACGCGCGTGACGCACGCCGACTCCACGCCGGACATGGTGGCGCTTGGCCAGGATGTGGAGCGTCGCGTTTTGGCTCAGGCAGTCCGTTGGCACGCCGAGCGTCGCGTCCTTATGGACGGCACGCGAACCGTGGTGTTCTCCCGCTAGTTTTCGTCTATTCCCCAGGCGGATGCGTGACGCACGCACTGCTGAGGAATTGATTCACGAGGCCGAGACCGCTTCTCGCTGGTGAGTGTGAGCGACGGTTTCGGCTTTCGCCACATCCGCCCCATAGCAGGCTGGGAGTGCCTAGATGGAGGCGGCCTCGTACGTGGGAAGGCAGTGCGCGAACTGGTCGCTTCGCGATATGGTGGATGAGTCGTGACTGGCGAACAGGTGGGAAACCACCGGGGAGCGATGAACAGGCACCATAGCCGCCCGCCTGGGCTAAGGCGCCGACCGAGAAATCGGCAGTTCAAGGAGCAGGAGAACCCAATGGATTCCCTTAATGACATGACCCTTGCCCAGCTGGATCCCGAGATTCAGGCTGTGCTCGACGCTGAACTGGCACGTCAGCGGGCGACCCTCGAAATGATTGCGTCAGAGAACTTCGTCCCGCGCGCAGTCCTAGAAGCGCAGGGATCCGTGTTGACGAACAAGTACGCGGAAGGCTACCCGGGTCGTCGCTACTACGGTGGCTGTGAAGCCGTTGACGTCGCAGAAAACCTTGCGATCGAGCGCGCACAACAGGTCTTCAAGGGTGCCGACTTCGTCAACGTTCAGCCACACGCCGGCGCGCAGGCAAACGCTGCAGCCCTGATGGCGATGGCAAACGTGGGCGACACGATTCTTGGCCTGTCCCTCGCTCACGGCGGTCACCTGACCCACGGCATGAAGATCAACTTCTCCGGCAAAAACTACAACGCGGTGGCCTACGAGGTCGACCGTCAGACCATGCGTATCGAGGCTGAGCAGGTGCGCGAAGCTGCTCTGCGTGAGCGCCCCAAGGTCATCATCGCCGGCTGGTCCGCCTACCCGCGTCATCTGGACTTTGCGGCATTTCGCGAGATCGCTGACGAGGTCGGCGCAGCACTCTGGGTCGATATGGCACACTTCGCCGGCCTTGTCGCAGCAGACCTGCACCCCAGCCCAGTCCCGCACGCTGACGTTGTCACCACTACCGTCCACAAGACGATCGGTGGCCCGCGTTCGGGCATGATTCTGTCGTCTCGTGGCGAGCAGTGGGGCAAGAAGATTAACTCCGCAGTCTTCCCCGGCCAGCAGGGCGGTCCGCTCATGCACGCGATTGCCGCAAAGGCAATCGCCATGAAGGTCGCGCAGACCGAAGAATTCAAGGATCGCCAGCGTCGCACTCTCGAAGGTGCTCAGCTACTGGCTGATCGTCTCAATGCAGACGATGCGAAAGCAGCCGGCATCAAGTTGGTCACCGGTGGTACCGACGTTCACTTGGTCCTCGTTGACCTCGTCGAATCGAAGCTGGACGGTCGCGACGCAGAAGATCTTCTGCACGAGGTCGGCATTACCGTCAACCGCAACGCAGTTCCCTTTGATCCGCGTCCCCCGATGCGCACCTCCGGTCTGCGTATCGGCACGCCGGCTCTAGCAACCCGTGGCTTCGACGCCAAGGACTTCGCTGAGGTCGCCGACATCATCGGCACCACGCTGGTTCAGGGGGCATCGGGCGCATCGGTTGACGTTGACGGCCTGTGCGCACGCGTGAAGGCTCTGACCGACGCTCGTCCGCTCTACGTTGGACTTGGCGAATGAGGGCTCCCTGGGAAGGGCCCGCTAAGGTCCTCGACGGTGCGGGTACAGCTGCCACAATCAAGGCGGAACTTGCCCAGCGTGTGAAGAATCTCCGCGCTCGTGGTGTTGTGCCCGGCCTTGGCACGATCCTCGTCGGTGAAGATCCCGGTTCGGTGTCCTACGTTGCGGGCAAGCACCGCGACTGCGCTGAAGTGGGTATCGAATCCATCCGCGTTGACCTGCCGGAAACGGCTTCGCAGGCTGAAATTGAAGCAGCGATTGACCAGTTGAATGCTGACCCGGCATGCACGGGCTACATCGTTCAGTTGCCACTGCCGAAGGACATCGACCAGAACGCGATCCTAGAACGCATTGATCCTGCGAAGGACGCAGATGGCCTGCACCCGATGAACCTTGGTCGCTTGGTTCTTCGTGGCTCTGGGCCGATCGATACTCCGCTTCCGTGCACGCCTCGCGCCGTCATCGAACTGATGGAACGACACGGCATTGACCTTCGTGGCAAGGATGTGTGCGTTGTTGGTCGCGGTGTCACTGTTGGCCGTTCGATTGGTTTGCTACTGATCCGCAAGGAAATCAATGCAACCGTCACCGTCTGCCACACCGGCACGAAGGATCTTGCTGCTCACGTGCGTCAGGCGGACGTTGTCGTGGCCGCAGCGGGTAGTGCTGGACTGATCACCAAAGACATGGTGAAGCCGGGCGCAGTAGTGCTCGATGTTGGTGTATCCCGCGTTGAAGGTGAAGACGGTAAGGCTCGCCTGCGCGGCGACGTTGCAGACGGTGTTGACCAGGTCGCATCGTGGTTGTCCCCGAACCCGAAGGGCGTAGGTCCCATGACTCGCGCGCTCCTGGTGACGAACGTTGTCGAGGCAGCAGAGCGCCTCGCGTAACTGTTTGTGGTGGTGGGGTGGAGCCTTGGCGTTGAGGCTCCGCCCCAGTGCCACATATGTTGGAGTTGAAGATAGTGAGTTCATTGAATCCGTCAGTCACATCTGAAGTTGGTGCGCTGAAGACAGTCCTCGTTCACCGTCCCGGTAACGAAATGTCGCGTATTACGCCAACGAACATGGAAGAACTCCTCTTCGATGACGTGATCTGGTTGGAGCGCGCCCAAGAAGAACACGATGCGATGACCTCAAAGATGCGTCGTCATGGCATCGAGGTTCTTGATTTTTCGACTCTTTTGACTGAAGCCCTCGAAGTTCCAGGCGGTCGTGATGAAGCCCTGGAACTCGTTTTCACCGATAAAACGGTTGGTCCTGCAGCTTTGGATTCACTCCGCGCTTTTACAGCCGGACTGGATTCGTCTCACCTTGCCGAGATCTTGATTGCCGGCATGACGAAGCGTGAGCTTTTAGAACAGATCGATGAACCGAAGTCCGCCTGGATCTCCGGAATGGACTTGGATGACTTCATTCTTGCCCCGTTGCCGAACCACCTGTTCACTCGTGACACCTCGTCGTGGATCGGCGGGGGAGTTGCGGTTTTGTCTATGCGGAAACAGGCTCGTCGTCGCGAAACGATCAACCAAGAGATCGTCTACCGGTTGCACCCGCGTTTCGCTGATCTCAACATCCCCTTCTGGAATCACGGGACTCTTGACGGCCAGGCCACAATCGAAGGTGGCGACATCATTAACGCTGGAAACGACACACTGATTATTGGCGCCTCAGAACGTACGACTGCACAGGGAATTGAACGTCTTGCTCGCAGGCTTTTTGCCGGCGAAGTAGCGTCCACCGTGATTGTTTTGCAGATCGAAAAGAAGCGTGCTCAGATGCACCTCGACACGATTTTCACGATGCTCGATGAAGCAACATTTACTGCCTATGCCGGGTTGGGGAAGGTTCGTACTCAGGTGATTCGCCCCGGTGCTGCTGGCGAATTGGATATCACCGTTCACGAAGCTGATGAGATGTATGACGTCATCGCTGCCGGATTGGGATTCGATTCCATCCGCGTGCTGACGGTCCCCACGGATTCTTTGACCGCCGAACGCGAACAGTGGAATGACGGTTCGAATCTCCTTGCCCTAGAGCCCGGTGTCGTCATGTCATACGAACGAAATACGGTGTCGAACGACTACTTCTCGGACCAGGGTTTCGAGGTCATTACGATCCCCGGCAATGAACTTGGCCGCGGACGTGGCGGGGCGCACTGCATGACTTGCCCGATTGTGCGCGATACTTTACCCGCACGCGTTTAACGTTTGACGCCTCGAACGTTCAACGTTCCTACTTTCAGACCTACACAATCTCACAAGGAGCATCCATGCCTCACGCTCTTCATGGTCGTCCGTTCCTCCGCGAAATCGACTTCACTCCTGCCGAATGGCTGTCTTTGATTGATCTGGCAGCTGAACTCAAAGCCGCGAAGAAGAATGGTACCGAGGTTCAGCACCTCAAGGGGCGCAATATTGCGCTGATCTTCGAGAAGACGTCGACGCGCACGCGTTGCTCCTTCGAGGTGGCAGCTTTCGATCAGGGGGCACACACCACCTATCTAGATCCTTCCGGTTCGCAGATGGGACACAAGGAGTCGACTGCTGATACCGCTCGCGTTCTGGGTCGCATGTTTGACGGTATCGAATACCGCGGTGATGAGCAGGAAAAGGTTGAGGTTCTTTCGGAGCTCTCCGGTGTTCCGGTGTGGAATGGTCTGACCGATGACTGGCATCCGACTCAGATGCTCTGCGATTCACTGACCATGCGTGAACACGCTGGTAAGCCTCTGAATCAGGTGTCCTACGCCTACGTTGGTGATGCTCGTTTCAACATGGGTCGGTCCCTGCTGGTCAATGGCGCGTTGATCGGAGCTGATGTCCGCATTGTTGCGCCGCGTGAACTTTGGCCGGATGAAGAATGCATCGCTCACGCACGCCGTATTGGCGAAGAAACCGGTGCGAAGGTGACGGTGACCGACAACGTTGATGAAGGTGTTGCGGGTGTTGACTTCGTCCACACTGACATTTGGGTGTCGATGGGTGAGCCGAAAGATGTCTGGAATGAACGCATCGAGATGCTACGTGACTACCAGGTGAATGCTTCGCTGATGGAAAAGGCTGGCCCGCAGGCAAAGTTCATGCACTGCCTGCCGGCGTATCACGATCGTAAGACCGTGATCGGTGAGCAGCTGTTTGAAGCCACCGGTATGGATGGTATCGAAGTGACCGACGAGGTCTTCGAAGGAGGCGCTTCGATCGTCTTCGATCAGGCAGAAAACCGTATGCACACGATCAAGGCGGTCATGGTTGCCACGCTGGGCGACTGACACCCTGCCGAATTCAACGCACAAGGGATAAGCGTGAAGATTACAAGCATTAACCTGAACGGGATCCGCGCAGCGGTAAAACGTGGTTTTCTTGATTGGATTGCGGTCGAAGACCCGGATGTTCTGCTGATGCAGGAAGTGCGCGCCGATACTCAGATCACCGAAGACATCTTGGGGCAAGAGTGGTTGCTTGCCACCGAGCCGTGTCGCATCAAAGGTCGCGCGGGTGTTGCGATTGCAGTGCGACGAGGCCGTGCAACCCTAGATGATGTTCGCGCAGGGTTGGGGGACTCGGACACTGACGTTGACTCTGGGCGTTGGATTGAAGCCGTTGTCACCGCGGACTCTCAGAGTGTTCGTGTTGTGTCCGCATACTTCCATTCGGGTGAAAAGGATACGCCGAAGCAAGAAGCGAAGATGGCTCATCTGCCTCGCATTGGCGAGCGCATGGCTGAGATTCTTGCGTCGGGTGAAAAGGCTGTCGTCTGCGGTGACTACAACGTTGTTCGCTCACGTCAGGACATAAAGAACTGGACGCCGAACCACAATAAACGTGCGGGTGTCTTGGACGAGGAAATCGTATTCTTAAACGATTGGGTCGATGCCGGCTGGCATGACGTTGTTCGTGACCTAGCCGGTGACGTGCAGGGGCCGTACACGTGGTGGTCGTGGCGAGGCAAAGCCTTCGATAACGACACGGGCTGGCGCATCGACTATCACTATGCAACTCCGACTCTGGCATCGACCGCGACTGCATTCGCGATCGGGCGCGCTCAGGCTTACGACCAGCGATTCTCTGATCATGCACCACTCACCGTGACCTACCAGGTTTGACCGCTAGGGCTGTCGTGGGTCCTGGAAGGGAATCTTCTGGATTTCTTTTCAACTCGAGCATGAAACAAGCGAAGTGGGGGAACACCATCTGGTGTTCCCCCACAGTCGTATTCAGCTTGCCCGGCCTCGTGAACTAACGGCGGAGGGCAGTTACTTGATCGTCTGCCACTCCAAGTCACGGCTTGCCGAATACAACGGGTCGGGGCGAACTTCCCCGGAAATCGGGTGGTGTGGCCAGAGCAGTGTTCGCGGATCCGAGCAGGTGATGTAGTTCGGGCGTTCTGTGAAATGGACTTCGTCAGCATCCGCGGGCTTTCCGGGTGCCGGCGGGTTTGCCATCCACGCGCATGCCATCAGGAAAGCTCTCATTTGTAGGTTGATCCAGAGGATCAGCGTGATGATGGAAGCGCCCGCCGCAAGGAGTGGGCTCGACGAAGCGCTGACTGCAGACGTGCCAAGAATTCGTAGCACGATCGATGCGACTGAGATGATTGCCAGCCCCCAGATCAGGTCTTTGCGCGGAGGATGAACGCGTGCGACAACCCAGATGAGAAGCCAAGTGACCAGCGCATAGACGACGAAAGCGACCACGTAGGAAGCAATTTTCAGCAGGCCGGTGGCAACGGGTCCGGAAGACAAACCAATCGTGCCTAGGATCCACTGGCCACCAAGATCGACGACAATGCCAAGGCCGGCGCCCAGAATGATGGAGAGCGCAAGGCCGAGTGCCCCCAGCGCGTTACGCAGAATCTGTATCACCGGATTGTCGGGGACCGTGGGGATCGCGAACATTTTGCGAATCGAATTCGCGAGCTGTCCAATCACGCCGATGGCACTCCACGTCATGATCGCAAGAGCGATGATGCCGGTGATCGACACGGCTCCGGTCATCACGAAATCATCGGGGCTGACCATGCCGTTCGGGTTGTCATCTGTTTGGATCAGGGATGGGATGGCATGCGCAATCGCATCGAAGAATGCGGTGCGGAGCTCCTGATTGTCGCCGATGATCGACAGGAAAACAGTGACAAGAACGGTCAAAGCGGCGGTCAATGACAGGATTGCGGTCAGGGCCATGCCTGAAGAAATTAGGTTGCCGGAGACCCCGTTGTAGCGTGCGAGCATGCGCGCCAGGCGCGTATGTGCCCACCAGGCGCCAAGTTGGGCGACCTTATCGCCCAGGGTCGGGGCGCGGAGCGCGTCGCCGAGACGCGGGGGTGCGGAAGTGGGGATGGCATCCTCTTGTGTTTGAGGGGACGAGGCCACCTGTTCTTTCGTCATGTATTCACCGTAACGGTGGCGGATGAGTGGACACAACGAACGTGACGGATCCCCTGAGCGAGGGGGTGAAGAGATTAGAGTGTGGCTGCTTCGAAGTCGAATAGGGCCATGGTGGAGTACATACCTCGTTCATCGACTTTGTCGAGGCGGAATCCGGGGACAATCCACGAGGCTTCGAAGGTATCGCCGATATCTTCGGCCAAGTCAAGCACAGGATCCTCAAGACCCTGCGCCAAGGTGACGTGCGGGTGGTAGGGGAAACGTTGCTCGATGTTCAGCGGCCCAGTGCGGACTTCGTCGGCGAGGCTTTCACATTCACGCGCACCGTGATCCACATTGAGGAAGGCAACCGGTGAAATCGGACGGAATGAGCCACTGCCTTTGAGGGCCACGCGGAAGGGGCGGTGGTGTTTTGCCACTTCACGCAGGTGACGAATGACTTCGGGACGCTCGCCCGAGGGGAACGGCGTCGGCGGAAGGATCGTAATGTGCGCCGGCACCATCGACCCTTGAAGATCTCCGAGGTTCAAGCGAAGTTCTGTCAGCTGTGTGACCCACGGCTCCGGGATTGCAACAACGACACCGAGCCAGTCTTGGCCGGGGGAACGCTGAGGAAGAAACATTGCAATGCCTAGGGTAGATGGTGAACAAACGGAGTAGCTGTTGACAAGCCTACGTGAGCAACGCATATGCCCGCTAACCCACTTCGGTCCGCGTGGTGTGCAACGCCTTATACGTCATTGTGTGGACGCTAATGGCAGAATCGACGTATGACGTCTTCATCCGCGTGGCTTGTTGTTGGCCTTGGTAATCCGGGGGAGCAGTATGCTGTGACCCGTCACAATGTCGGTCAGTTGACCGAAGATGTGTTGCTCCAACGTACAGGTGCATCGTGGTCATCTCATCGAAGTGGCACCCACGTAGCGGATGTGCGTCTTGGAATTCTTCCCGGTGGTGTGCCCGGTCCGAAGGTTGTGCTTGCAAAGTCGGATTCCTATATGAACACCTCGGGTGGCCCGGTTGGCCGACTGATGAAGTTCCTTGGAATCGATGCCGGTCATCTTCTAGTCATTCACGATGATCTGGATCTTCCGGCGCATGAGCTTCGCTTGAAAAAGGGCGGTGGCGAAGGTGGCCACAACGGGTTGAAGTCCATTTCTCAGGTCCTTGGAACGAAGGACTATCATCGCCTGCGTATTGGTATCGGTCGCCCGCCAGGCAGGCAGGCCCCCGCAGACTTTGTTCTTGCTCGTCTGAGCGCCAAAGACCGCCCCGAATGGGACGTGACCTTTGAAAATGCTGCCGATGTTGTCGAATCCATCGTGACAAACGGTTTTGCTCCGACTCAGATGGCTCTGCACTCAGCGAACTCAGGGAAGTAAAGAGTGAACCTTACCGGTTTAAAAGGCATCATTGCCTCAGATTCTGCACTTGATCAGGCATGCGGTTCGATCTCGTCGGCACGGAACGGTTGTTTTGTTGCTCCCGCTGGCGCGCATCCGCCCGTTCTTGCTGCTCTAAGCGAATACGGACAGGCACAGCCACTGATTGCCCTGACTGCGACAGGGCGTGAAGCTGAACGTTTGACTGCTGCTCTGAGGTCGTGGACGGACAGTGTTGAAATGTTCCCTTCCTGGGAAACGCTCCCGCATGAGCGTCTTTCACCTCAGGTCGACACGATGGCCCGTCGTATTGCTGTGCTCCGCAGGCTGGTCCATCCCGTTGCAGGCGATCCGCATGCGGGTCCACTTTCGGTTCTTGTTGTCCCGATCCGCGCGTTCCTCCAGCCAATTATTCGAGGTCTGGCTGACATTGAAGTCGTACGCGTCAAAGTCGGGGATCGTGTTGACTTGACGGATCTTGTCGACCGACTGACCGAACTGGGATACCAGCGCACCGACATGGTCGAATCTCGCGGACAAGTTAGCGTTCGCGGTGGAATCCTTGACGTTTTCCCGCCTCAGGAAGCGCATCCACTACGCATCGAGTTGTGGGGGGACGAAGTCGACGAGATTCGTGCCTTCTCTCTTCAAGACCAGCGAACCTTAGGGGAAGCACCGGACGGCCTCTGGGCAACCGCATGCCGTGAGCTCCTGCTCAATAGGGCCGTGCGAGCTCGCGCACGCGAACTGGCCACCGAGCTTCCAGGAGCGGCAGAAATGCTGGCACTCGCTTCCGAAGGTATCGCGGCGCCCGGCATTGAATCCCTGGCACCGGTTCTGACCTCCGGCATGGATCGTCTGCTTGACCTTCTGCCCGCAGATAGCCCGATTATCGCCTGCGACCCGGAGAGGATCGCTGCCCGCGCCCAAGACCTGATCGCAACGACCGAAGAATTCTTAGCGGCCGCCTGGTCCGCCGCCGCCGGTGGGGGGCACGTGCCCATTCAAGCAGGCGAGGCCTCGTTCCTTCAGTACGAGGACATCTGGAAGTCGGACGATCGTGCCTGGTGGGAATTGACCACGCTCCCCCCACCCGAACTTGCCGACGCGCTTGGCGAGGACACTTCCGACGCGCTTGGCGAGGACACTTCCGACGCGCTCGCGGAAGAGACGAAGGCAGTGGTTGCGTCCCCAACTCTGATGAGCATGGGAGCGCGTGACGTACGCTCGTACAGGGGCGATTTTGTGTCGGCGAGCGCAGATTTGAAGCAGCTTGCGTCGCAGGGCTGGCGGATTGTCATCACAACTGAAGGCCCCGGTCCTGCACGCCGAATCCGCACAATTATGGCTGAAGCAGGGGTTCGGGCAACTCTGCGTGATGATATTGAGACTCCTGTCGAAGCCGGTTCGGTTGCCGTTACGACCGCGCAAGCTGGACAGGGTTTTGTCCTGCCGGGTGAGCAGTTCGTTATCCTCACGGAGTCGGATCTGACGGGTCGTACGGGTTCTACAACCCGGGACATGCGACGGATGCCCTCGCGTCGCAAGAAGGGTGTCGACCCGCTGTCACTGCACCCGGGTGACTACATCGTCCACGAGCAACATGGTATCGGCCGATTCATTGAGATGGTCTCGCGCACCGTGGGACGTGGCTCCGCATCTGTCACCCGTGACTATCTGGTTTTGGAGTACGCGCCTTCAAAGAGAGGCCAGCGTGGGGATCAGCTGTTTATTCCGACCGATGCCCTTGGACAGATTTCCAAGTACACGGGTTCGGATCAGCCGACGCTGACGAAGATGGGTGGAGCTGACTGGGCGAAGCGGAAAGCGAAGGCGAAGAAAGCGGTCAACGAGATTGCCAAGGAACTTATTCGCCTCTACGCTGCTCGCCAAGCAACCAAAGGACACGCGTTCGGCCCCGATACTCCGTGGCAACGCGAACTTGAGGATGCATTCCCATATGTGGAAACCCCCGATCAGCTGGTGACGATTGATGAAGTGAAAGCTGATATGGAGAAGCCGATCCCCATGGATCGCCTGCTGACGGGCGATGTCGGATACGGAAAGACCGAAATCGCTGTTCGCGCTGCGTTTAAAGCAATTCAAGATGGCAAGCAGGTTGCTGTGCTTGTTCCGACGACCCTGCTTGTACAACAGCATGTCGAAACTTTCACCGAACGCTACGCGGGCTTCCCCGTGACCATTGCGTCCCTCTCGCGTTTTTCAACGCCGAAGGAAACGCAAGAGGTGAAAGAGGGGCTTGCCTCGGGGCGCGTTGACCTTGTGATTGGCACTCATTCCTTGCTGACGGGAACGGTGGTGTTCAAGAACCTCGGCCTTGTCGTGATTGACGAGGAACAGCGTTTCGGCGTTGAGCATAAAGAGACGCTGAAGGCGCTGCGCACCGACGTGGATGTGCTGTCGATGTCGGCCACGCCGATCCCAAGAACGCTGGAAATGGCAGTGTCAGGTATTCGCGAGATGTCGATTCTGCAGACTCCACCAGAAGAACGCCAGCCGGTTTTGACTTTTGTTGGAGCGTACACGGATGCGCAGGTCAGTGCGGCAATTCGCCGTGAGTTGCTGCGTGACGGACAGGTGTTTTTTGTCCACAATCGCGTGGATTCAATTTCGAAGGTCGCAGCCCACATTCAGGAACTCGTTCCCGAGGCGCGCGTGAGGATCGCTCACGGAAAACTGAGCGAACACCAGCTAGAGGACGTGATCGTCGACTTCTGGAACCACGAGTTCGACGTTCTGGTGTGTACCACCATTGTGGAAACCGGCTTGGATATTTCCAATGCGAATACGCTGATCGTGGATCGCGCCGATGTGTTCGGTTTGTCCCAATTGCACCAGTTGCGTGGTCGAGTGGGACGAGGCCGCGAGCGTGCGTATGCGTATTTCTTCTATCCGGCGGACAAGACTCTGACGGAAACCGCGCATGAGCGCCTGAAGACTATCGCTGCGAATACCGACCTGGGTGCAGGGCTTGCTGTCGCACAAAAGGATCTAGAGATCCGAGGTGCCGGCAACCTGCTGGGCGGGGCTCAATCCGGTCATGTTGAAGGGGTTGGCTTCGACCTGTATGTGAGGATGGTCGCCGATGCGGTCGCAGCCTATCGTGGCGAGGCTCCTGAAGAGAAGAGCGACCTGCGGATGGATCTGAGCGTTGATGCCCACATTCCTGAGGACTATGTGCCCGGTGAGCGTCTGCGCTTGGAGGTATACGGCAAGATTGCGTCGATCACGTCGCCCGAGCGAGCAGCCGATGTGCGCGAGGAACTGATTGACCGATACGGGCCGTTGCCCCGCAATGTGGAATTGCTGTTCGATGTTGCTCGCCTTCGCACTATCGTGCGCGCAACCGGTATTGAAGAGATCGTGACCCAGGGCAAGTATCTGCGTGTTGGTCCGGTAGACCTGCGCGAGTCTCAGGTTCTTCGCTTGAAGCGTTTACACCCGGGTGCGGTCATTAAAGCTGCTGTTCGACAGGTCATGGTTCCCCTTCCCATGACTAGTCGAATCGGCGGAGAACCGCTCACGGATGAAGCGTTGCTGGATTGGGTTGAAACTTTGGTAACGAAGATTCTTGTCCCTTTTAACGCCTGATTTCATCATCATGGCGCTTTCAGCACTTTTAAAGGAACGTGTCATAAAATAATCGTGGCCAACATGGGCTATACGGCAGGGAGGACCTACGTGTTCAGCGTAAAGAAAGCAGCAATGGTTGCTGTAGCAAGCATTTCCATCCTGGGACTCGGAGCATGCTCGGCACACCCGGGCACCGCAGTTTCAGTGAACGGCGTCAACTACTCCGAAGCTGATGTTTCAGACGCCCTTTCCCAGTACGCTGAGTTGACCGGCCAGCCGATGGGTCGCGCAACCCTTGTTGCCATGCTTCCCGATGCTTTGAAGTTCACGCAGCTGGCTAATGAGAACCAGATTTCTGCAACCGATGAGCAGGTGAATGAGTTCGTTGCGTCGCTTGTTGACCAGGGACGTATTCATGCTCCATCCGGTGACTTCAGCCCCGTTCTGACCGAGATTCTTCGCTACTCGGTGATTAAAGCTCAGCTGGACCAGATGGGCCAGGATGCGCTTGCCACCCTCGCTGAGGACTACAAGGAAATCGCTGCTACGCAGCAGGTTGACATCAACCCTCGTTACGGCACGATTGAAGAAGATGGCAGCCTCAAGTCACCGATCTTCGGTGACGTTGTGGATGCTTCCGTTTTCACGGCTGGCCAGACCGGTGGCGGAGCTGGGTCTGGCGAGTGATCGTGTGATCCATTCCTCCTTGGTTCCGTCAAAGATCGGGACCAAAGGCGGCTGAACGGATCATCGCACCCCACAAGACGTGAATGCTTGTTCAGATTTGCGTCTGCAACTAGGCCGAACGGCCGCAAACGTACTACCGTTATGACTGACAACAGTCCACGAAATTGATCGATTGGAGAATGACGTGGCAAGGATTGAGGCTATTGCAGCTCGCGAGATTCTGGACTCGCGCGGTAACCCGACCGTTGAGGTTGAGGTCCTGCTCGAAGACGGAACGCTTGCACGTGCATCCGTGCCTTCAGGCGCTTCCACCGGCGCATTTGAAGCAGTTGAGCGTCGCGACGGCGACAAGGGCCGTTACCTGGGCAAGGGTGTTCAGGACGCCGTTGACGCAGTGAACGACATCATCGCCCCCGAACTGATCGACGAGGACGCTGCAGATCAGCGCACCATCGACCAGATCATGCTGGATCTCGACGGCACCCCGAACAAGGGCAAGCTTGGTGCAAACGCCATCCTCGGTGTTTCCCTCGCCGTTGCACACGCAGCAGCTGAGTCCGCTGGCCTGTCGCTCTACCAGTATCTCGGTGGCCCGAACGCTCACGTTCTGCCCGTCCCGATGATGAACATCCTCAACGGTGGTTCGCACGCCGACACCAACGTTGACATCCAGGAATTCATGATCGCTCCGATCGGTGCACCGACCTTCCGCGAAGCCCTCCGTTGGGGCGCAGAGGTCTACCACACCCTCAAGGGCGTCATCAAGGAACGCGGTCTGTCCACCGGCCTCGGTGACGAAGGCGGTTTCGCCCCGAACCTCGAGTCCAACGCTGCAGCACTCGACCTGATCATCGAAGCAATCGAAAAGGCCGGCTTCAAGCCCGGCGAAGACGTTGCTCTCGCCCTCGACGTTGCTTCCTCTGAGTTCTTCAAAGACGGCCTGTACCAGTTCGAAGGCGAAGGCCGCACGACCGAGTACATGGTTGAGTACTACGAGAACCTCATCTCGAAGTACCCGCTGGTTTCCATCGAAGACCCGCTGTCGGAAGACGAATGGGATGCATGGAAGTCCCTCACCGACAAGATCGGCGATCGCGTCCAGCTCGTTGGCGATGACTTCTTCGTTACCAACCCGGAGCGTCTGCGCAAGGGCATCGAGCTTGGCGCCGCCAACGCTCTGCTGGTTAAGGTCAACCAGATCGGTTCGCTCACCGAAACCCTCGATGCGGTTGAGGAAGCACACCGTAACGGCTACCGTTCGATGACCTCGCACCGTTCCGGCGAGACCGAAGACGTCACCATTGCTGACCTCGCAGTTGCCACCAACTCCGGTCAGATCAAGACTGGCGCACCGGCTCGTTCCGAGCGCGTTGCCAAGTACAACCAGCTTCTGCGCATCGAAGAAGAACTCGGCGATGCAGCTGTTTACGCTGGCCGTTCCTCCTTCCCGCGCCTCGGTCGCTGAACTGAGCGTAGCTAGGAAAAACGCTTCGTCGACGATGTGCTCACGCGCTGAGGCGACGTGTGGGCCCCGAACCGTCGGTTCGGGGCCCACTGCTGTATCAAGTCAATGAAACCTAAAAGTTGGAGCACATCACAGGTGCACGCTTCGGCTCGCCGTTAGGCTGACGCGCGCCAAAGCCCGAAGTGGGGCACCATTAGAAGCATGCCTCGTAATCCACGCAGTGAGCGCCCCCAAGCGCCCCGACGACCAGACCACAATCGTGGTCTATCGCGTGGAACCGCGCCCAAAAAGGATCAGAAGGCTTCAGAAAAATCATCCTTGTTCAAGCGCTCCAAGAAGTCTGATAGCGCAAAGGTGCAGGCAGATGTGCAGGTGCCACCCTCTCCCGCAGAACGCCTAGAGCGAGCACGGGAGATTCGTAGCGCTCATAAGGCGAATGTCGCCGCTTCAGCTCATCAGTTCCGTCCTGCACGTGTTCCGCAGAGTCGTGAAGAACGCCGTCGAGCTAAAGTTCGCGAGCGTCGTCAAGAGAAGAAAGCTCGCCAAGAACGCCGTCTTGCTGAAGGAAAGACGTTCCTTGTTGGCGGTCTGGAGCTTTCGACGCGTTTGCTCTCCGTTGTTGTTCTTGTTGGTGTGCTTGGGGCATTGCTCGTCCCCAATTTGTATGCGTGGTGGAAACAGGAGCAGGAGCTTCGCGACATCACCGCGAAGGTAGAACAGACGAAGCAACAGAATGCTCAGATGCGTGAGCAGCTCGACTTGTGGAGCGACCCGGAGTTCATTGCCTCGCAGGCTCGTGAACGACTCGGGTACGTGAAGCCGGGTGAGGTGCAGTACGCGGTGGTTGATCCTGGCGAGGAGTATGTGGACAAAGCGCAGATCAACGCTGCGTCGCCTGAAGGTCCAGCAAGGCCGTGGATTCAAGTTGTCGGTAAACTGATTCAAGAAGCTGACGAAGCTGAAGTGGGTCAGTCGAAGGCTGTACCATCGCAGTCTGGTGATCAGCCAGCGCCCAGTGGCGCGCAAAGCGCTCAATCTCAATAGCCGCGTGTCGCGGCCAAATCGTAAGGAGCACGTTATCGTGACCGAAGTGGGGAAAGACCCGTCGATCGCTACCGAAGCAGATCTGGATGTTTTGCGTGAGCAGTTGGATCGTGTGCCTCGTGGTGTTGTCGGTATTGGTGCACGTTGCGTGTGCGGCCGTCCGACTGTCGTGAAGACGGCCCCGCGTCTTGAAGACGGTAGTCCGTTCCCGACGACGTTCTATCTGACCAGCCCTCCGATCGTGAAGGCGTGTTCAACGCTCGAGGCCGAGCATGTCATGGAAGATTTCAATGACCTGCTGGCCAATGATGAAGAGGTTGCCGTTCAGTACCAGGCAGCTCATCATGACTATATTGAACGTCGTCTCGAATTGGGGGATGTTCCTGAAATCTCGGGTGTTTCCGCTGGTGGCATGCCGACGCGTGTCAAGTGCCTTCATGCTCTGGTTGGTCATGCCCTGGCAGCGGGTCCCGGTGTGAATCCGATTGGTGATCGCGCGTTAGCGATGATGGAAGAACGAGGGATGTGGAGCGCTCAGCACTGCTCCTGCTAATTGGTGGTTTCCGACCGGCGGTTGTTGTGTGGCAATGATGGTGTCGTTGATTAGGTGACGGCGTAGCTTGGGAGTGTGCCCCGAAAAGGAATGTGTATTTAATGAATCGTGTCGCTGGTATTGATTGTGGAACGAACTCCATCAGGTTGCTTGTTGCCGATGTGGAGCGTGATGAAAACGGTGTGCGCCTGACTGATTTGACTCGTCAGATGCGTATTGTTCGCTTGGGGCAGGGAGTAGATAAGACGGGTCGTTTCGATCCGGCTGCGATTGATCGCACAATTGATGCCGTTGTTGAGTATGAGCGCATGATTTCCCGCCTGGGTGCGTCGAAGGTGCGGTTTGTGGCGACGTCTGCGTCGCGGGATGCGTCCAATCGTGATGAATTTATCGATGCTGTTCGTTCGATTCTCGGCATCGAGCCGGAGGTTGTTGAAGGAACGCTCGAGGCCGCCCTGTCTTTCTCGGGCGCAGTCTCTGACCTAGGGGCAGGCGTCGAAAGCCCGATGCTTGTCGTCGATATTGGTGGTGGCTCGACCGAACTGGTCTTGGGCGATACTGAGGTTCGTCAGGCAATTTCTGTCGATATGGGTGCAGTGCGCGTGACAGAAAAATTCTTTGCTGACTGTGATCCGGAAGCGGGAATTCCCCTTGCTCATCAAGAGCGTGCAATCGAGTGGATTGATGAACAGCTCGATGGGGCGCAAAAGGTTGTTGACCTTGAGCGTGTGAAGACATTGGTGGGTGTTGCTGGCACTGTCACGACGTTGACCGCTCAGGCTTTGGGGCTTGCGACATACCAGCCGGAACTCATTCACGGTGCGTCGTTGAGTCTTGATCAGATTGATCAAGCGGTGCGTTTCATGGTGGATCAACCGACGAAGGTGAAGGCCGCTCTCGGGTTTATGCCTGAGGGGCGTGAAGATGTGATTGCGGCGGGTGCGCTGATTTGGAGCCGTATCGTCAAGCGTGTTGTTGCTCGCGCAACTGAGCAGGGGAGTGTCATTGACCATGTTGTGACGTCCGAGCATGACATTCTTGATGGCATTGCCATATCGCTTGCCTAGGCCCAGAGGAATTGCCTGAGATAGGTGGGGAGTGAAAAGTACCCCCAGTCGGACTCGAACCGACAACACACCGATTTTAAGTCGGTTGCCTCTGCCAATTGGGCCATGGGGGCCGCGCATGTGCGCGTCTCATTCTAACCTAAAGAACGCACTGCCTGAGCATAAGGATCTGCCGGCCATGCGCGCTTGTTCACCGCTTTCTTAGGCCTTCTCCGTCTGGTGGGGACGAGTGTTTTCAGGAAAGACACAGGTTTTGTGGCGGTTTTGTGCGGTTTCTTCTAGGGAAAGTCCGTGATAGTCATGGGACAATAGAGATAGACACGTAAGACCTAGGAGGCCAGAAGTTGTCTAACCCAGTTTTTGACAAGCTTGAAACTCAGTGGGCGAAGGAATCGCAGTACACGCCGGCGGGATACCCCACAATGCCCGGATACACTCCATCATCGCAACCGAGCGCCGCTAACGCTGCGGATCAGCGTTACCCATATTCGGCGGCGAACTCGTATTCCACCCAAGCTGGGTCGGCCTCGTCGATGGACTACGGGCAGTACACGCAGTCTCAGATGGAGTCGATGTACCAAGCGCCGGCCGCGGATGCTGTTGACCGTGGAGTGATGACCTACGACGACGTCATTATGAAGACCGGAATTTCCCTGGGTGTCCTGCTGGTTGCCGCTACGGCAACGTGGATGCTGTCTGCCGTGAACCCGTCGATGGCGATCGCGCTGTCCGGTGTTGGCGTGCTTGTTGGCTTCATTCTGGCGATGGTGAATTCGTTCTCTCAGACGATTCGTCCCGCTCTGATCCTCGCTTATGCAGCCTTCGAGGGTTTGGCTCTTGGCGCAGTTTCTGCCGTCTTCGAATTGATGTACCCCGGAATCGTCGTTCAAGCACTCGTTGCGACGGCCGCCGTCTTCGGTGTGACCCTTGCGCTCTTTGCTTCCGGTAAGGTCCGTAATTCGTCGAAGCTGATGAAGTTCACGCTGATTGCACTGATCGGCATCCTCGTTTACCGACTCTTGTCATGGGTTTTGACCCTGACGGGTGTCCTTTCCTCCGGTGGCTTCGACTCGATTACTGTGATGGGTATTCCGCTGGGCATTGTCGTTGGTCTGCTGGCTGTCTTCGTTGGAGCAGCCTGTCTGATCGGCGATTTTGACCAAGCGCGAATCGGTGTAGAGCAGGGCGTTCCTGCAAAGTATGCGTGGATGTGTGCTTTCGGTATTCTGGTCACCGTCGTGTGGATGTACCTAGAGATTCTGCGACTCATCGCAGCATTCAGGGACAACTGACTCTTTCTCTCCGATTCCAACGCAAGGAATCGAATCTTTACCGTGCATCACGAATCTTGAAGGAATCCTCATGGAAAACATCACTGTTACCGGCGACTTTGCCCGTAAGCCTCAGCTCGCCTTCGAAAATGCTCCCTCCGACGAACTTCTTGTCGAGGTCCTGACAGAAGGCGACGGCGATGTCGTTGAAGCCGGAGACACCATCCACTGCCACTACCTTGGCCAGGTGTTCGGTGGCGATATCTTCGACAACTCCTACGATCGTGGGGCGACCCTGAGTTTCCAGATCGGCGTTGGCATGGTCATCCGCGGATGGGACGAGGGCCTGCTGGGCCACCGCGTTGGTTCGCGCGTTCTGCTCTCCATTCCGCCGGAATACGGCTATGGCGCACGTGGTGTTCCGCAGGCAGGTATCGGTGGCGGTGACACGCTGGTGTTCGTCACCGACATCATGGGCGTTGCCTGAGTTCAGAGACAACGAACCGCGCCCGTAGCAAGCACAATGCGTTGCTGCGGGCGCGGCCTCGTATATATGCGCACAAGCCGAACGGAAAACGTTGGGTGTTGACATGCGAGGTGACTAGACGATCGGGCAGGGGATCCCTGTTCGTGCGTGGCATTCGTATCCGTTGGGATTCTTAAACAGGTACTTTTGGTGATAGTCCTCTGCGTACCAGAATTGACCGGCTTCGGATGCGGGGGCGATCTCAGTTGCGATTTGGCCGAAGCCAGCTTCGCTGATCTTTTCTTGATACGCATCACGGGCAGCGAGAGCCACTGCCAACTGTTCATCCGTCGAAATCCAGATTGCACCGCGATACTGGGGCCCACGGTCGTTACCCTGGCGGTTCACTTGAGTCGGATCGTGAATCTCAAAGAAGAGGGAAATGAGCTGAGCCACACTGGTCTTTTCGGTTGAATAGACAACACGCACGGTTTCAGCGTGGCCGGTCAGCCCGCTACAGACGTCGTCGTAGGAGGGGTTTTCCAGCGTGCCACCCATGTAGCCCGTTGCGGTTGCAACGACCCCCGGAGTATTCCAGAAGGCTTTGTCGACTCCCCAGAAACACCCCGCTGCAAAATAAATGATTTCTTCGTTTTTTCCGGGCTCGGTGTGAATGGGAGCGTTGAGAGCGACAGGGGCAATGAAACTGCCACCGCTGAAAAGGTCAGTCAGGTTTTTCATGGCTTCATCCAAACACTGAATACGCCAAGGCGCGACAGGAGGAGGAAATAGGCTACAAAGGAATTTGTACATGGTCTTGGGTAGTCTTGAAACAGTTCAACAGTGAAAGGGGTCGCGATGTTTGATCGCAGCGGACGGAACAAAGCGCGCCTTGGTGCGTTTGTTGCTCGGTTTGCGTCAGAAGCGGAGCACAAGAATGCCGTCGGCGCAGAAGAGCCCACGATGGAGTTTCACCGCGGGGATACGCTTGAAAGTGAACGCGATGCAACAAGGTCCGTTCCCTGGCCCCTTCGCTTATCTGCCGCACTGTCATGGCGTCTGATTGTCGTTGCGATCGCAACTGCGGGTATCGCGTGGGCTGCCTCCAAGATCTGGACGCTGATTATTTCCGTCGCGATCGCTTTGCTTCTTGCTGTCTTACTTGAACCGCTTGTGCGTTGGCTGACAGTAAAGGCAAAGCTCCCGAGGACGCTGGCAGCAGCTCTGGGTCTGCTATTCCTGGTTGCGCTTGTCGCCGGTGCTCTGTCGCAGGCGGGAACAGAAATTGCCATGCAGTTGCCTGATCTGATGAGGAAGGCTAGCGGTGGTCTTGATACGTTCCGTGACTGGTTGGCTCAGTTGCCATGGAAGATCGACATGACGGTCTTCGACAACGTTGTCACCAGTGCGATGACTCAGATTACCAACTATGTGCAGCAGAACGTGCAGCAGATTTTCAGCCAGGCCTACTCGGTCACATCCTCGGTGGTATCGCTGGTTTCCGGCTTCCTGATCATGCTGTTCTGCCTGTTCTTCTTCCTTAAAGAGGGACGCACAATCTGGCTGTGGATTGTGCGACTGTTCCCAGCTCCGGCACGTACTCCTCTGCACGAATCTGCGATTCGTGGCTGGGTGACGCTCGGTTCGTACGTTCGAACCCAGATTCAAGTTGCCGCTATCGACGCGGTGGGTATCGGTTTGGGAGCCTTCTTCTTAGGGCTCCCCATGGTTCTTCCGATCATTGTGGTCGTATTCTTTGCGTCCTTCGTTCCGATTGCTGGCGCAATGGTGTCTGGTGCCATCGCTGTTTTGGTTGCTTTGGTTGATCAGGGGATTACGGCTGGCGTTATCATGCTGGTTGTTATCTTGGTTGTTCAGCAGATCGAATCGAATCTTCTTCAGCCTCTGTTGATGTCTCACGCTGTTTCTCTTCACCCGATAGCCGTGTTGCTTGTCGTGGCAGGCGCTGGTTCGCTGGGCGGCATTCCTGGCGCTGTTTTCGGTGTTCCGATTGCGGCGTTCTTGAATGCCACGTTCCTCTACCTGCACGGATATGACTCCATGCCAGAGCTGGCAACAAAGCAGGATCGTCCCGGCGGTCCTCCTGGAATGCTCGATGAAATGGTCGCAGCATCGTACGCGTCGAAGACGCACGTCAACGAGGCCCCCGCTCAATCTTCATCCCAAGACGCGGCGTCTCAGATCGTGGCTGACGGATCGGTTGCGTCCACTTCTAGGCGTGAGGCCCCCGTTCCAGGGGAAAAACCGGATATGGACGGCACTGAAAGTGCCCAGAGCATGGAAAGCCCAGGGAGGCTAGGTAGCGTTTAAGATTGTTCAACACGTGTGGCGGGGTCAGTAGCCCAAGACTACTGACC